>CAWVYB010000137.1:0-6213 GCA_963934215.1 uncultured Flavobacteriales bacterium | reverse complement strand
GCTGCCTGACCGGCAACGCCCGTTCCGAACGCTTCATTTCGAAACTCTTTGATGATGTTCGGCCCACTTCCTGGATACGATGTGCCATTGAGAGCGACATATACAGATCCCGTATTCGGGTTGACAGCAACGTCTCGAACGCGTTGATTGAAGCTCGAGAAATACTGATCTTCACTTGTAACGCTCAATCCGTCTTCGCTGAGGTGGAGAACACTGAGGCGCTCGTATTGTCCGCCTAAACCACCCAATACGGACATCAAAACGCTGTTCTGCCATTCTGGAATGGCTTCGTGGTTGTAAAACTCAATGCCATTGACAGCGATGCAAGGTGACCAGGCATCGAGCGGTTCGACTACATCATTTTCCGCGCAAAAAGTTTGCTCTGCAGACGTGTTGCAAAACCCTTCGACATTTGGCCAGCCGTAGTTTCCACCGGCCGTTACAATGTTGAACTCGTCATTTGAGTTTTGTCCATGCTCCGAGCTATAGATGACGCCATTTTCACCGAGAGCCAAGCCTTGGCTGTTCCGGTTTCCAAAGGTGTAAACCAGTGAATTTGGGAAAGGGTTGTCATCGGGAACAGATCCATCCAGATTGAGACGAAGCGTCTTGCCCTGAAGTGAATTCATGTTTTGAGAATTGGATGATGATCCGACATCCCCCGTGGTCATGAGCAAGGTATTGTCCGGCAATACAAGCAGTCGACTTCCATTGTGGATGCCGCCCGCTTGGATAGTGAGAATTTCCTCTTCATTGACCAATTCGCTTCCATTCCATTCAAACGAACTCAAGTGCTCGATGCCATTGCCTCCATTACCAGTGCAATAAACGATGTAGACCAACGGAGTGGTGTCCCAATCCGGATGCATGGCCATGCCCAACATTCCAGGTTCTCCATTGCCACCATTCATGACGGTCTTTTCCAACACGACGGTGTAATTTCCTGAGGCCGGGTCAATGCGCAGCACTTCACCCTTGCGAGAAGTCATCCAGAGATGGCCGTCAGGCCCCCAAAGAATTTCCCACGGGATTTGGACACCTGTGACCAGGTTGTATTCTGTTAGAGTTGTATTGCCTACTTCCCAAGTGGGTTGAGCGAGGGCAGCCAAGGATACCACCAAGGCTAAGAGAACAAAATTCAATTTCTTCATCATGAAGCTAAGGTAATGACGCTTTCTTTGTCAGAACAAAAACAGGACGATATGAATCATTTTAAGGAGCCCTTTTCAATAGTAATGCTGTTCTTGTCGTGTTTTTTTGCAATGCAGACCAGCGCCCAAACACCGGATTGGATGTTTGCCCTTGAAGGAACGTATGTCGGACGGTTGGAGATTGTGGACAGTGAAATTCTGGCGACTCATGATATTCGACTCGACGGATTGCGCAATGGAAGTGAGGATGGATTCGTATTGCAATTTGCAATTTCTGGAGACGATGGAATTCGAGAACGTGTAGAAATGTGGAGTTGGGATGCGCAAAATGAGCAAGTCAAGATGACCTCCCTAGAGGACAATAAGCCGGTGTCATCAACGTGGTTTGTGGACAATACGGGACCACAGGTTGTGATGAGTCGGGGAGGGAGTGAATCGGGACGTGCCGTGCTCATCGAGTTGCGCATTCAGCGCTTGCCTGGCCAACTCCGGATGGATCGATTGATCAACGACGGGAGTGGTCAGTGGGAACTTCGCGACCGCTATGTCTTAGACGAAGCTGTGATCGAGGATTGAACGTCCTTAGGAGTTAGCGGATGCAACGTCCAATGCCATTGTCGATGCTGCAGGCACTTTAATGATATTCTGCTCAATTGGATTTTCCCCGATCATTACACGATAGACTTCTTGCTGTGGGTTGGATAGAAGCACCGCGTCGTCTGTGGTGTTGATCACAACTACTGTCTCTTCATCTAGATAGCTTCGTCGAATCTCCAAAACGCCTGGTTCGATTTCTCGATAGGCCGTTTGGCCATAGAGCATGCTCATGCGGCTCCGCCGCAGGTGGACCCAATCGGAGGTGTTTTGCCAAGCCGCCGTTTCGGATTCATTCCATTCATCAAAGCGCATCATTCTTCTGTTGTCAGGATCATTGCCACCAACGTCTGCAATCTCGTCCCCGTAGTAAATGCAAGGAATGCCTGGAGTGGACATCAAAAATGCCATGAGGTAGCCCATGCGCAAATAGCCATCGGTTCCTTGGTGTTGGATATCACGAGTCCATCCGGCCAATTTGGTGTCTTCACCTGGGAATAGAGAGCCGTCGGCCAACGAGGCAAAACGCGGCCTGTCCTGATTGCCGGTAATGTTGCCCATGAGGTGATGTGCTCCATACACGTGCAAACTTTGATTCGCGACATCAATCAAATCGGACAAGGAGCCTTGAGGGTCGGACAAAGAGGCGACCAATGCATCGTAGAGGTTGAAGTCAAATTGGGCGTCGAGCATCCCCGAGGAGATATACTGAGCGATTAGCTCAGGGCTTCCATACGTCTCTCCAATTTGGAACAAGGGCGTGTGGCTGCCATTTGAACCGGTGCGCTTCATCTTAGCCGTCAATTCCCGCCAAAAGCGTTCAGGGATGTGTTTGGTGGCATCGTGTCGGAATCCATCGATATCGGTCTGATGAACCCACCACATGGCGCTGTCTGTCATTGTATGGACCACTTCGGGCCGCTCCAAATCCAAGGTCGGCATGAAGGTGTCAAACCAGGTCGTTAGACGCTGTTCATCCCATAATTGGGTATTCATGGTTCCATCAGGCAAATAAAGGGAGGTCACCCAATCCGGATGCTGCTGGTACACAGGATGGTCTTGGTGCACATGGTTGGCTACATAATCAACCAGGATGTTCATGCCGCGATCGTGGATGTCATCTACCAGGCCATGGAATTCGTCCATGCTTCCAAAACGAGCATCTGTGCCACTGGATTGGATGGGCCAATAGCCATGGTAGGCACTAAACTTACTTGTTAATTCTGTGCTTGGATCAGTCCAAAACCCCCAAGCATCTCGGGGGTTCGGGGTGATGGGGGAAACCCAAACGGTATTGGTCCCCAATGAATCGAGATAACTCAGTCGATTTTGAATCCCCGTAAAATCCCCTCCCTGATACTGTGCGCGCGGGTGAATCCCGGAGTCGTTTGTAGGGAGGTCATTTTGGCTGTTTCCGTTTTCAAATCGGTCCACCATCAAGAAATACATGACCATCGCATGCCGGTCACTTCGACTCAAGTCCTCCGCATTTGAAATGGGCATGCCTTGATTCAAAGGGATCACGACCTCTTGGCTACGTTGGTCTTGGCTATGGGCCCAAAATTGGATGTGTGAGCGATCTTTTCCGAAAGCGATCGATGGAATACCTAAGGATACGAGACCCGTTGAATCGGCCTGGCGAAAGGCAAAAAGTTTGGAGTCCCAAAAACCATGGATCAGTGCTCCTGGGGAGGTGGTGATGAGAAACTTCGTGGTACGGCTCGTGGATCCAATAGTGCGCACCGAGATAGGTAGATGGGCGGTCTCATTGCCTACTTGTAAGATGGAGTTGAGTGCCCCAAATCCATTGGGAACGCTGTTGGGGTTGGTGGGGTCTGCTTGTTCTTGACCATCGATGATCAATTGATACGCATGCTTTCCGCGAGGGAGCTCAAAAGGACACGTCCAACCCGTGCCATCATATGTGAGCGGGCTCGCTGTTGAACTCCACCCGTTCATGGCACCTTTTAAGAAGATTGATTGTGCATTATCATACCCATCCATGCGAAATTGGACCTGTTCCATTTCAGAAGGAAACACAGGGATTTCCCAGTGGTCTCCATTGGACCAAATGGCCAATACCCCGAGACCTCCTTGGGGTTGTTGGTAAAGTGTGATCTTCCCGTTCTGTGAATTCTCGATGGGCAGAATGTTGACTTTCCGACGTCCATAAAAAACAGAATCAATCAGCAATTCATTCCCAAGAAAGTCATCCAAAATGACGGCCGTTGAGTCTGAAAGAAGCTGAATAGGAGTGAACGGTTGTTGCAGGTTATACCCTCTGTTTTCAGTTTTACAAGCTCCCAGTAAACCGAAAACGAGCAGGGTCGAGACTCCTGAGATGATGCGCAGGTTCATTCGCAATCTAAAAACGAGATGATCTGATAGGGAGGAGGACCAGGAGGATACGTAAATCCTTCTCGAACGATGTAAAAGTAGATTTCACTGAGTGTTTCTCCTTCCATCAAAACAGAAGCGAAAAAATCCTCAGGAATCATGGTTGTCCTGAATTTACCGTCGCCCATAGCAGTCAACTTCAATTCAGGCGTTGAGGTCACCAATTCCAAGGGGACGTATTCATAGTCGGTGAACAAGTCCACTTTGCCGAGCAGATAGAGGTAACACTCATCCTCACCCATGTCTTGCAAACCTTCATATTGCACCTCTTTGTCGTTGTTGTAGGTCAACGTGAGGTAATCATCGCGTTCCCGCAATTCAGGAAAGATACAGATGCGGCCATTGCACAATTCAGGAACGATATCGACATGCATGTCTTCGGATTTGGCCTCAAAGGCAAAACCTTCCATCGCCATACCACTTCTCAATTTGGCCAAACACGAGATGCCTCTCGAGAAAAGCGTGGGGCCATCCACACCATAATAGTCAGTGGGTACAAAGGTCATAGCATACAACTTGGGTCCCACTTTGGTCAATGCTTGGTGGTCTGCGGAGTTGTCCCAATCGCCATTGCCCGCAGCTGGACCTGATGGATCCCAAGTCCACAAATACACCGTGGTATCTGGAAAAGCATCGAGAATCCCTGATAAACCGTTGCCTTGAATTCCATCTTCGCTTTGATTCATGTCGATGAACAAGGTCATCTCAGAGTTGGCATCGGTAGGAGAAGGCAAAACGTAAGCTTTTTGAGCATGCGCTAGGAATGCTGGAGACACGGCCAGTAAAATGGTGAGTAGCTTCTTCATGAGAATCAATTGATTCGGTTGAATTCGAACGTGTAAATATTGGTGGGCGCATCGTTGCAGTCCCTTCTGTACTCAATCCGCATGGATTGGTCAAAGCTCCGTACCATGCCACCCAAGTTGTACTGTAGGGTGTCGGAGACTGTGTAGAGCTGTAGATAACTTGGATACAAATCATCATCAAACCCCCAGGTTCCGCCCTCACCGAAGTAATTCTTTCCCAATTCAATGGCGACGGAATAGTTGCGGTTGGCATCAAAGGTGATTTGCAAAGGCGTTGCGATTCCGTCGAGGAAAAAATCACTAAGATCGCGGGTCTCCTTAATGGGGCTGTTGAGGTCTTGTTGTGTAAAGGCCTGGAGTTCCCAGGTGCCGATCATGCCCTCGACCTTGTCAAATGGCTCGCCCAATTCACCGGTAACCTCTGGTTTGCAGGAATTTAAAGCGAAGATGAGTGTGCTGCAGACGAGTAAGGTCAATGCAGTGGTGAAGCGTGTGGATTGTAGCATCATGATTTCGATTTAAAGACAACCGCCTTCTTCGTTGAGGACGAAGCCGTCCACCGTGTTTTCTGAATTGGAGAATTGAAGCGACATTCCTGGACAGTCCCAAGAGGCATCCCGAATGAGAATGTCTTCGCCCATGGCTCCTCTGCGTAACAACTGGTCCGTCCAATGGCCTTCACCCGCAGTTTCCTTTCGAAATTCTTCACGAGCGGCATCTCGGATTTCTTCAGCCGTAGCTGACTCTGGTAAACTAAAATTACCGGGTCCATACGCCCGATCTCGAATGGCATTGATGTCGGCAATGGCCGTGGACAATTCCAAACCGATTTCAGCCAATGCCTCTGCACGAATCAGATGCATTAAGGTCAAGTGTGCCAATGGAATGTTGAAGTATTCTTTGTTGTTGAATCGATTGCAAAGCGCTCGCGTACCAGGAGTATACCATTGAGAGCGTGCGTCACCTGCTCCAGAAAGGCTCATGAAGAATGCAAAGTCTTCGCTGAATGCCAATTGGGGAGAGCTTGTATTGTCTGAACGCAGATTGTCACGAAACCAAGAACTCCTGAAATCATTGGGTTGGCTGACAATTCCAAAGACTGTTTCAGTGTTGATCATGTCCGTTTCAAAACGGTCGAGGTCCTCGTCCAGCGTAAAGTCTCCTGATTCGATGATAGAAGAAGCATACGATGTGGCCAGGGTATAGTCTCCCATTTGAAAATGAACCTGTGCGAGATAGGCGCGAGCGGCATGTTGCGTCGCGTA
>CAWVYB010000136.1:0-6236 GCA_963934215.1 uncultured Flavobacteriales bacterium | reverse complement strand
TTGCCTCATGCGCATCGTGAGCCTTGTACCGAGTTGGACGGAATACCTTTTGGATATTGAGGCTCACGTCGTGGGAAGAACAAAGTTCTGTGTTCGACCAGATGATAACGTCAAGCACATTGAAAACATCGGAGGTACAAAAAGTATCAAACCTTCTAGAATCGCCGACCTAAAACCGGACCTCATCATTGCCAACCTTGAGGAAAATGATCGGGAACAAGTTGAAGCATGCCAAGCGTTTTGCACGGTACTCCTGACCGATGTGCGCACTGTAGAAAGTGCCTGGAATGAAGCGAAACGCATTGCTTTGGCCGTTGGGAAGCCGGAAGCCGGCGAGCTTTGGGTCCGTCGAATTCAAGAAGCTTGGGGCACGAAACGCCCCATTCATTCTAAAGCCGCATATGTTGTGTGGAAAGCGCCTCTGATGATTGCAGGCAGCGACACGTATATCAGCGATGTTATGCGATGGTGGGGCATCGAAAACGTCGGCGGGCAATGGACGGAAGGACGCTACCCGCAGCCAGATAGCCAAGAATGGCTGGAAACGAAAGCAGATTGGATCATGCTGCCTACGGAACCTTTTCCATTCAAAGAGAAGCACCTGTCTGAATTCAGCGCGAACATCGGCGCCCCCATTTTAGTGGATGGAGAAGCATTTAGCTGGTATGGAAGTCGGATGCTGCATGCAACAGATTATTTTAAAGCATTGGTCCACACCTTGAAGCAAACACACACGGAAAACTGACACGATGTCGGTCAAAACAGGATGATTTCGGATCTGACAAGGCCTTTTTGTCAGTTCACGGGATTGGCTTCTGCCACACTTGACAGCCATCAAACCCATTTCCGATTGCGGCACACTCCTTGACAAGAGAAGGTCAAATCATTGCAAACGGAATCTGAACACTATGAGCAAAATCATTGGAATTGACCTGGGGACCACGAACAGCTGCGTGTCTGTCATGGAAGGCAACGAGCCAGTTGTCATCACCAACTCAGAAGGAAAGCGAACAACACCTTCAATCATTGCCTTCATCGAAGGAGGTGAGCGCAAGGTAGGTGAGCCAGCAAAACGTCAAGCCATCACGAACCCAACGAAGACTATCTTCAGTATTAAGCGGTTCATGGGCAACTCATTTGATGAGGTGAAACAGGAGCGCTCACGTGTTCCTTATGAAGTGGTCAAGGGAGAGAACAACACCCCACGTGTGAAAATCGACGACCGATTTTACACGCCACAGGAGATTAGCGCAATGACGCTGCAGAAAATGAAAAAAACTGCGGAAGATTATTTAGGTACTGAAGTAACTGGAGCCGTGATTACCGTCCCTGCTTATTTCAATGACGCACAACGTCAAGCCACGAAAGAGGCTGGAGAAATTGCAGGTCTTGAGGTCAAGCGGATTATCAACGAGCCAACAGCAGCAGCGCTTGCTTATGGCATGGACAAAAAGTCCATCGATCAGAAAATCGTTGTTTTTGACTTGGGTGGAGGAACACACGACGTTTCTATTCTCGAGCTCGGAGACGGAGTCTTTGAGGTTCTTTCTACAGATGGTGATACACACTTGGGTGGAGACGACTTCGACCAAGTCATCATCGATTGGTTGGTTGCCGAATTCAAAGATGAAAACGGCGGAATCGATCTTTCGAAAGATCCGATGTCATTGCAACGCTTGAAGGATGCTGCAGAAAAGGCGAAGATTGAATTATCAAGCACAGCTTCATCTGAAATCAACCTTCCTTATATCATGCCCGTTGATGGTGTTCCAAAGCACTTGGTCCGATCATTGTCTCGCTCAAAATTTGAGCAGCTCGCGGACAGCTTGGTGAAACGCACCATTGAGCCTTGCGCTTCTGCATTGAAAGCTGCAGGTTTGGAGAAGTCTGACATTGATGAGGTCATCTTAGTTGGTGGATCTACACGTATGCCAGCGGTGCAAGATGCCGTAAAAGCTTACTTCGGTAAGGAACCATCAAAAGGAGTGAACCCCGACGAAGTTGTTGCCATCGGAGCAGCAATTCAAGGTGGCGTTCTTTCTGGAGATGTGAAGGATGTCTTGTTGTTGGACGTTACCCCTCTTTCCTTGGGCATTGAGACCATGGGAGGTGTCATGACCAAATTGATCGACGCCAACACCACGATTCCAACAAAGAAGTCGGAAACGTTTAGCACCGCATCGGATAACCAGCCTAGCGTTGAGATTCATGTTTTGCAAGGCGAGCGCTCGATGGCCAATGACAATCGAACGATTGGCCGATTCCAGCTCAGCGACATTCCACCAGCACAGCGTGGTGTTCCTCAGATTGAAGTCACGTTTGACATCGATGCAAATGGCATCATCCAGGTCAGCGCGAAAGACAAAGCGACTGGAAAAGAACAAAACATTCGCATTGAAGCCTCTAGCGGATTATCTGAAGAAGATGTAACCCGCATGAAGCAAGAAGCTGAAGCGAATGCCGAGGCGGATCAAGCCGCGAAAGAACGCATCGAAACATTTAATCAGGCAGACACCTTGGTGTTCCAGACTGAGAAACAACTCACAGAATTCGGCGAGAAAATTTCCGAAGGAAAGCGTGCGCCAATTGATGCAGCACTTGAATCGTTGAAAGCTGCGCATACCGCCCAGGATGTGGACGGATGCAAAGCAGGTATCGAACAACTCAATGCGGCATTCCAAGATGCTAGCCAAGAAATGTACGCTGATCAAGAAGGTGCTGCGGCAGCTCCAGATAACGGAGAAGGACAGCCGACTGAGAATGCAGATGCAGAAGTTACCGATGTAGACTTCGAAGAAGTGAAATAAAGTCGACAACTAACAAGAAAGCCCCCGTCTCGTCTGAGATCGGGGGCTTTTTTTATTTGAACTGATTGTGACGTTAGTTGTTAGCCCTCTGTAAACCGCGAACCCGTAAAACGTGAAACAAGATTCTTCATCCATGACTCAATGGCAAACGTGGTCGCGGCGGGTATTGTTTGCGATTTCCCTTTGTTCTCTCTTCTTACTCTGGCGGGTGAGCAACATCGGCTTTGATTATGATTTTGAGAGTTTTTTTCCACAGGATGACCCCGAAACGGCCTACTACCTGAGCTTCAGAGATCATTTTGAGACGGACAACGATTTCATTTTAATCGGAGTTGAAAATGAGGCCGGAATCTACCAGCAAGATTTTTTAGGCGAAGTTGATCAGCTTGTCGAGGAGCTGCTTCAAATACCACACGTTGATGCCGTGCTCTCTCCAACGCGTATCGAAGAACCAATTCGATTTGGGATTACCACTGTGCGGAAGCCTTTATTGAGGTGGCAAGGAACACAACAAACGGCTCTTCAAAAGTTGCAACTAGACTCAGCAAAGTTGCACCTCGACGGAACGTACATCGGGAACCTTATCGCTCCCAGTGGTCAGGCGCTGACGGTTCAAGTGCTGCATAAGCAGATGCTCTCCAAAGAAGGTTGCGACTCCTTGGCGCATTCCGTTTATGAAGTGACGGGGCGGTATCGTTTTGATGGCATGCACATCGCTGGGCGCGCAGCCGCTCAGAAATACTATGTCGATGTGATGCAACGAGAGGTTGTGTTGTTCGTTAGTCTCGGCATGATTCTCATTGTACTCTTTTTGTGGTTTGCATTCCAGTCCCTTTGGGGAATTTTGGTCCCTCTGGCCGTCGTCTTACTCAGTGGTCTCTGGACATTGGGCCTCATGGAATTGACCGGCAAAGCCATTGATGTCATGACGATTGTACTTCCCACGATCATTTTTGTAGTGGGCATGAGTGACGTCGTTCACATTCTCTCGCGGTATTATGAAGAATTGCGCAATCTCGCCTCGAAAGAAACCGCCATTAGGCGTGCTTTTAAAGAAGTCGGATTGGCCACGTTCTTAACCACACTGACCACAGCCGTTGGGTTTCTAACCCTCACCACCTCATCCGTTGCACCCATTCGAGACTTCGGACTGTATTCTGCCGCCGGTGTTGGTCTTGCTTATGTCCTTGCGTTTACTCTCCTGCCCTCCGTCATGGTGCTCCTCCCCGCTCCACGTGTTCGTCGCGATGGGTATGGGCTCTTTTGGAATCAGGTGCTCCATCGCCAATTTCGAAAAGTCCTTCAACGCGGGCGTTGGATCTTTGCCGGCACGCTTGTCGTCATTGGACTTGCTGCCTGGGGCACCTCAAAAATGCAAGTTGACAATGTACTCCTCGAGGACTTGGCTGCGGACGACCCGTTCCTTCAAGAATTCAAATTCTTTGAAAGTGAATTTGCTGGAGTAAGACCTTTTGAGTTAGCTATTGAAGTATCTGATAATCATAGTGTTTATGACCTTAAAATTCAACAAGACATTGAAGCAATAGGGGCCTATTTAAAAGACGATTATGGCGTGGGATCGTTGATCAGTTCTGCAGAAATATTCGCACAAGTGAATCGCTGGTCCAACGGTGACCAAGCGCAATTTCACCGTTTGCCTTCCAGCCAAGAAGACTTGCAAGCCATGATCAAAAAATTGAATCGCTTCGGTGCGGACAAGCTGTTAGCTCTCGTTGTCCACCCTGAAGACAGACTGCTTCGAATCAGTGGCAAAGTCAGCGATTTGGGTGCTCAGGTCTTTCGAGGCAAAAACGAAGCGTTGTTGCAATGGTTTGCACAAAACCATCCGGATTCACCTCTGGAATTGCGCTTGACAGGAACCGCTCAGTTAATCGACCTCAACATCGCTTCGTTGGCCAAAGACATGCTCAAAGGGCTCTCCATTGCGTTCCTAGTGGTGGCGCTGATTGCAGGATTGATGTTCCGAAGTTTGCGCATGGTCGTGATTACGTTGATCCCCAACTTCATTCCTCTATTGCTCATTGCAGGCATCATGGGATGGTTTGATATTGATTTGAAATTATCGACCAGTATCATTTACACCATTGCATTTGGTATCGCTGTCGACGACACCATTCATTTTATGAGCAAGCTCAGAATCCAGTTGTCCCAAGGAAGAACTCTACCCTATGCCATCAAACGAACGTTCATCGGGACTGGAAAAGCGATCATCATTACCAGTATCATCCTATGCGGTGGATTCATTACCCTCGGCCTCAGTCACTTTCTTGGAACCTTCTACATTGGTGTATTGATCTCCCTCACACTGTTATTCGCTGTGCTCGCAGACTTGTTGCTTCTACCTTGGTTGATTCTGCGACTCTTTTCCTGGAAGAAGAAGAAGGCATAACCACCATATTTTCACGAACTTGACACCATGACGAAGTCAAGAAGAACCTTTCTAAACGAAGCTGCCCAAATCGCAGGAGCTTTGGGACTAGGCCGATTCGCCTGGAATCGCTTTGAAAATCAACTCAATGTTTTGGCCCCTCAGGCCCCGACCCTTTCTGCCAACGCGAACGCAACCCCGGTCATGGTCTCTACTTGGAACCATGGTATTTTGGCCAACGCAGCAGGCATGGAAGCTCAAAATCAGGGAGGCAATGCATTGGACATGATTGAAGCGGCTGCACGGTTAGTTGAATCGGATGCAGAAGGCCTGAGCGTTGGTATTGGCGGGTTGCCTGATCGCGATGGCCATGTAACATTGGATGCATGCATCATGGACCACACAGGAAATGCTGGTTCCGTATGCTTTGTTCAAGGCATCGAACACCCCCTTTCGTTAGCCCGACGGGTCATGGAAGACACGCCGCACGTCATGCTATCGGGAGCCGGTGCGGAACAATACGCTCGAGAACTGGATTTCCCACAGATCAACCTCCTCACTCCCAAAGCACAAAAGGCTTGGAACAAGTGGCGTATTGAATCGGACTACGCTCCCGTCATCAATCGGGAAAACCACGACACCATCGGGCTGCTTGCACTGGATCACGAAGGACGTTTGGCAGGAGGGTGCACCACGAGCGGCGTCGCGTACAAAATGCACGGCCGGGTTGGGGATAGTCCCATCATTGGCGCTGGGTTGTTTGTGGATGGTCAGTTCGGAGGTGCTACTGCAACGGGATTGGGAGAAGCTGTCATGCGGACTGTTGGATCCTTCTTGGTCGTGGAATTGATGCGTCAAGGCTTGAGTCCTCAGTTGGCCTGTGAAGAGGCCGTTCATCGCATCATGAACAGCATGCCCACTGATGATTTACAAGTCGGCTATTTAGCTTTGGACCGAAACGGCGCCATTGGAGGCCATGCCATTCATGGTGGCTTCAATTACGCGCATACGATTGGTGAAGAGGCTGTTTTGATTGATGC
>CAWVYB010000135.1:0-6249 GCA_963934215.1 uncultured Flavobacteriales bacterium | reverse complement strand
GATGGATGGACGATCGTGACGGCAGACCGTAAGGTGAGTGCACACTTCGAACACGATGTCGTAGTGCGCAAGAACCAAGCGGACGTTCTCTCGAGTTTTAATGAGATAGAAGAAGTTTTAAAGAAGAATAGAAACGTTTAAGAGTTTAATCTGAATGGCCAAACAAGCGTCCATAACGCAAGATGGAACGATACTCGAAGCTTTGTCAAATGCAATGTTTCGGGTGGAGTTGGAAAACGGGCACATCATCACTGCCCACATTTCTGGAAAGATGCGGATGTATTACATCAAAATCTTACCAGGAGATCGAGTTCGTGTGGACATGTCACCCTATGATTTAACAAAAGGACGGATCTCTTTCCGCTACAAGAAATAACCGCACCATGAAAGTTCGTGCTTCCCTAAAAAAACGTACCACCGACTGCAAGATTGTTCGTCGTAAAGGCCGTTTGTATGTCATCAACAAGAAGAATCCTAAAATGAAGCAACGTCAGGGTTAACCTTGACGTAGCCTAACCCATCGCCCATGGCACGTATAGCAGGTATCGATATTCCTCGCAATAAGCGCGGAGTCATTTCACTCACGTATATCTACGGAATCGGACGAAGTCGTTCGTCTAAAATTCTCGCGGAGTGCGGAGTGTCAGAAGACAAGAAAGTTGAAGAATGGACCGACGAAGAAATCGGAGCAGTTCGTAACAGCATCACCACTGGCTTCAAGGTCGAGGGTGAGCTGCGTTCAGAAGTGCAGTCCCATATCAAGCGATTGATGGACATCGGTTCGAATCGAGGCATTCGTCATCGTAATGGTTTGCCATTGCGCGGTCAACGCACGAAGAACAACTCCCGTACGCGGAAAGGCAAGCGGAAGACTGTTGCGAACAAGAAGAAGTAATAGCGACTTAATAACGAATTAACTGGCCCTGCTAAGGGGCTGATCACCTAAATATTCAGACGATGGCGAAGAACGTCAAGAAAAAGAAGAAAGTGGTTGTGGAGGCCTCTGGCCAAGTCCACATCCACTCATCCTTCAACAACATCATCATCTCGTTGACCAATAATACTGGGCAAGTGATTTCTTGGTCTAGTGCCGGAAAGATGGGTTTCCGGGGCTCTAAGAAGAACACGCCTTACGCAGCTCAAGTAGCTGCTGAAGATTGTGGTCGCGAAGCGCACGATCTCGGGTTGAGAAAAATCCGGGCATTTGTGAAAGGACCGGGTGCAGGTCGCGAAAGTGCGATGCGTGCCCTCCATAACATGGGAATAGAGATCATCGAAATTATCGATGTTACTCCGTTTCCTCACAACGGTTGTCGCCCTCCAAAGCGTCGCCGCGTATAATTCATCATCGTCGAATCCTAGAACTGAACAACCGATATGGCACGTTATCGCGGACCCAAATCAAAAATCAGCCGCCGTTTTAAGGAGGCAATCTTCGGACCGGACAAAGCGCTCGAGCGCCGTCCTTATGGACCGGGACAACACGGCAACTCACGTCGTCGTAAAAAAGAATCTGAATACTCTGTGCAGCTTGCTGAAAAGCAAAAGGCCAAGTACACGTACGGCATTTTGGAGAAGCAATTCTCCAATATGTTCAAAGCGGCAAACGCGCGCCAGGGCATTACTGGCGAAATTTTGCTCCAATTCTGCGAAAGCCGATTGGACAATGTCGTTTACCGTTTAGGCATCGCCTCGACGCGTCGTGGAGCTCGTCAACTGGTAACTCACCGTCACGTTATGGTGAATGGTCATGTTGTCAATATTCCTTCATACCGTATGCGTCCAGGTGACGTTGTCGCGGTGCGGGAAAAGAGCAAATCCATGTCGGTGATTTCGAGCGCTCTGGGCGCAACAGCCAATCGTTTGGATTGGTTGGATTGGAATGTGCAGACCATGTCTGGGACGTTTATCAACGTACCAACGCGGGATCAAATTCCAGAGAACATCAAGGAGTCTCTCATTGTAGAATTGTATTCGAAGTAATCCAAATCCCTTCATCAAATGGCTATTCTAGATTTTCAGAAACCAGACAAGGTGATCATGTTGGACTCTACAGAGTTCAATGGTCGCTTCGAATTTCGCCCGCTCGAACCCGGATTTGGGATTACAGTAGGCAATGCATTGCGCCGCATTTTACTTTCTTCTTTGGAAGGTTATGCCATCACCACGATCAAGGTCGATGGAGTTGGACATGAGTACTCTACCATTAAGGGAGTTCGTGAGGACGTGACCGATATGATTTTGAACATGAAGCAAGTCCGCTTCAAGCGTCAAATTGATGGGTCAGAAGGAGAGACAGTAACTGTTAAAGTTGCGGGTCAGAAGTCATTCACTGCAGGAGATATCGGTAAATTTACCAGTGCTTTCCAAGTGATGAATCCAGATCATGTCATCTGTAACATGGACGAGTCTGTAAGCCTCTCTATTGAAATTGTTATTGGTAAAGGACGTGGATACGTCCAAGCCGAAGACAATAAGAAGGAAGAGGTTGCACTTGGAACGATTGCAATCGATTCCATTTTCACGCCGATACGGAACGTGCAGTATGAGGTAGAGAATTACCGGGTTGAGCAGCGTACCGATTATGAGAAGTTGATTCTCCAAATCGAATGCGATGGAAGCATTACACCGAAGGATGCTCTGCAGGAGTCAGCGAAGATTTTAATTCAGCACTTTATGTTGTTCAGCGATGAACGCATTTCCTTGGAACTAGAGGAGCGTGTTGAGGTAGAAGAATTTGATGAGTCTAGCTTGCACATGCGCCAATTGCTCAAAACCAAGTTGAGTGATATGGATTTGAGCGTTCGCGCATTGAATTGCTTGAAGGCAGCTGATATAGAGACCCTCGGAGAACTGGTCAGCTACAATAAAAACGACCTATTGAAATTCCGTAACTTCGGTAAGAAGTCATTAACGGAGTTGGAAGATTTGGTTGAGAACAAAAACCTCACATTCGGTATGGATGTGAGCAAGTACAAACTCGACAAAGAGTGAAGCCATGCGTCACAATAAGAACTTTAACCACCTAGGTCGTAAGACCGCTCACCGTCGGGCCATGTTATCCAACATGGCGTGCTCGTTGATTGAGCACAAGCGCATCACAACAACTGTTGCCAAAGCGAAAGCTTTGCGGAGTGTTGTAGAGCCATTGGTCACACGGTCTAAAGCAGACACGACACACAGTCGACGTATTGCGTTTAGCGTACTTGGCAGCAAGCATGCGGTAACCGAGTTGTTTCGTTCTGTAGGACCGAAAGTAGCCACTCGAGAGGGGGGCTATACGCGGATCATCCGAACAGGCAACCGATTGGGAGACAATGCAGAGATGTGTATGATGGAGCTTGTCGATTTCAATGACGTTTACGGAACTGAGCCAAAGAAAAAGCGTTCTCGACGTTCTCGTCGTGGAGCTGGCACAGCCTCAGCTCCTGTCGTAGAAGCAGTGACAGAAGTAGCAGAAGAAGCTCCAGCAGCAGAAGAAGCTCCCGCCGCTGCAGCAGAGGAAACTCCAGCAGCAGAAGAAGCTCCCTCCGCCGCAGCAAAGGAAACTCCTACAGCAGAGGAAGCTCCAGCCCCCGCAGCAGAGGAAACTCCCGCAGCAGAGGAAGCTCCAGCCGCCACAACAGAGGAAACTCCAGCGGATGATGCAACGGAAGCTCCTTCAGACGAAGAAAAGAAAGACTGAGTTCTTTTACGAGAATAGAAAACGGACAGCCAAAAGCTGTCCGTTTTTTTTATGTCGACTTTTTTGACATCGCTCCGCTTTTTTTGCGGATAAGTGCTTCCTCAAAGAGGCGATAGAATTCAATCGCACTGCTATCTTTGCGCCATGGGTAAAACGCGTGATTCAAAAGTGCCAGCAGTTCTGTTACTGGCAGATGGTAAACGATTTGAAGGCCACTCTGCGGGGTCATTGGGTATTACTACAGGTGAGATTGCTTTCAATACGGGAATGTACGGGTACCAAGAGATTTTCACAGATCCGAGCTATCACCGGCAAATCCTTGTTATGGCGACTGCGCACATAGGCAATTATGGGGTGCATGAGGAGGAGGTAGAATCCAAGAAAGTCCAAATAGCCGGGCTTGTTACAAAGAATTACTCATCAATCGCTAGTAGAGCGGGAGCGAGTGGAACGTTGCAGGATTTCTTAGAGCGTGATGCAGTGGTGGGTATCTGTGATTTGGATACACGAGCACTTGTGCGTCACATTCGTCAAAGTGGTGCCATGAACGCCATTATTTGCAGCGATGGAACCGATGAGTCTGAACTCATGAGGAGGCTTGAATCCGTCCCTTCAATGGAGGGGTTGGAATTGAGCAGCGAGGTAACCACAGCAGTTGAGTATGATGCAGGTCCCGCAATTGGAACCGTTTCAAACTCACGAGTAGCGTTGCTTGACCTTGGTGTCAAACGCAGCATTGTTCAATGTCTGACTGATCGAGGTTGCGCTGTGCGCGTGTTCCCAATGCATACAAGTGCAGAGGAGTTGCTGGCTTGGTCTCCCGATGGCATCATGCTGTCCAATGGCCCAGGAGACCCGGGAGCAATGTTGGAAACAGTCGAAACGGTGAAAGCCTTGGTGAATTCGGACAAACCGATATTTGGAATTTGCTTAGGCCATCAGGTATTGGCGCTGAGCCAAGGGCTCCGAACCGTCAAGATGTTCAACGGTCACCGTGGAGTAAACCATCCCGTAAAGAATTTGCTAACGGGCAAGGCTGAAATCACATCTCAAAATCACGGTTTTGTAGTTGATCGAGATTCGTTGCAGGCCGCTCCGGATGTTGAAGTAACTCACATTCATTTGAATGACGATACCGTTGCTGGCATCGCTTTAAAGGGGCGTCCTATTTTTTCTGTTCAGTATCACCCTGAAGCATCAGCTGGACCTCACGATAGCCGCTATCTGTTCGATCAGTTCGTCGAGAATATGGAACGGGTTGTGGTGCTCGATTGATGCCTTAACTTCGCACGGCTTTTAAGGCTTCCGCCAGAAAGCGCTGCTTCGGAAATGAGCCGAGGTGCCACAGGGATTTCCCCCGAGGCAACGTCAACTACTTGATCCAAGATCATGAGCTATATTGAAGAAATCCAAGCACGTCAAATTCTCGATTCTCGAGGCAATCCGACCATCGAAGTCGATGTCATCACCGGTGATGGGAATATGGGCCGTGCCGCAGTTCCATCTGGAGCGTCCACCGGAATCCATGAAGCAATTGAATTGCGTGATGGAGGAGATGAGTGGATGGGCAAAGGAGTGAGCAAGGCAGTCGATCACGTCAACAATCTCCTCAATGATGAGTTGAATGGATTTGATGTTTTTGACCAACGTGACATCGATCAGGTCATGATCGACTTGGATGGTACATCCAATAAAGCCAAATTGGGCGCCAATGCCATTTTAGGTGTCAGCCTTGCAGTTGCCCATGCCGCGGCAGATTGCTCTGGTCAGTCATTGTATCGGTACATCGGAGGAGTGAATGCTCATACCCTACCAGTGCCTATGATGAACATCCTCAACGGAGGGTCGCATGCTGACAATAAGATCGATATTCAGGAGTTCATGGTCATGCCGGTAGGAGCAGAAACGTTTTCGGACGGTTTGCGCATGGGTACTGAAGTTTTTCATGCTTTGAAAGATGTGTTGAAGAAAAAAGGTCACTCAACAAATGTGGGTGACGAAGGTGGGTTTGCTCCAAATTTGAAATCAAATGATGAAGCCATCGAGGTCGTCATTGAGGCCATCGAAAAGGCAGGCTATCGCCCAGGAGAGGATTTGCTCATTTCTTTAGATGCTGCAGCATCTGAGTTTTATGATGCAGAGAAGGGCTTGTATTTGTTCGAGTCTACGGGTGATCGCATGGAGGGCAAGGACTTGGTCGATTTTTGGAAGGGATGGTGTGACAAGTATCCGATCATTAGCATTGAAGACGGCTTGGCTGAGGACGATTGGGACGCATGGAAGCTATTGACGCAATCGGTCGGTGACAAGATTCAATTGGTAGGGGATGATTTGTTTGTGACCAACACCCATCGCTTGTCTCGTGGAATCGAGAATGACATTGCCAATTCTATCCTGATCAAGGTCAATCAAATTGGCACATTGACAGAGACCATTGATGCGGTTAGTTTAGCACATCGCAATGGCTATACCAGCGTCATGAGTCACCGCTCAGGAGAAACAGAGGATACCACCATTGCTGATTTGGCTGTGGCTTTGAATACGGGTCAAATCAAAACGGGTTC
>CAWVYB010000134.1:0-6251 GCA_963934215.1 uncultured Flavobacteriales bacterium | reverse complement strand
ACGCTCTTCGCTAAGTTCCGAGGTTGGTCCACGTTGCAGTCACGCAATACTGCGATATGATAACTCAGTAATTGCAGCGGAATGGTCGTCAACAATGGGGCTAGAGCTTGATCGCATTTTGGGATGGAAATCACGAATTCTGCGAGCTCTTCCAAGTCTGAATTGCCCTGAGAAACGAGCGCGACCAAACGGCCACCACGGGCCTTAACTTCTTGAATGTTTGAAACTACTTTTTCATAGACATCATCGAGAGTAGCGATGAAGAAAACAGGCATGTGCTCATCGATCAAGGCAATCGGTCCGTGCTTCATTTCCGCTGATGGATAACCTTCGGCATGGATGTAGCTGATCTCTTTCAATTTCAACGCGCCTTCGAGGGCAACTGGGAAGTTGTACCCGCGGCCTAAATAAAGGGCGTTGGTAGAATCCTTAAAAGCCCGGGCGATTTTTTGAATTTCCCCATCCTGCTTCAACAAAGTCTCCACCTTTTCTGGAATGGAATTGATTTCGACAAGCAGTCGGCTGAAGTGTTTGGCCGAGAGATTCCCGTTCCGTTTTCCAACCAACATGGCCATCAAAGTCAAAACGGCGACTTGCGCGGTGAAGGCCTTGGTGGAGGCTACACCTATTTCAGGGCCGGCATGTGTGTAGGCACCACTGTCTGTTTCACGAGCGATGCTCGAACCGACAACGTTACACAATCCAAAGACATGAGCTCCGCAAGATTTAGCCAATTGAATCGCGGCAAGTGTGTCCGCGGTCTCGCCAGACTGAGAAATGGCAATGACGACATCCGTGGGTCGTATGACAGGATTTCGATAGCGAAATTCAGAAGCATATTCAACTTCAACAGGAATTCGAGCGAGATCCTCAAAGAGATATTCCGCCACGAGACCTGCGTGCCAGCTTGTGCCGCAGGCGATGATGATGATCCGCTCAGCCTTTGCCCATCTGCTCCAGTGATCATCGATTCCTGACATTCGAATTTCGCCGCGATGTAGGCTCATTCTTCCGCGAATGGAATCAAAAATAGACCGTGGTTGTTCGAAGATTTCCTTGAGCATGAAATGCTCGTAGCCACCTTTTTCTAACTCTTCGATTTGCAGCTCGAGTTCGTGGACTTCGGGAGTGACTAACACATTGTGCAGATTGCGAATGGTCAACCCCATTGATCGGTGCATCACGGCTACTTCTTCGTCATCCAAATAGATCACGTTGTTTGTGTATTCAATGATGGGGGTGGCATCCGACCCAACAAAGTATTCACCTTCTTCTCCAACGCCAATCACCAACGGGCTGGATTTCCGTGCCGCAATCATCACCTCGGGTTCATTCTCATCGATGACCACAATCGCATATGCGCCTTCCACCTCTTTCAAGGCAATTTGAACGGCTTCGCAAATGGTAGATTTTGACCGTTTTTGAACCTCCTCAATCAAGTGAACCAAGACCTCGGTATCGGTATCGCTTATGAATCTGTGGCCATTGGCTTCCAAACTTTTACGGATGGTTTGGTAATTCTCAATGATGCCATTGTGGATCAAAGCCAAACTTCCTGATCTCGCTTGGTGGGGGTGGGCATTGATGTCGTTGGGCGGTCCGTGAGTGGCCCAACGTGTGTGACCAATTCCAGCATAACCGTGCAAGGCATGATCCGACCCAATGTGTTCCAGCAAGTCCGAGACCTTCCCTCTCTTTTTACCTAAACTCAACTTACCGTCGCCATCCAACAAAGCGATTCCAGCGCTGTCATACCCTCGGTATTCAAGACGTTGTAGTCCTTTTATTAAAATAGGAAACGCATCCTTTTCACCGATGTAACCAACAATTCCGCACATAGTTTTGCCGTTTTATCTTGTGGTATCAATCACTCCAAGTGACAACCAATCGGGCATGTCGTGGGATGGAGTCTCCCGAAGTTACTGAGGGGCCATTGATCGCAACCCCTTGAAGCGAGATTCCTGCGCGAGACGCCACAACATGCAAGAGATCACTTTCCAACTCGCCATTGAGCATACGCTGCATCGTCTGGGAAATATTGAAGCGATAAGCTTGTTCTTCCGCATCGTAATTCCCATTGATATTCAACCCAATTGAACTTTGGTCGGGTGTGGATATGACCTCTCCTAAGGCATTTTCTGTTAGAATGAAGAGTTGATTGGGAATGGGATAGCGCGCGTCGTTGTGGCTTGGATCCACCGGTAACCAGAGCTCTGCTTTATGGATGGCACTGTTTTCTCCGATGAACTGTTTCCACTCTGCCAGATGAGGCAGCGTGATTCGCGTCTTCAGTCCTGCTCCTGAAAACACACCGAGAAGGGGAGCGTCCACCTCATCAATGAAGGATTCAGAGAGTCCTTGAAACGGACCCTGCCATTCGTGAGTGAATAGGTTAGACCGGGCACTTAAAGGATTGATGATGTAATCATAGTAGGCTGTGTCAGCATCATTGTGGTAGTGCATTCGCATGTAACTCAACCCACTGATCATATCGATACCAACGGCCCCTTCACCCCCATTCAAAGGGTCAGGTGCAATGTGTAAGCCACGGAAAAAAGAATTCCAGGCTTCATTTGAATCGTAAACGTCTGTTCCGGCTTCAAGAATTTGTTGTCCAAAGGCATCGTTTAAATAAACACGAACCTCTGGATTCACAGTATCATTTGCGAAGTACAACGTTTGATTTTGATTCAGCGGAATGGGCTGAAATTCTGGATCTGAGAGGTTTTCAATGGAGTGTGCGAATACATGATTCGAATAGTACGTCGAATCGAACTGCAAGGAGTCCTCAAGTTGATAAACATTGATGTGTTGTGGGGAGAGCTGTCCGTAAGAATCTCCCGTATATCGCAAGGATAAGTAGACGCTGTCCACTTGAGGGTTGGAACCGAAGTCGATGTCCGGAGCACTTAATCTGAACTGGGTTACGAATCCGGAGGTGTGCCACCCGAAATCGGGGTGATACATGCGACCAAGTACGGCGGTGCTTAAACTGTTGGACTGTAAGCTATCCTCTCGCACTGTTCTGCAGCGCAATGTGAGGGTGTCAGTTTGACTTAATCCAAGTAAATCATCCTGCACATAGTCTAATCCAACCTCTGTTTCAGGTCGATTGCAACTGGATAGGGTGGCGAATCCCAAAATGCATGCCATGACTGTCGCGAGAAAACCAGCACGTAACTTCAACATGGTGCGAAGTTCCGTTATTCCGGGACAGTCTCAGCCTTTCCCTCAAGAATCGTATCGTAATAATTGTTTATTTCTCCAACATACCCCTCCTCACCGTGGTAAGAAAGCGTTGGAACACCTGCGCTCTTGATAGCGTCTTGCAGTTCATCACTGAGGTCCTCGGATCCAACAATTAATCCATCAGCGTGCTGTATTGCCAAATGGTTCAGGGCGTCAAAAGTCGGATCTTGCATGCCTTCAACAGTCTCTGCAGAGATCCCGTCCTTGACCATTTTTTCAGCCATGCGCTTGTTCAATGAGCCTTCGAAACCTTCATCGTAAATGCTACAAACAACTTTGCTTTGGGCAAAATACGGATCTTGACCGAAAAGCTGCTTGAGGTAAACAGGAACGACATTGGTCATCCAGCCATTGCAATGGATGATATCTGGAGCCCAACCCAATTTCTTGACAGTCTCTAAAACCCCGCGAACAAAGAACAAAGCACGCTCGTCATTGTCGGGAAACATCTTATCATCCCCATCATGCAAAACAGCTTTGCGCTTGAAGTATTCATCGTTGTCGATGAAGTATACTTGCATTCGAGCTGTCGGGATGGACGCGACCTTAATCACCAAAGGGTGATCGGTATCATCCACCATGAGGTTCATCCCTGATAAACGGATAACTTCGTGCAACTGGTGTCGACGTTCGTTTATCTTACCAAATCGCGGAGTGAAGACGCGGATTTCTCTTCCTTTTTCATGAACCCCTTGTGGCAGATTCCTACTTACCGAACTCATTTGAGTCGCTGGCAGGAAAGGAACAATGTGTTGCGAAATGTAGAGAATCCGAGCTTTGCTCATATCGGCCAGGTTGAAGGTGAGAAAAATGGGAATAACGAAGATACGTTTTTTTGAGGTATAAATCAAGTAAAACCCTGATAAAATCAGGCATTTCGAACCACTAATGGAGATATTCTACACATCGAAAGAGCTCAAAGAGGGATTGAGCGAAATCAAGGGTCGAAACGAAATAATGGGCTTCGTTCCGACAATGGGCTCCTTGCATTCAGGTCACGGCACGTTGATTAGTCGGGCAAGAACCACATCGGATGTGGTGGTGTTGAGCATTTATGTGAACCCAACTCAATTTGACAATCAACAAGATTTCAAAACGTATCCGAATGCCATGCAGGCAGATTTAGACCTGGCGCGTTCATTGGGAGTTGACGTGGTATTTGCACCAAAAACGGAAGACATTTATGAGGGTGTCCCGAACGCAGATTCGGTGGATTACGGTGCCTTGACGGGCGCATTCGAGGGCGCCAAGAGAAAAGGTCATTTTGACGGAGTCGTAGCCATTGTGAGGCGGTTGTTTCAAATTATCAAGCCGGAAAAGGCTTTTTTTGGAGAAAAGGACTTGCAACAATTGGCGGTAATTGAAGCATTGTGCAAGCGCGAATTCGCTCAGTTGGAAATCGTTCGTTGCCCTTTGATTCGAGATGTTGACGGCCTTGCTTTGAGCTCGAGAAATGTTCGGTTGAATCCAAAAGAGCGGCTCGTCGCGCTGGAATTGAATCGTACGTTGAATCGATTGAAAGAGGCTGCGAACGAATCCGTAGAGGGCAGTGTTGATTTGGAAGCAGAGCGTTGTGCGTTGAATGGTCTTGATGACCTTGAATTGGAGTACCTCGCCATTATCGACGCTGAATCCTTTGAAGAGGTTGCCAGAGAAAAGTGGAAAAAAGGCCATGCCGTGATTGCCGCGCAAGTGGGATCTGTTCGATTGATCGACAATCTTTTTATGGGTTAAATCAAAAGGATTCGTAATTTCTCAACAGGGATGCTGATATTCGGTATTTCTTTAGAACTTCGCACAAAACACAGCCATCATGGGAGCCATAGGTCCAGGACAGATTATTCTCATCGCTTTAATTGTTTTGTTGCTGTTTGGCGGCAAGAAAATTCCTGAATTGATGCGAGGGTTAGGAAAGGGAGTCAAAGAATTTAAAGACGCTACGAATTCAGAAGAGGATTCAAAAGAAGGGAACAAAGACGCGTGATTCGGACTTCAATGGTATTGACTGCAGTGCTTGTATCGGGGTTTCTCGGTGCTCAAACTGTGGACTCAACGAACACGCATGTCGAGCTTTCCGTTGCGGAAACTTCGTGGCTAGAATGGTGCCAAGCAACCGCTTGTGCGAGCAACGATACTGCGTTGTGGAACATTCGTGATTTTGTAAAGGGAGAAACCCCGGTGCTCGATACCGCGACAATACAGCTGCGTATGGAGGTGTTGGATGCAGCATCTCCAATGGACTTGTCGTGGAATCCGATAGCACATTCGCGGATCGCATTCTACGCTGCTAAACGTCCAATTCATTTAGGACGAATGCTTGGAAGGGCCCCGCTTTACTTCCCATTGTTCGAGGAAGCACTCGACCGTCATGATCTGCCTTTGGAGTTGAAGTATTTAGCGGTTGTCGAGAGCGGGTTGAATCCCAAGGCACGCTCGCACGCTGGTGCGCGAGGATTGTGGCAGTTCATGTATGCGACCGCGCGAGGACAAGGACTGCGCATCGACTCGTACATCGATGAAAGAAGAGATCCTGTTCGGAGTTCTGAAGCGGCATGCTTGTTTTTGAAGAAATTGTACAATCAATACGACGATTGGTACTTGGCTTTGGCGGCCTACAACGCCGGACCTGGAAATGTCAATAAGGCCATTCGTAGAAGCGGCGGCAAAAGGAATTTTTGGGAAATTCGCTACTTTTTACCCCGAGAAACACGGAATTATGTGCCGGCTTTCATGGCTGTCGTGTATCTGATGGAATACCATGCGGAGCATAATATTTTCCCAGCTGAGCTCTTCACACCGTATGCTGCTTTGGACACCGTTGAGGTGAATACGGTACTGCGCTTTGACCAGATCGCTGCGCATTTGAACATGGATGTTGAGAGTCTATCACAACTGAATCCGATGTTCCGATTGGACATCATTCCTGGACCGCCTGAAAAATGGCCCCTTGTGCTTCCACAGAATTTGATTCCATCTTTCTTGGCTTACCAGAAGGACATGAT
>CAWVYB010000133.1:0-6341 GCA_963934215.1 uncultured Flavobacteriales bacterium | reverse complement strand
GCGTAGTACCCCGCGTCCACCTCAAATGTGGGCGTTGGAGCATACTCTGCAAACAACGAGCCTCCGACTCCAAAACCAGGCGTCGGGTCTGTGCACACCTTCCAAGCGCCCGCACTTCCGTTGGCATCGCGTGTCCAGCTGTGGTCGGCAAGGGTTGGGGTCCAATCGACTCCAAACGTGTAGGACTCCAAAACGTTCTCGTTCTCATCCGAAAACACAACGGATTCATCGTCCGTTTGAGTCACCTTGAAATTTGTATTCAAATTGCCTCCTACGTACAAATTGCCGGGGATTTCTCCCTCGCCCGAACATATGACTAGCAGGTAGCCTTCTGCAGGAACAACTGTTCCCGCTGGCAATTCAAACATATCGACGTTGTCGACGTTGTCAGAAAGGAAGTAACCGCTGATATCGGCTGCGACATTTCCTTCATTATAAAACTCCACAAAATCCTCATTGTCTCCCCCCACACCTAACGTGTAATTGGACGCAGAAAATTCAGTGATAATGACTTGTGCATCGGCTTTGAAACAAAGCAATCCGAAAACAAGTGCAGGGATGATTGATGAAAATCTTGACATACTATATGGAGTCAACAAATCTTTTTATTGGATGTTCAAGCGACCGGAATACGATACGATGTGGTCACCTGAGAGCGTATAGACATATGAGCCAGACTTCAAATCTCCTCTTGCTATGATGTGGGTATTGCCGGTGGCAATCTCCTCCCGCACGAGACGACCTGACGCGTCCGTAATTCGCAACACCAAATCTTGTCGGGTGGGGTTATCGAAACGAAGCGTTGCCGATTCCACCAAAGGATTCGGGTACAACATGGGCGCAGAAGCTTCCATATTCTGGCTGACTCCACTGGATACCACGCACCCGTTTTCAATCACGTGCAATGTGTTGTGATATTCTGGGTTGACCACATCTGTGATCAAGTCGATGCACACCTCGTCTTCAATCGAAGTCCAGTACAAGCGCAAGAACGGCACGTAGTCATAGTGCTTTGGAAAGCTCATATTGGTGTATGACAATCCAATGACCTCGACGCCTCCCGGCATGAATTCCGGGGTGATCGGGAAGTCGATGGGATCTGCAATGCTATACGCTGAAGCGATGCCCATACCGCTCATTGAAAGCTGGTAACCCACAATCCGGTTGTTGGGGTTCAATACGTGGATATCCAGGTATTGCTCTGTCCAGTTCACCGCACCAATGGTGAAGTGCACCGTATCAAATGGGTTGACAATGTGGTTGACCGGGAAGTTGCACTTGTCATGAAATCCGGAGCTATCAGGATGCTGGTGCGCGGTGTTGAAATATTGGCATTGGGCCAAATACGCAGCGTCAGCTACCGTGATGTCACCATCCTGATCCACATCCGTACAAGGCAATGGTTCGATGTCGTCACCGAGAATGTGCTCGACATAGCTAACCGCATCAGCATACTCTTGAGCACCATTGGCATCCAGGTCACCCATTAGCGCCGAACCGTTGCAATCGCCGTTGCAATCCATCGTCGCCAATCCAAACATCTCTCCTGTACAGTCCACGTATTCTTCGCAGTCGTCATACTGTTCCAGCAACAACTCGCCGCTGCTGCGGTCCAAGCCGATGCATACCACCGCCCAGTTGTTGTCGTAATTCGTTTCGTAATGTCCCAAGGCATCGGGAGCACCGTCCCAATTGACCCGAACAACCAATTGGTATTGGCCGTCTGGGATACCGGTTACATCAACCCATTGGCAGGATAAGCCGGAACCGTAAATATCACCGCAATGCGCTGAGATTCCCATGGTAGAGCATCCGTATTGGGCCGTTCCGCCATCGCTGCACTCCAAGTCCATCACACAGAATCCGTTTTTAAACCCAATGGGCAGCGACTCTCCGTCCATGGTGAACATCGTGTATTCTGCATACCCATCATAATGCCAGTGGTTGTGGCAATCGCCCCACTCAAATTGTTGGGTGCCTGAATTGTTGGACGTTTGACCAATGTAGTAGTCGATGTCCCCTATGTTTTTGATGTGGGTGGTGAATCGGATCAATTCACGCGTGCCGTAGCCATTGAGGCAGCCTTCGACGATGTAACAATCCGACTCCGCGACTTCCATAGTGGACGCATACAGACTGCTGGTGATTGCCGATTCTAAGACCCACAAATCCGGTCCCGTGCACAAAGGATCACCTGGGTAAAGGCAATCTCCGCTGTCCACTTCTGCAAACGGACTGAAGTTGCAAGCCGTCTCATCCATGCATCCCGTGGGAGGGCCCACAAAGTCAAATTCCCAATCGAAGCCCGCTGAACACGGACCGGTCATCGTTTCCACCTGCAATTCCAAATCAAAACTAATGTCCGAACTGGTCGTATTGATTTGATGGATTTCCACCGCCACTACGTTGGTTCCATTGAGCAAATTCAATGCAACAGGATACTCATTGAGAAGCGTTTCGTTATTACCAATCATTTCCGCAGCGGCAAGCGTAGTGGCAGCGATCGGGCCTTCCGGCATGTTGCTTCGTTGGATCTCTTGCCCATTCAAATACACCACCGCACCATCGTCGCGACGCAAGCGCAATAAGCCATTCAAGTTGCTCTCCGACTCACCATCGTATTCAAACGCGTGGCGGAAGTAGGTTGTGGTGTGCTTGTTGGAGGCATCATCGCCGTAGCTCACGACCGTGGCCTCATCCCCGTCTCCGTAGCCCAATTCAGCATTGCCTGAAGCCCAGCTAGCGTCATCGAAATCACTCGCCAACCAGCTTGTACCCAAATCTTCTCCCGAGTCCAAATACTTCCAATTGGATTCCAATCCCACAAGCCCTTCGTATTCAGCGTCGCCCAATCCCATTCGGATCCAATACGACACTCCGCCTTCCAGCAGCACGGTCAAATTGGCTTGTTCGCCACATCCGCCCTCTTCATCATCATAGTAAATGGACCCTTCGTTGGTATTGTCAAAGTTGCCCATGTTACAGTAATCATAGACCCACAACCGCGTATCGCATTCGGCATCGCAAGTGGACATCAGGTACATGCCGTTGGCTGGAGGCGTAAACAGGTACCAAGCATTGCTAGCGTCCTGAGCAATCGTACCGTAATCTTCATCGGACAGATCCAACGCATCATTGCAGGTAGCTCCCGGTGAACAGTTGAAACTGATGGACTCCCCGTATCCGTAACTCCCACCTGAGGCAATCTCTACGCCATTCTCATAAATCCAGTAGCCTCCTGGATCAAAAATTCCATCTCCGTAAGAATCGTATACACTGAAGACAAAACAAGGGTCCTCAATGGACGCATCGAAACAAATGACATCGCCTAAGGAATCTCCTTCAGCGAGCAGACTGCCTTCGTATTCCAACGTCCAAGAAATCTCATTGGGGAAACCATCGGCTACAATCATCACTTCAATCGTTGTCTCACCCTCGGCACATTGCGCAAAGAGACTCGAAACACCCAAAGAAAAGACACCCACGAAAAAGTTAAGGGCGAGAAAAGAAAAGCGACGATTTGGCATAATGGCTTCAATTGGCATGAAAGAACACAGGTGCCGGCAAGATACAACAACCTGTTGCAGTGGTAACTCGAGCCGGCACCATAGGGTTGCATGGCCTGATTAAACTAAAAATAGTCCTTGCGCGAGGCATGGAATCAGACTATTTTTGCGGCATGTCAAATGAACATTCACACGGCCACGATGCCGAACCCGAACAAAACGAGATCGGCGGACCTGTAGTCTTTGCCCTCTTTCTCTTTGGCCTGGTGATCATCGTGATTTCGTTCTTGGCCTGAGTCAGGCCTGCTAACGCCCCACGCGATCAGCGTACCAAGTCCATCTCATCAATGAGATGATGCGCACCTGCGTAGACGTCCGTGATCCACAACACGTAGCGGATGTCCACCATGATGTTGCGACATCGGTTCTCATCGAACAAGATGTCACTCATCGTCGACTCCCATGAACGGTCGAAGTTGATGCCCACCAAGTAGCCATCGCCATCGATGGCTGGAGATCCTGAATTGCCTCCTGTGGTATGGTTTGATCCGGTGAAGCAAACGGGAAGCTCGCCTTGCGCATCGGCATAATCACCCCAATTCCCGTCGCGCAAATCGTCGACCAGATCTTCTGGCAAATCGAAGTCCGGGTCTCCTGGAACATACTTCTGCAGAATTCCTTTGGCCGTACTGAAGGGCTTGTACTCCATGCCATCATAGGGTGAAGAGCCTTCTACTTTTCCATAGGTCAATCGCATGGTGCTGTTGGCATCCGGAAAAAACGCGCGTTCTGGGAAAAGCGTACGCAACCCCAAGGTGTATTGCCCGGTGAGCGAATCCAACTGCATCTTGGTGGCACCGTATTCCGCGGCGACCTGCTCAAAATATGCGGATCGCAAGGCGTTGATCAAGACGTAGAGGGGGTCTTTTTGAAGCTTCGAAAACCCCTTGGCTTGCCCCTTGTCCAACAACGCTTCCAGCGCTTCACGGTCGGTAAAGACCGACTTGGCATAAATCGACCGAGCAAACTCGGCGCCATTTTCATCAAAATCCTTCAAGACTTCCGGGCACAAATCGGGATGAATAGCCGCTATATAGGGCGACACCAGCGCCGCTAAAATGGCTTCATCCACCTGCACGTCGTAGTGCCGGAAATGACCCGCGATGAGTTCCTGGCTTTGGGACAACTGGCCCTCCAATTTCCCGGCTTCTTCGAGCGACTCCCACCCTTCAATGAGCGGTTTGAAACCAAGCGCAAAATTCAGCGCATCGGGACCGTAATAAACCAACTCGATGAACAGACTTCGGGCTTCTTTCAACGGAAAATGGACTTCGTTTTGCGCGGCGATGTCCACAAACAAATTGGCCCATTCGGTGTGGCCCGAATCGAGCGCTCGCCGATTGAATTCTGCTTCCAGTTCAGCTTTTTTGCCCAAGGCATCTAACTCCAACAATCCTTTGTTCTGACCGATCCATTTTTTCCAGGCATTGGCTACTGAGCTTTGCTTGTCCGCATAAGCAATTTTCATGGCTGGAGACTGTGATCGTGCTGCGTTGATCACCTTCAAAGAGGCGTCCCGCATGGCGATGCGCATGGGGTTGAGTCGGCTCACAACATGGTCGACGGCGTCGCGCGTCAGATACTGTTCTGTTGTCCCAGGAAATCCAAACACCATCATAAAATCCCCGTCTTCCACCCCGCCTATGTTGACTGGGAAATGATGCGCCGGTTGGTACGGGACATTGCTCTCATCGTAATCCGCTGGATCGTTATCGGCATTGGCATAGATGCGGAACATGCTGAAATCTCCAGTGTGACGTGGCCACACCCAGTTGTCTGTGTCGCCGCCAAACTTACCCACCGCTGAGGGCGGTGCTCCGACGAGCCGCACATCCCGATAGGTTCGGGTGGTGATTAGGTAATGGCTGTTGCCAAAATCAAAGGCGACTACGCTACCCTTCAAATCGGTACCTGCAATGGCAGCTTCAATTAATTGTTGCTTGGCCACTTCGAGGTCTTCAGCTCCCAAAAGCGCGGACGTCACATCCACGATTCGGTCAATAAAGGTGGCCACAAGATCCGGGTTGACCAACTCTTCCTCACGGCTCATGGCCCAAAACCCATCGGTGAGGTAATCATTTTCGACCGTGCTGTGGAATGCAATTTGTCCAAAACCACAGTGGTGATTGGTCAACAACAACCCTTGAGAACTGATCATTTCTGCGGTGCAGCCGCCATTGAAATGGACCACCGCATCCTTCAGGCTACCGGTGTTGATGCTGTAAATGTCTTCAGCTGAGAGGTGCATGCCCATGGACTGCATATCGCCTTCTACCGCTTGCAATAACGTGGGTATCCACATGCCTTCTTTGGCGTGGGACTGGAATGCGGCGGCGCAGGTCAATGCCCACAGCGCGAATCGAAAAACAAGTGCGTTCGATGAATTCAAGGTCATGTGGCGATTTTTATCGTTTGATGAAGCAAGATAACGACAGAGCGTTGCAACCGGCATCTGCGGAACTTAGCTTTGGCAAACGTAGACTGATTTCCGTATTGACCCGACCACCATGATTGACTTCCGTTCCGACACCCTGACCCGCCCCACTTCAGCCATGCTTCAAGCCATGCACAACGCACCGACCGGTGACGATGTCTTTGCTGAAGATTCCAGCGCGGTGGCGCTTCAAGAGCGCTGCGCTGACCTTTTCGGTCACGAAGCTGCTTTGTTTTGCCCATCGGGAACGATGACAAATCAAATTGCCATCAATGTCCACGTGCGCCCGGGCGACGAAGTTATTTGCGATCGGTTGTCCCACATCTACAACTATGAAGGCG
>CAWVYB010000132.1:0-6371 GCA_963934215.1 uncultured Flavobacteriales bacterium | reverse complement strand
CTATCCATTGAAACCAGTCAAAGAGGAGGCTGTCTCGTCACCACTACCATACCATTCAACCCATGAACCCGACCAATTCTTCCCGATGTGCCTTGATCATCCTTGATGGGTGGGGCATTGGAAACAATGACGACTCCAATGCCATCGCGGCAGCCAACACACCTTTTATGGACCGTTTGCTTCGCAACACGCCTCACGCCACCTTGAGGACGGACAGTGAGCATGTGGGCCTGCCAGAGGGACAGATGGGCAACAGCGAAGTGGGGCACATGAACATTGGAGCGGGGCGCATCGTTTACCAAGACTTGTTGCGCATTGATCGCGCTGTAGCAGATGGGTCCTTCGAGCAAGAAGCCTCGTTGCAGCGTGCGTTCGAAGCGGCCAGCGCACCGGGTGTCCGATTGCATCTCATGGGATTGGTTTCCAAGGGAGGTGTTCACGCCCAACAAGCCCACCTCAATGCGCTGTGTAGGGCCGCAAAAAAGGCGGGTGTTGGCAATTTTGTCGTGCATGCGTTTACCGATGGCCGTGATACAGCACCCCGAACAGGGCGAGGATACATTGCGGAACTCGAAGAAGTCTTGAAGGAAACAGGCGGACGCATTGCCAGCGTCCACGGACGCTACTTCAGCATGGATCGCGACAACCGCTGGGAACGAATCAGTCGGTCGTATGCCACCTTAATTCGAGGAGAAGGAGATGTCTTTGCCACAGCCGACGCAGGCATCGCCTCGCACTATAGCGCAGGCACGACCGATGAATTCATACCACCATTCGTGATTGGAGAAGCCACTCCGATTGCACCCAACGATGTGGTCATCTGCTTCAATTTTCGGACAGACCGTTGCCGTGAAATCACATCAGCATTGACCCAAAAGCCCTATCCAGACTTTGGCATGTCACCTTTGCCGTTGCATTACGTGACGATGACCAATTACGACGACACCTTTACAGGTGTTCACACCATTTACGACAAGCCCAATCTCGAGCATACGCTGGGTGAAACATTGGCGTTGGCAGGCAAATCGCAAATCCGCATTGCCGAAACAGAAAAGTACCCGCATGTTACCTTCTTTTTCAATGGAGGCCGCGAACAACCCTTCGAAGGGGAATCGCGGATGATGGCGCACAGTCCCAAAGTGGCCACCTACGACCTGCAACCTGAAATGTCCGCGCATGAGATCGTCGCTTCCATCGTTCCAGAATTGGAAGCCGGAAGACCAGACTTCGTCTGTCTCAACTTTGCCAATCCAGACATGGTCGGTCACACCGGTGTCTTTGACGCCATTGTCAAGGCAGTTGAAACCACCGATTCCTGTTTGAAACAAATTGTGGAAGCCGGGGCGCATCAAGGCTACAACTTCATCATCATAGCGGACCATGGAAATGCGGACTATGCGCGAAACCCAGACGGATCTCCGCACACAGCTCACACGACAAATCCGGTACCCGTTTTGATTTTATCCGACCAGGTGACCGAAGCTCACGACGGAATCCTTGCTGATGTGGCCCCCACAGTATTGAAACTGATGGGAGTCGCGCAACCAGAAGCGATGACAGGATCGCCGCTTTATTGAAGCACCTTTAACGCCTCTGCTGCGACAAAGATGCTTCCCATCACCACGACGAGGTCCCCGGCTTCTGCCTGGTCGCAGGCCGCAGTTAAAGCATTTTCAACGGAAGAGTGAGCAGTTCCCCTGCGATCTACCGCATGCGCTGCCGCCTGTAATGTCGAGACATCCAGAGAACGCGGGATGTCGGCTGCGCAGAAGAAATACTCGGCTTCGTTAGGCAGTAACGAACAGAATCCGCTCAAATCTTTGTCTGCTACCGTGCCCATTACAATCAACAGGCGGGCACGTTGAATCGTCTTTATCGCGTCCGTAAATCGTTCCAAACCGTCGACATTGTGCGCGCAATCCACCAAAACTCGAGCTCCAGAATCCAACGGGGCCATCCACTCCCAACGCCCTCGATGGCCTGTCGAATGGACCGATGAAGGGCGAACCCAACTCCTCCATCCCGGCTGATCTCCGAGTACTTCCAGTATCCTATTTGCAGTCGCTTCATTTTCAGGCCAAAAAGGACCTGACTCGATCGAAGCTGGATTCGACGGGTTGGCATAGTACACTTCACTTCCTGAACGCAACGCTGCAGCCAAAATGACCGACTGTGCTTCAGGCCGCATGCGTCCTAGCACCACCGGAACACCGTCCTTTAAAATCCCCGCCTTCTCCGTAGCGATGCTTCGAATGTCATTCCCTAAAAATTGCTGGTGGTCCCATCCAATATTGGTGACTGCTGTAACCAGAGGAGTGGGAAAAATATTCGTACTGTCCAAACGACCTCCCATTCCAGTTTCCAACACCACGACATCTACCTGCTCCTCCGCAAACCAGAGCAACGCCAATCCAAAGGTCCATTCAAAAAAAGAGGGTTGATATGACCAGGTTGGCAGCTCTTCTCTGAAACGATTCACACGATCCGCGACCCAGGACTCTGGCGGCATTTCACCGCACACTTGCATCCGTTCTCTAAAATCATTGAGGTGCGGTGAAGTGAAGAGCCCTACGCGAAAGCCTGTTTCAACCAATGCATTGGAAACCGCCGCACAGACCGACCCTTTGCCATTGGTGCCTGCGACATGGATGACGCCTTCCAAGTGTAAATCAGGACGTCCCATCTTCTCCAAAACATACTTGGTTCCGTCCAAATTAGCTTTGTAAGCAGCCGGGCCTTGTCTCTGAAACATAGGCAGCTGCTGGAACAGCCAATCCGTAGCTTCCAAATACGTCATTCGAGCTCGAAGCGAATGTTCAAATATCCCCTGCGCACTGGCTTGGATGCATCTGCCGTGAACTTGGCCGTTTTCGCCGCGCGAATAGCCAATTCAACATGATGCGACTCGGAGAACGTTGAATTCACACGATCAAACGTTGCGGAGGTCACAGCACCTGATTTATCCACGATAATGTTCACCCGAATCACCCCTTCTTGCTGGGGTTTTTCATCCAACATCGGCTTCCCAATTCGTCTTCCACCCTCTAGTGCCCAGTCTCCATTATCGCCACTTACCAATCCCTTCCCGTCAATCTTTCCAGTTTCATTGCCTTCATTGCCTGCGCCTTGCTCACTCGCCCCTTGCGAACCTCCGCCGCCCGAGGCAGTCAATGAACTGAATGCGTTTGAAAGTGCCGATGACACCTTACGCTCAGGCTCAGGCTCAACGGGCTCAGGTTTCTCTTCAACCGGCTCAAGTTCCGTTGGAACAGCCATTTCAGACGCTGATTGGGTTGCGATGGGGTCGACTGCGGGGGACTCCTCCGAAACAGATTGGGATTCTGAGGATTGAACCGCCTCCTGAATGGTTTCTGAAGGAACCTCCGATTCCACATCCCCGGAAGCTTCCTCCGCGTCGCCGAGATTAGCGAACCCGACGGCCACGTATTGTTCTCCTGGAGGGGGATTCGAAATGGTAAACGCTGTGATGAAAAAACACCCTATGACACCCATGATAAATAACAGCGCTGTCACCCCGGCGGCTTTCCGCTGGTTTTTCTTTTCCACCGCCTGGCGGCGTATTTCCATGGGAGCGCTCATCCGCTTACTTCTTGGGAGTTGCGCCCAACATTATTTTCCATTCGTTGGCTTTCGCCATACCAATGACCTCGACCGTCTGCCCTGTTGGCACAGCCGCATCAACCTGCAAATAGATCACGGGATCGGCGGTGTCGGCCATGCGAATACGAATGAGCGATTCCAAATCATCAGAGTCGACTTGACCTCCATTGAGATAATACGTCCCATCTGGCTTTATACTCACTGTCATTTTGGACGTCACCGAATTGGTCCCCTTGGCTTGAGGCAATTCCACATTGACGCCGTTGCTCACGAGCGTTGACAAAATGATAAAGAAAATCAACAGCAAGAAAACCAAGTCCGTCATAGAGGACATGTTTCCCGTCACACTGATTTTATTGCGTTGACCCAAATTCATGAGGCGGGCTCTTCGAGGATGTCGATAAACTCAATGCTCGTGGCCTCCATTTGGTGAACCACTTTGGAGACTTTGCTCACCAGGTGGTTGTATGCCATGAAGGCGATAATCCCAACAATCAAACCGACAATCGTCGTGATCATAGCTTGTTTCGTGCCGCTCGATATATCCTCTACCCGAACGGTTCCGGCTTGTTCCATATCCAAGAAAACATTGACCATTCCAATCACCGTACCCAAGAACCCCACCATGGGTGCAGCACCGGAAACGGTCGCTAAAGAACTGAGGTTTTTTTCCAAATTGTAAATCTCGAGTTTCCCGATATTCTCAATGGAAACACTGATATCCTTCAAGTCTTTTCCGATCCGACTGATCCCCTTGTCCAGCATCCGAGCCATCGGCGTATCGGATTGTTGACACAAATTTCGTGCGCTTTCAAAGCTACCCTGACCAATGTAATCCCGCAGTTTATCCATGAAATCAGGGGTGACGCGCTCTGCCTTACGAATGGCTAAACTTCTTTCAAAAAAAACATAGATGGCCATGATTGACATGAGTGCCAATGGAGACATGATGTACCATCCACCTTCCATCAATAAATCCAATAGGCTCACATCCACCTGCTGAATCACGTCAGCAGCCAATTCGGGGACTGCGCTTTCGCTGGTTCCTGCACCAGTTGTTAAGGTTTGAAGAAGAAGGGATGTCCACATGGGTAAATTGCTAGAAGGTAACCGTTGTATTGAACGGGAAAGTTCCTGCAATTATTGGACAGTCAGTTGCGACCCAAGGACAATTTTCGACGGCTCAACGTTCGTAAACCTCTAATAATCCTAGCGGCTAGAAAGCTCAACGATACATCAACCAGAAGACCAAAGCTCCTGATAAATATCCCACAATTGCGAGTAAACTGATTTTACGGATGTACCACATAAAGTCAATCTTTTCCAGTCCCATAACCGCCACTCCCGAAGCAGATCCAATGATCAACGCTGACCCTCCAGTACCCGCACAGTATGCCAAGAACTGCCAGAATATACCGTCTTTCACGAAGTGACTCTCCCAACTTCCGGCAACCACTTCAGCTGTTGCAGGCGTAATATCGTACATGCCCATTGAAGCGGCTACCAAGGGGACATTGTCGACGATAGCCGACAAAAAACCGATGGTCACATTGATGGCATACACATCACCTAAGCTGTCGCGAAGCCAAGAGGCTGCAGCTAACAAATGCCCAATTTCCTGCAAGGCTGCTACCGCCAGTAGTATGCCCAAAAAGAACAGGACCGATGCAGAGTCAATCTTCCTCAAAACACCAATAACTGAAAGATGATTTCGCTGTTCGTGATTCTTTGAGCGGTGGATGATTTCAGTCACGACCCACATCATACCGAGGGAAAGCATCATGCCCATAAACGGCGGCAGATGCGTCACCGTTTTGAAGACGGGCACGAACAGAAGTCCAGCAACACCTAAGATAAACACCAAGTTGCGCTCGCCTTTAGAAGTTGGGTCTACTCGGTCTTTACTGTCCAAATTGGGCCGATCCACCTCGCCCTTCATCGTAAAAGAAAGAATGGTCAAAGGAGCCACCAAGCATGCCATTGACGGGAGAAATAAATGTGAAATGATCACACCCGACGACAGTTGATTGCCAATCCAAAGCATGGTCGTCGTGATGTCACCAATGGGAGACCAAGCACCACCAGCATTGGCAGAAATGATCACAATTCCTGCATACAGCCATCGCGTTTCTTTGTCTGCAATGAGCTTTCTTAAAAGAGAAACCATGACAATCGACGTGGTTAGATTGTCCAAAACAGCCGAGAAAAAGAAGGTCAGCAGCGCCAAAATCCACATCAAAATGACCTTGTTATTGGTTTTGATCCGGTCGGTAATGACGGAGAAACCCTCATGGGCATCGACCAATTCGACGATGGTCATAGCTCCCAAGAGGAAGAACAAAATCGACGAGATATCCTCCATATGATGAAGGAGACGGTGCTCAAAAAAGGTATGCAAAGCCAAATTCGAATCCCCAAGAAAACTCAATTTAAACGTAGCGAAATCCTCAGCTAAGTGCGCTGGGATCTCATGGATGCCTGTGACAAACAAACCCCAACAAATAGTTCCGGTCAGCAGAGCACTCGCCGCTTTATCCACCTTGAAATTATGTTCAAGGGCAATAAATATGTAGCCCAACACGAAAACAACTAGAATCAAATATTCCATAAGCTCAGTTCATTTGACGCTCAATTTGCAGAGTAAATCGAGCAAGCACACCCATTGTAAGGGAAGTTTTAATTCAAACATTGTTCATCAGCCGGGCCAAAGCAATTTCAAATGCCGTCGCTGAAAGCATCGTCGTTGATGG
>CAWVYB010000131.1:0-6387 GCA_963934215.1 uncultured Flavobacteriales bacterium | reverse complement strand
CCGAAGCCCAACGACGGCAACGCCCCCCACGGGACGGCCAGACACCAACAACGGTAGCCGAGAGCATCCGCAGTACCGATGAAAAAAAGGCCGCACGCACGCTCGAGTTGCAGACCGGTTGGGATGGCGCCAAAGACCAACATTTCACCAAACAAGACCGAGCCACGCGCAAACGCATGAAGCGCACGGCCAAAAAATCGCAGCGGTACCGCAGTGGCCGGCACGTGCCGTGGTGGAAACGGATTTTTGGTCGACGCCAGGGATTGCGTTGATTCGAAACGGCCAGTCCAAGACGCATACGCCCCCCTTCACAAGGGCCGCGACTTCTGAAAGGTCGACATGCCCGCTAAAGCGCGAAACATGCCTCGCAAACGGCCATATCGATCGCGTACAGGCCAACGAGAAATCCTCACTACCCGCTCAAAACGCTGATTCAACGGCAATTCGAAAAAGGTTTTAACGCTTTTTCGCAGCACGCAGGTTGCGCCCTATATTTACGCCCACTTGTTGTCTGAACGCCTGTAACAAATGATTCGCATGTTGCGTCCTATTGCTTTAATATTCGCCGCAGTGCTCGCCTTCGGGCCACTGACGGCTCAAGTTGGTTCCGGTACCCTTAAGGGAGAGATCATGGATCTTGATGCCTCGGAACCACTGCCCTTCGCGAGCGTGGTGCTGTTTTTAAACGGCAACCAAGTCTCTGGTACAAACACCGACTTCGATGGTAAATACACCATCAAACCGGTTCAACCAGGCACGTACGACGTGCTCATCAGTTTTGTCGGATACCAATCCCAGAAGATTACGGGGGTGAAGATCACGGCCAATAAAATCCAGTTTGTCGACGCCGAGTTGTCAGCAGGAGTTTTGATGCAAGAAGCTGAGGTAGTGGAATACACGGTGCCTTTGATTGACAAAGACGGTGGCGCATCCGGCGGAACCGTGACCCGTGAAGATATCGACAAGATGCCAGGTCGTTCAGCGGCTTCCATTGCTACGACGGTAGCAGGTGTTGGTACAGCGGGCACAGGCGGTGGCATCTCCATTCGTGGAGCGCGTCCATCTTCCACTTGGATTTACATCGATGGCATCAAGGTGCGGGGCTCAAGCTCACTTCCAAAATCAGCGATTGAAGAAGTACAGGTGGTGACGGGTGGTATTCCTGCGAACATTGGTGACGCCACAGGCGGTGTCATCAACATCTCATTGCGGAACTCATCGGCCAGCTGGTTTGGAGGTGGCGAGATCATCTCCAGTGGTTTGCCCACGGAGGAGAGCGCCATTGGATTTGATAAGTTTGGTTACAACGTAGCTGAGGGCGCTTTATCAGGTCCCATCCTGTTTTCAAAGGATGCCGAAGGCAATAAGACACGTCCACTCTTGGGCTTGTTCATCTCGGGCAACTACACTTACCAGAAAGACACCCGACCAACTTTTGAAGGCAACTACAGGATGACCGATGAGGCTCGTCAATCCATTATTGACAACCCATTGCGTCAGAATATCAGTTCCACTGGCGAAGTGAATGGTGCCTTGTTTGAAGCGGACTTCTTGACATCAGATGATTTTGAGCGCATCCCAACCCGTCTCAACGCCGCCAACCAAAACGCGAGTTTGGTTGCCAAGATCGATGTGAACACCAATGAGACAACTTCATTGACCTTCGGAGCTACCGGCTACTACAGCCAAGGCGCTAGTTACAGCTACGCCAACTCATTGATGAACTGGGAAAACAATCTCGATGTAACCAGTGTTGACTGGCGCGCCTATGTCAAGTTTTCTCAGCGATTTGTGGAGGAGGAAGAAGAAGCGAGTACTTCTTCTCTAAAGAACGTTTTCTACCAGGTCATGGCAGATTACTCTCAAAACTATCAGCGCGTCCAAGACTTGAGTCATGGTGACAACTTCTTCCGCTATGGTCACGTCGGTCAGTTCGATGTGTACAAGCGGAACTCGTATGCATACAACAACGCCAATGGCCGCTTCGTCCACAACGGATGGGAAGACACCTTGGTAACATTTCAGGCATCACAATGGAATCCTGAGTTGGCTGCAATCAACAACCAGTACTTCACCCTCTTCGACCAGCAGGCTTACAACCAACAGGAAGACAGCCCGTATGAAAGCCTCTTGGCTGTTCAGAACGGAAACGCTTTGCTCAACGGCCAGGGTCCAGCGAGCACCTATGGTCTTTGGAGCTATGCTGGTTCTCAAGGAAATACCTTCAGTACATCAAACAACACGCAGTTCCGCATCAGTGCCGCAGGTTCAGGTGACATCGGAGATCACGCTTTGCAGATGGGCTTCGAATACGAGCAACGCCGAGATGCGTTCTTCTCGTTGGCTCCAACAGGGCTTTGGACACTCGGGCGATTGACAACCAATTCACACATTAAAGAGATCAACACCAACGACTCGACCATCACCAACAACGGTTCTGCGTTTTACGTGACATACGGTCGATTGATTGGAGACAACCAGTTCGAGTTTGACCGCAACTTGCGACTCGCACTTGACTTGGATGCAGACGGCAACGATTACGTGAACATCGATGCTTTGGATCCGGATTTCTTGACACTGGATATGTTTGGTGCAGATGACTTGTTGAACCAAGGAAACAACGTCGTTAACTATTCAGGCTATGACCCGTATGGCAACAAGACGACGCGTCGTCCTACCCTCGAAGACTTCTTTAACGAAACGAATGATGAGGGCTACTACACCCGCCCAATCCAAGCATATGAGCCGATTTATATCTCAGGCTATGTGATGGACAAATTCACATTTGACGACATTATCTTCAATGTGGGTGTGCGTGTTGACCGGTTCGATGCCAACCAGCAAGTCCTCAAGGATCCATTTGTGATCGGAGAAAATTACAAAGTCGGTGACTTGAGTGGCGATTTGATCAACCAATTGCAAGATGGCACCGTCATTCCAGAGAACATTGGTGATGATTTCGCCGTGTACGTAGATGCCTTGGACAGTCCAACAGCTATCGTAGGTTACCGAGACGGAAACACTTGGTTCAACGCGGCAGGAACAGAAATCAACGATCCCGACATCTTGGCGGTCAACGAAGTGTATCCTGCTCCGTGGTTGGTGAATGGCCCAGACGCCGACCTCAACCAGGAGGCGTTTAAGGACTATGAGCCACAGGTCAACATCATGCCGCGGATTGCATTCTCCTTCAATATCAGTGATGAAGCCGTCTTCTTTGCGCACTATGACATTTTGACCCAGCGACCAACCTCGAACAACCGCTTCTCTCCGATTGATTATTTCTTCATCGAGTCGCGAGACAACTTGATTTCCAATCCGAATTTGCGCCCTGAAAAAACCATCGACTATGAGTTGGGCTTCCAGCAGGTATTGTCCAAGACATCGAGCTTGAAAATCTCAGCCTTCTACAAGGAGATGCGGGATATGATTCAGGTACGAAACTTCACCGGAGCTTTCCCTCGACCTTACAAAGCGTATGGCAACTTGGACTTCGGAACGGTAAAGGGCTTGACACTGAGCTACGACTTGCGCCGAACAGGAAACATTCGATTGAACACAAGCTATACGCTTCAGTTCGCGGACGGTACCGGATCGACAACCACGACCGCCTTGGCTTTAATCAACGCAGGTCTTCCAAACCTTCGCTCGATTCAACCTTTCAACTATGACCAGCGTCACCGTATCGTAGCCAACGTCGATTACCGCTACGGTTCTGGATCAAACTACAATGGACCGGTCTTGAACATTGGAAAGAACGCCGACGGCAGTAAGCACCAAGTGCAGCTGCTTGCCAACACGGGCATCAACTTCATTTCGAACCTCGGATCAGGAACGCCTTACACCGCGTCTACCATTGCTACACCGATCACAGGTGAGATCAGCCCATCTACAGAAGGCTCCATCAACGGAAGCCGTTTGCCTTGGCAGTTCAACTTGGATCTCAACTTGGATAAGAACTGGGCAATCAGTAAAGGCGAAGGTGCTGAAGCGAGTAGCTACAATATCAACGTTTACTTCTGGATTGGCAACTTGTTGAACACACGCAACATTAACTCAGTCTATCGCTTTACTGGTGTTGCAGATGATGACGGCTATTTGGCCGCTGCCCAGTACCAACCTTTGATCAATTCCCAAAACAATCCTGAGTCCTTCAAGAACTACTACGGCATGTATGTAGACAACCCCTTCAATCTTGGAGTGCCTCGGACCATTCGTTTGGGTGTGAAATTTGACTTCTGATTTGACCATGCGCATTACCCTCCTCCTCACAGCTGCTCTTTTGAGCACCTCGGCATTTGCTTATAAGTATGTCGGACCAGAAGGCCCCGGTGCCAACAACAGCGACGACATCGTTTCTGCTGAACCGGCAACTCGGGCCGCCGCCTGTGCTCCTGCTACCGCACTGCGCGATCTGGAATGGAATAACGTACGAGCTCTTATTGAGACCGGCGGTTCCATGTGGCAAAACCGGGCTACCAGCCAAGCGTCTTATGAAGTTCCGAAAGGAGGTGGCGTCAGCTCCCTCTATGCAGGTGCTTTGTGGATGGGCGGTATCAGCCCTGACCAACAGTTGAAGCTCGCTGCTTTGCGTTTCCGAAACGGAAATGATTTCTGGACTGGACCGTTGACGAACGACGGTTCTGCAGAAGTGGATGAAGCGACGTGTGAGACGTATGACAACTTCTTCATCTCCACGCGATCCGACGCCGAGCGCCATCGTCAGTATTTCGATTGCCAGGCGGACCCGGAGTGCGATATGGAAGAGGAGTTTCCTGACGGATATGCGATTCCTTCGTATTTCTACGATTATCCAGCACACGGTAACACGGCATTGAACCAAGATTTCTATCTCTCTCCATTCTTGGATTATGATGGAAATGGATTCTACGACCCGTCTTCTGGAGACTATCCTTGGTACGATTTCTTGCAAGAAATTGACTGCAAGGAGCGTCGCCGAACGGACCAAGTTCCGTTGTTCGGTGACCGCAATTTCTACTGGATCTTCAATGATAAAGGAAACGTTCACTCGGAGTCACAGGGCGAGCCAATTGGAATGGAAGTGCGGGCGCAAGCCTTCGCGTTCTCTACCAATGACGAGGTCAACAACATGACCTTCTATAACTATGTACTGATCAACCAAGGCACGCAAACTCTCTCGAAAACGTACTTCGGGGTATGGGTCGATGCTGACGTCGGTACTGCGACAGACGATTATGTCGGGTGTGATGTTCAGCGTGGCTTGGGCTATGCATACAACGGAGATGCGGATGACGAGCCTTCTTCCTCTTCTCAGGGATATGGCACGAACCCCCCAGCTGTTGGTTTGGACTTCTTCGAGGGGCCTTACCAAGATGAAGATTCCATTGACAATCCATTGACCAATGTGTTCACAGATGCCATCGATTCGTTGGGCATTCCTTACGAGGGTATCGGCATTGGCTATGGCGACGGTGTTGCGGACAACGAGCGCTTCGGAATGCGACGTTTTGTGTATTACAACAACTCTGGCAACCCTATCAATGGAGAACCGAGTACACCGTTACACTATTACAACTACATGAACGGCATATGGAAAAATGGACAAAAAATGGCTTACGGTGGAGACGGTGTCTCTGCTGCGACCGGCGCCAATTTGGACATTCCTGCTGATTACTTCTTCCCAGGCGATACCGATCCATTCTCTTGGGGAACTGGCGGCATCGATGTGGATCCTTGGACGGAAGTCACCTCAGGCAATCCGCCTGCTGACCGCCGATTCATCCAAGCTGCAGGCCCCTTTACTTTGGAGCCAGGAGATTACAACAACATTACCGTTGGAGTGGTTTGGGCGCGGGCATCTGCGGGAGACCCATCTGAGTCTGTTAAGTTGATGCAGATTGCCGACGACAAAGCACAAGCGTTGTTTGATAATTGCTTCGAGATTGTCTCAGGACCGGATGCTCCAGACGTGACCATCCAAGAGTTGGAGAACGAGCTCATCTTGTACATGACCAACGATAATCCGCTTTCCAACAACTACCGCGAAGATTATTTGCAGTTGGATCCAGGAATTCCAAAGTTTGATGTCGAAGGAGTCCCTTACGATACGTTGACACGTTCGTACGACTTTGAAGGATACTTGGTCTATCAAGTCAAAAACTCTGAAGTCAGTCCGGCTGATTTAGGCGACATCAATCTTGCACGTTTGATTGCGGAATGTGACGTTCAAAACGAGGTCGATCTCGTGATCAACTACATCCAAGACAACGAAATGGATTTGCCTGTTCCGACGCTGATGTCAAATGGAGCGAATGACGGGATTTTCCACAGCATGAGTGTCACGACAGATGCCTTTGCACAAGGAGATAACCGGTTGGTCAACCACAAGACTTACTACTTCATGGT
>CAWVYB010000130.1:0-6409 GCA_963934215.1 uncultured Flavobacteriales bacterium | reverse complement strand
ACTTCCATGTGCGCCATCGCAGCAAGTTGGAACGCAATCCCCGCATCGGCATGGCCTACCGCACGTGGGATAAGATGGACCCCGCGAAACAGCAGGCGCTCCTCGAAACCGCAGCACACCATCTGGACAACATCGAATCCCTATGACATCGACGATCCAACGCGGACTGTACTGGTTCAGGAACGACCTAAGGCTGGATGACAACTCGGCCCTGCACGCCATGACCCAGAATGTGGAATCCGCTGCGTTTGTTTTTATCATCGATGAGCGTTGGTTTGACGCGTCACCCCATGGGTTTGACCGGATGGGACCACATCGTATGCAGTTCATGGTACAATCGGTTCTCGCCTTGGAACAGGCCTTGCTTGAGCGGGGTCATGAGCTAGTGGTTTTAATCGGCGACCCCGCCACGTGTATTCTCGAGGCAGCAAACATGCTGGGCTGCTCTCATGTCTTTGGTCAGAAAGAGCATACGCAGGAAGAAACAGACGCTGAGAATCGAATTGAATCCGTGATTTCTGCGCATTGGATTGAAGGACAGACGCTGCTCCATCCGGAAGACTTGCCCATGTCTTTGAGCGATTTACCCGAGGTGTTTAGCCGCTTCCGAAATAAAGTTGAAAAAGGAGGTCTGAAGATTCGTCCTCTCGTCAATGTGGAGCAATGGCCCACCCCCATTGAAGTGAACGCACTCCTTGTTACCACTTGGCTCCAGCGTTGTCAATCCGTCCTTTGCCCACCGGCTATGGCTGGCGCCATGGTGTTTGAAGGAGGAGCCCTGGCAGGCAAAAAACGACTCGAGGCGTATCTATGGGACACCCGATTATTGAGTCGCTATAAAGAAACGCGCAACGGTTTGTTGGGATACGACTATTCAAGCAAATTTAGTCCGTGGCTCGCTTGGGGCTGCCTCAGCGCTCGGCAGATTCACGCTGAGGTTTTGCGCTATGAACATGAAATCGAAGCCAATGAAAGCACCTACTGGCTGATTTTTGAGCTGCTTTGGAGGGACTATTTTCGCTTTATCGCGATGCAGCACGGAAATCGAATCTGGAGCGAGTTTGGGATCAAGGGGAAAGCGGCTCATTTGCACATGAAACCCCATGAATCCAGTTGGCAAAACTGGATCAACGGCACCACCGATGACGACTTTGTCAACGCGAACATGCGCGAATTGAGGGCCACCGGTTTTATGTCTAACCGCGGCCGCCAAAACGTCGCGTCGTATGCCATCCATGACCTCGGGTTGGATTGGCGTCCGTGTGCCGCTTGGTTTGAACGCGAACTCATCGACTACGACCCGTGCAGCAATACTGGAAACTGGCTTTATGTCGCGGGATTGGGCAACGACCCGCGACCCAATCGCAAATTCGATCTCCAATGGCAAACGGAGCGTTATGACTCCGATGGACAATACCGCGCATTTTGGAATACCTCCTCGAGACCATGACACGCCATCACACCCCCATTCCGTTTTGGAATTTGACCTACAACGACCCCAACCGATGGAAAGAGGTCGAAGCCATTTGCGGAAGGCGCATGACGGCTTGGCAGGGCATTCGAGAGTCTATCAAAGGTCGCCCGATAGGGAGTCCTCGTGCAACGCTGATCGCTTGTTCAGGCAATGGAGCATTGGAGGACATACTGGAATCACAATCTGAACGGCGCATCATCAACTTCGAACAGACTTCTGAAGGGGTCATTGCCTATTTTAAAGTACGATTGGAACTTTACGGGATTCCATTTCGACGAGGAGAATGGATTGGGGGCCAACAAGTCCATCGTGACGGAAGTCTTTCCACACATGACCTCAAATTCCACCGGGAAGGCGTCGCGTTCGTCTTTCAAACCGACGCTCCTGAATCAACCATCACCCAATTGCAGGGGTGGCTGGATCAGTGCTTGAATCAGCCCGCGTCTCCATCTTAACGTCCCAACTCCACATTACGTGCCAACTCATTGTAGCGAAACTCCAAGATGCTACCCACCAGCGTGGAGGTATCCGCGAAAAAGTAATGCACTGCTCCTGTCGAAAGTTCAGTCATCTCTAAATCAATTTGTTGGTGGTCGTCATCGGCAGACCAATCGTCCTTGAATTCCAAATGGTATTCGGTGTTCTGGTAGTGAAGCGAGTTCAAATCCAGGCCCGCATTGGAAGTTCCTCCTCCACGTAAGTAGTAACCATAGCTCAAGAGTGTGTCCGTATCCTGCAGCAAGTCAACCAGCTCAAGGACCAATGAATCTCGTTTGACCCAACGAATCACGATGGCTTCACGCCCGCCCTCAGCAACAATTTCCCACGCATCACCTTCTTCGGATTCAAAGCCGAACAACAGGCGATCAGGCTCCTGTGCTGGAAGCGACAGCGGTGTCAGGAGCAGCAAGAAAAGTGGTGTCCACGGCCACATCTGCGCGGCGTGAGCTCCAATAGATTTTAAGGAAATAAATTTCATGATTGAATGCGATATGTATGACTTCTTGCACGTAACAAACAGGAAACCAGGTATGCGAAGAAGAACAATTTTCCTGAAAAACGAGCTGCCAGCCGAAGCGTTTACAAATCGGATCCTGTTTCTAGACTGGAAAACCACCAAACACTCCCCTCCAAAAGCAAGCCCAATGCAAGTAAGCCTATGATGTCCACCTCTTTTTATAGTTCAAAATTACAACTCCACAAGGAATCGGCCTTCTTCAAACACCACCAGCGATGGCAATAGGATTTATCCCTACCAAAAAAAATAGTTTCATTCCTTGAGAAATCAACACGATATGTTATTTTTCACAAAAATAAAAAAATAGATTAGACCGATGTGTATCTAAAGTCACCCTCCGCATCAGAGTCAAGTCGTTTCTTTTCTGTAATTCACCATTTCCTCCCTATCCCCAATCATGAAGTATCTCATACTCCCGCTAACATTTATTTTTTCGTGCACACTTGGTCATGCTCAATTGAATGTTTTTGAAATTGTATCCAATAGCTCTTCTACCAGTCACATGGTTCAAATCGCGGTCAATTTCGACCTCGTAAGCACCTTCCAAGAATCAGAAGATGTTTCCCTGTTTGCCCCATCCGATGCGGCCATTGAAAGCTATGCTACTGAATTGGGAATGGATTTGGAAACCTTCCTCACTTCGGACAAGGCCTATGACCTCATTCAATATCACCTAATTATTGGTGAAACCGTCTTATTCAGTGATTGGGAGAACGGCAATTCCATTGTTACTCAATTGGGTACGAGTATGTCCTTGACCTTTACAAATACCGCTCAGTTTGCCAACAACACTTCGATGGTCGCCGCAGATTTCCTCGCGTCAAATGGTGTTGTCCACCTGACCGATGGGGTGATCATGCCTGTCACCACCGTTTCGGAATGGTTGAGCGCAAGTCCAAGTCACAACTATGCCAATATCGCCTTGGAGAACTCTGGGCTAGCCGAAGAGTTTGAGGAGCTGGGTACGTTAACCTTCTTTGCTCCGACCGACGCTGCCATCCTCGAATACATCGATGAGAACGACATGACAATTGTCGACTTGCTCTACGGGGATGGTCTGGAGGATTTCATTCGGATTCATTGGGTGGAAAACTCCCTGATCGCTGCTCTTGACCTTCAAGAGGGAGCAATGGTTGAGGCATCCTCCGGTGATGCCCTTTACGTGACTATCGGAGCGAACGGTGAAGTGAACGTGAACAACGCACAAGTACAATCCGCTGACATCCTCATTCACAACGCAATGGTTCATACGGTTGACGCCGTGATTCAACCGACCTACTTCCTTTCAGATGCTTTGGAAGATCAAGAGCTCACGATTCTCAATACACTTTTAGAAGCGATGGGGCTTTTGGAGACACTGGCAACCCCTGGAGCCATGACCTTATTTGCACCAACAGACTCCGCTTTGCTCACCTTCCTCGATTTAGCTGGATTGGAATTGGAGGATGTATTGGCTGATACGGAGGGAACTACAGAGGGTCTTTTGTATCATCTCACACAAGGCCTGTACATGGCGTCTGACCTAGAAGATGGGATGTCATTGACCATGGCGAGCGGCGAGTCACTGCAAGTCTCACACGTTGGAGATAGCATATACGTCGCCAATGGATTGGTTGTCGAAGCTAATTTTGAAACGGATAATGGGTATCTCCACATCGTAGACGCCGTGCTTCTAGCACCCGTGCAGGGATGCATGGATGACACGGCATGCAATTATGATGCCGACGCTGTTCTTGATGACGGCTCTTGCTATTCTCTTGACGTCACATACGAAATCACCAACAACGTTTGTGTCGATGGCATGGATGGAACAATTGAAATTCAAGCGATTGGCATTGAAAGTGGATTAAGTTTCTCTCTCGATGCCTCCGACGGAACGGAACCGATGGTCAATACAACGGGAAGTTTCGATGCCTTGGAAGCTGGTGAGTACGGAGTCACGGTGACGGATTCGCTGGGTTGCTCTACAAGCTGGACGGTGGATATTACATCACCCGACGGAGATCCTTTGGTTCTGAACACCAACATTACGGGCAATGACGGAAGCCTTGAGATCACAGGCGGGTCTGAGCCTTATGAGGTTACTTGGTATGTACTCGGCACATTGGAAGTGGTCGCCCCTGAAGATTTAGTGGCTGGAGATTATTTAGTTGTCGTATTTGATGCTTTGGGCTGCAAAGTGACCGATGAAGTGAATATAGAACCCCTCTCTGACGTCTTCGACGCAGAGGTACTTTCAATGACATTATTTCCGAATCCAGCCGAAGACGTCATTCAAATCGGCAACATGGACGTCGGGTTTAAATTTATCGATGTCATCCATTCCAGCGGACAAAAGGCTATGAGTCAATCGAGTGTCACAAACACTTCCATAGACTTGAACCTGAGTGCACTTTCACCTGGTTTGTATCTCATTCGGGTGCAATCTGCCACTTCTACGCAGTTTCGGAGAGTAATCCTCACCAATTGATTACAGGAATCCAGCCAGTTTCTTTTTGTTAGATGAACCTGCTTTACTCTCGTTATTATTGAAGACTTCGTGATTCAACCACACGAAACATACTGACATGCGGACACACGAAATAGAGTCCGCATGTCACTGTGAATAGACCATCGACAATTAAATACTACGGCCTGACCCTTATAAAGCACGCCTGATTTATGTTCGTTATCGTTCGAAAATAACAGCAATTTCACACGCTCTCCCCGCCCATTATGCGTGCGTCACTAGCTCACTTTGAGCGGATTATTCTTTATTAGACAAGTCTTTCCAAGCATTTCTAGCCGAACTGATGGATATTTGCAGCAAGTATAGAATTATTGGAATCATTTGATCACCTAGGCCTTTCGGCCCCGATCCTCAAAGCCATCGGTCAACTCGGTTTTGAAACTCCCACTGAAATCCAAAACCAAGCCATTCCAGTTCTACTGGAAGGCAACCGGGATTTCATTGGTTTGGCTCAAACGGGAACAGGTAAAACTGCCGCGTTTGGACTGCCCCTTTTGGATCTTCTCGACCCGAAAGAGAGCCACGTTCAGGCGCTCATTTTGGCGCCGACCCGAGAGTTGGGCCAACAAATTGCCCAGCAAATGGCCTTATTTGCTGGTCATATTAAGGGCCTCAAGACCGTCGCTGTCTATGGCGGAGCGAACATCAGCGAACAAATGCGCCAGTTGCGTGGTCCATGTCAAGTCGTGATTGCCACACCCGGTCGTCTCATTGACTTGGCCAAACGAAAGGCTTTGAAGCTAGACCAGATCAAGTACCTCGTATTGGACGAGGCCGATGAGATGCTCAACATGGGATTCAAGGAGGAACTCGATACCATCTTAGAATTTACTCCAGACACCAAACAAACCTGGTTGTTTTCTGCTACTATGCCTCGCGAGATTCGCAGGTTGGTAAAGGAGTACATGGAGGACCCGTTTGAAGTCCGTATTGATCCAGGAACCTCGGTCAATGTTAACATTGAACATCAGTATGCTTTGGTCCGACACACGGATAAATTCGAGGCTATGTGCCGCTTTCTCGACCTTGATCCTGACTTGTATGGTGTCGTGTTTTGCAGAACGAAACGGGACACACAAAACCTCGCGGAAGACCTTTTGAAAGAGGGATACCGAGCGGATGCGCTTCACGGCGACTTATCCCAACACCAGCGGGATCGCGTTATGCAACGTTTCAAACGACGTGAATTGCAGGTGTTGATTGCCACCGATGTTGCCGCTCGAGGAATCGACGTCAACGATCTTACGCACGTATTCCACCATTCGTTGCCCGACGACAAAGCCTATTATACTCACCGATCAGGACGAACAGCGCGTGCTGGTAAAAAAGGTGTTTCTCTGGCCTTCATCAACAAGAAAGAAAAGGGACACATCAATCGCTTCTCGCGTGACTTGGACATTTCCATGGA
>CAWVYB010000129.1:0-6417 GCA_963934215.1 uncultured Flavobacteriales bacterium | reverse complement strand
TTGGAAACGACGATGCATGTGGTTTGATGTCAAGCGTAGCATTTATTGCAACGACGGGTCAAGACTACTACATCTATGTGTCGAAGTACAGCGCCTTTAGCGCAGGTTCTGAGTTCTTGTTGAGTGTAGAGTGTGCTGCTTGTGATGAGATTCCAAGCAATGACTTCTGCGCTGAAGCGACTCCTCAAATTGACAACGTAACGTTTACAGGAACGAACTGCTGTGCGTCACCAACGGCTATTCCTAGCTTTGGAGGTACCAACTATGCGGTTTGGTTTACGTTTAACAGCACAGATGCAGTTTCAGGTGAAGATTTCGATACGTTCATGTTTAACGCAACGAACCTTACTTCTGGAGACTTGACTTTAACCATTTACTTGGCTGGAGGTGACTGTGACGCTTTGACTACGTATGTAGGTTGCAATTTCACGGGCACTTGTGCTGGTTCAATTGAGTCCTTCATCACGTTGGAGCCAAATACGGATTACTACTTCGCTGTAGGTACAACAGACGCTGAAACGTGTGGTGAATTTGAATTCACGACTCAAGGTATATTCTTGGGTTGCACAGATGCTGCTGCTGACAACTACGACGCCTTGGCTAACCAAGACGATGGTACTTGCATGTACTCTGTGGTTCCTGAAAATGACCTGTGTGCTGATGCTGCAGATCTTCCATGTGGAGAAGTTATTACGGGTTCAATGGGTGGTGCTACGAACACAGGTTTTCCTGAAGTTGTATGTGCTCCTTGTGCTGCCGATGAAAACGCTGCTTATATTATTGTAGGTGGAGGTACATGGGATAGCGAAATCACCTGGACATTGACTGACGCTGCCGGCACTGTCTTCGAAGGCGCTGCTACAACAGGCCAGTGGGCTTGCGGTATGGCTGAAGGTGACTTCACATTCGATGGTTTTGACTCATTTGGCGATGGATGGAACGGTGCAACTGCAACGATCTATTTCAACAGCAATGAGGTGTTGGCTGGATTTACTGTAGCTGGAACCGGCGGTTCTACTACTGGAACAGCTGCAGAAGATGGAACATCAGAATTGACGTTCCCAGCATATGAAGGTGTGTGGTACACGTTCGCCGGTACAGGCGAATTGCACAGCATCAACACGTGTGGTTCAGTGATTGACACGCGATTGCACGTCTATAGCTCAGCTACAGCTGACTGTGGAGATTACTCTTGTGTAAACCAAGTAGACGGTTCGGTCGCTATTAGTGACGGAAGCTTTGATACATGTGGTTTCTTCGATCAAGATGACGCAGCTGTTCAGTTTGTTTCAGATCCTGCTATGACGTACTATGTATATGTCGGATACGACTTGGATGGTATTTATGATGGTGGTGGTTCGTTCCAAATTGAAATGGAATGCGAAGAGGCTATTTATGGTTGCTTCGTTGATGTTGCTTGCAACTACAACCCAGAAGCTAACATTGATGCTGACGATTGTGAGTACACTTCATGTGCCTGTGACGCTAACCCTAACGGAATTGCGTTGATCATCTGGATGGCTGATGCATTCGGTGACGGATGGACAGGTGGTAACAGCGGTTCTACTGGTGGATACGAAGTATTCGATGCGGACGGTAACAGCATTACTGCCGGTGCGATTGACGATGCTATGTTCATCATTGACGAAGACAACTTCGACGGAGCTGAATTTGGTCTAGACGTATTGTGCTTGGATCCAGGTTGCTATTCGTATGACTTCACTGGTGCGTTCCTTTGGTCTGAAGAGCAGTCTTGGTATGTGTCTGATGGCACGAACACGTTGTTAGAAGGTGGAGCTGCAGGTAGCTTGATTACCGAATCCTATGCATTTGGCTTGGGTGACGTAACATGTGGTTGTACTTCCCCCACTGCTTGTAACTATGATCCTGAGGCGACAGACGAGAATGGTACTTGCGAGTACGAAACGTGTTCTGGTTGTATGGACGAAACAGCATGTGACTTTGACCCTGAGGCTACCATTCCAGATAACGAGTCTTGCTGCTATGGTTCATGCATCACGATCACGATGAATGATTCGTTCGGTGATGGCTGGTCTGGATGTGATATTCTTATCACAGACTTGGATGGCAACACCGTCATCCAGACGTCTTTGACTGAAGGTAGTTTAGCTGTAGAAACATATTGCTTGGCTGACGGATGTTACATCTTGTCTTCAGGTGATGATATCTTTAACACTGAGCCTTCTTGGTCCATTGCCGGAGTATTCGGTGGTGTGATTACCGGTGGTGAGCTATACGGTCCAGCTTATATGTCTGCGGGTGGTCAGAACTGTATCGAAGGGTGTGATATTGCTTGTGCATGTAACTATGACGACACAGCAAACATCTTAGACATTGATGATTGCATCTTCGATGATTGTGCTGGCTGTACTTATGCTGACGCATCAAACTATGATGCCAACGCAGGTAATGACGATGGTTCTTGTGAATTCGATCTTTCGAATCCTTGTCCTGCTGACTTGAACGAAGACGGTTCTGTAACTACGGCTGACTTGCTCCAATTCTTGGGTGCATTCGGTACGATTTGCGAATAAGCTTCTGATCAATTCGATCTTTATGGAAAGGGGCCTAGCGTTTGCTAGGCCCCTTTTTTTTATGGTCATTTTTCAGCTGCTGCGTGAATATGTTTACGTCATGTTTGCACTGTGATTCTTCAGAGAGATTTGAGCGGATTTGGGTTGGTATGGAGAGTAGGGGGTGAGGAATGAATGTTTTTACGGAAGCGGATAGGGTCAAGTGTTAGGTTGTATCGGTTAAAAGTTATATTTTTAAGTAACCTCTGAATTGAAGCTGACACGGACTATCTGTGCGTCATGCTGCATTTCGTTTTTACTGAACGCTTTCATGTCCTTTTGTATGGGAACGGCGGAACTCCTTGGCTTTTTAAGCCATGCTTGTTTTGCGTTGCTGTGATTCTGCCTTTTTTTGGATTCGCACAGTTTGTAGAAGTATCGGATGCCTTGATGATTCAAACTGATCACACAGGAGGATACTTAGGGACAGGATTGAGTTTTGCTGACTTCAATGGAGACGGGAAGGACGATCTAAGTTTTGGCCATCACAATGGCTTACTGCGATTTTATGAAGGCACAGGTATGGGCTTTGAAGAATTAGATCTTCAGCTAGAGTTTCCTGATTCCGAGACGAAGGCGATTTTGTGGGCTGATATCGACAACGACGGAGATCAAGACTTGTTAGTGACCTGCCGGTTGGCTCCCAATATGGTCTATATCAATCAAGGTGACCTTGCGATGCTCGATGTGAGTGCGTCGTGTGGCATAGCCCAAGACGACCGTAGGAGCTTTGGTGCGTGTTATGGAGACTATGATAATGACGGTCTACTTGATTTGTTCATAGCAAATTATTCGTACTCGTCAGATCTGCCTGGAAATGAGTTGTATCGAAACTTGGGCGGAGGCTTGTTTCAAGATGTCACTTCTGAGATGGGTTTGGGGGGCGATTGGCTCCAATCCTTCCAAGGACAATGGATGGACCATGACCGCGATGGGACATTGGACTTGCACGTCATTCGAGACCGCGAGATTTATTCGAATCTATTCTATCAAAATAGCACGGTCAATGGTGAAGTTGAGTTTCAAGAAATAGCGAGTGAGATCGGTTTGGATGTCGGGATTAATTGCATGTCAACGAGTCCCTGTGATTTCGATCGCGATGGTGATCTAGATCTTTTTGTAAGCGGAGGGATTGAAGGCAATGTTTTTTTTGAGAACAATGGAGTGGGTGCATATTCCCTGAATGACAACCCGGCCGTTGTAATGAATGAAACGTGTTGGGCTGCAAGTTGGATGGATGTTGATTGCAATGGCTGGCAGGATTTGCATGTCACGACAGGGATAGCGGCCTTCACCAACTACCCAAGTGTGCTTTTTCAGTATCCCAATGCGTATGACGCACTTTTTATGAATGAAATGGGTGGATTGTCCGAAGACGAGGGCACGTTTGATGGGACTTCGTCTCTTGGCTTTTCCACCGCTACAGGAGACTTGAATCAAGATGGATTTCCAGACTTGGTTTCCCATAGCATTGGGGGGACAGCTAAAGTGTGGAACGGCACACCCAATGACAATAATTGGGTCAAAATTCGACCTGTAGGCACTACTAGCAATCGTGATGGTGTAGGCACCAAAATAGAGCTTTGGATCGAGGGCGTTCCGTTCTATCGGGAGACCTACTGCGGAGAAAATTACCTCGGTCAAAATAGCCGTTGGGAGCACTTTGGTTTAGGTGTTGAGATGTCGATTGATTCGATGCAGGTAGAATGGTCCTCGGGTATTGTTGACGTTTACTACAATATCACCGCGAATCAGAGCCTGGTAATTACAGAAGGTGAAACAGCGATTCAATGCCAAGGCAGTTGCGCAGGGTGCACTTACGCAGTTGCGTGCAACTATGACGCTGATGCTCTAGACGATGATGGCTCTTGTGAGTTTTCCTGTTGGTTCGATGACAATGTGTGTGCAAACGGTACTGTTTGGAATGCTGTGCTGCAGCAATGCGTTGAGAATTGTCCTTCAGACGTAGATGGGGATGGTTTTGTCAATATTGAAGATTTATTGCTACTGCTTTTGTCTTTTGCGACACTGTGTCCCAATTGAATTTCAAGCGTGATTTCGAGTTGTTAGCTGGCTGTTTGTTTTTATAAGTTATGAATTATCAATGGAATAGGTTATTTTTAAGTACCCCGATTGGGGTGGTCTCATTCGTTTTATTAGCGGTGTATGTTACAAGTCTTCGCTCCTTTTACAGTGAAATTCATCTTTAATTGGATGAAATATTTTCCTTCGTTTTTGATGGGGGTACTGCTTGGTGTGCCCCTTATTTTGCCCATATCAGGTTGGAGTCAATTCAGTGATGTCAGCAATCAAATGGACCTTTTCACGGACCACACAGGAGGGAATTGGGGAGCTGGAATGAGCATGGCGGATTTCAATGGCGATGGTCTGGATGATTTGAGTTTTGCTCACCATGGGGGGGTATTGAAATTCTTTGAAGGAAACGGAACGGGCTTCACTGAGTTGATCTTGAACATGCCGGTCTATTTGAATGAGGCGAAAGGCATTTTATGGGCGGACATAGACAACGATGGCGATCAAGACTTATTTGTAACGTATAGGCTGGCCCCTAACAGGTTGTATCGAAATGATGGCGAAATGATGCTCGTTGACATCAGTGATATATGTGGCATCGCACAGACAAATCAACGGAGCTATGGCGCTAGTTTTGGTGACTACGACAAGGATGGATTGCTGGATTTGTTCGTAGCGAATTATGTGATTGGCCAAGATTACCCTCACAATGAACTCTACCACAATTTGGGAGGGGGACTGTTTGAAGATGTCACGTTGGACACTCCGATGGGAGAGGTCGTGGATAACAGTTTTCAGGGACAGTGGGTCGACTTCAATGAAGACGGCAATCTTGACCTGCATTTGATTCAAGACCGCCTGTGTTTTGAGAATAGGTTCTACGAGCAGGTTGATGGCGTGTTTACCGAAGTGGCAAACGAAAGGGGATTGGATTATGCCATCAATTGCATGTCAACTTCGGTAGCGGATTATGACCGCGACAATGATTTGGACTTGTACTTGGCGGCAGGTTTATTCGAAGGCAATTTTCTGCTGAACAATACAGCGGGCTCGTTTACACCCCATGTCGTGGAAGAGGGAGATAGTACAGATTTACATTTGACCTCCTGGGCGGCGAATTGGTTTGATGCGGACAACGATGGATGGGATGACTTGCATGTGGCGACGGGGTTTAGTGTTTACTCACAGTACCCTCAAGTGTTCGCTCAATACCCAGACGTTCCCAATGCTTTTTATTGGAATTCAGAGGGCGTCTTTTCTCAGGATACGGCAGCGATCTTTCAAACGAATCAGTTGTCGTTTGCAACGGCCGTTGGAGATTACAATGGGGACGGGTTCCCTGACTTGGTCTCGCACAGATTTGGGGAGTATGCGCAAGTGTTGGAAGGGATCCCCAATCAGAACAAATGGCTCAAGGTGTCTTTGGTCGGAGTGGAGAGCAATCGGGATGGCATAGGAGCAAAAATCCGAGCTTACTCGAATGGCGAAGTGACGTACCGCATGACGTTTTGCGGTGAAAACTACATGGGACAGAATAGCCGGTGGGAGACCTTTGGTTTAGGGACAGAGAATACTTTGGATTCACTGACTGTTCATTGGCCTTCAGGTATTGTCGATCACTATTATGATGTCCTGTCCTTGCAGAGCTTGGTTCTCATTGAAGGAGCTTCAATCGAACTGAGTCCTTGTCCTAGTTTGGATGCTGGCTGCTTTGGTTGCACCTATGTTGAAGCGTGTAACTACAACGATGAGGCTGCAGCCGATGACGGATCCTGTGATTTCAGTTGTT
>CAWVYB010000128.1:0-6419 GCA_963934215.1 uncultured Flavobacteriales bacterium | reverse complement strand
TTACAGCTTCGGGGTCTGTACAACCAGGAAACAAGCAGCTACCGTCGTCTGCAGTTGCGTAACTCAAATGATTTGAGGCCAGTGGATACGTGCATCCGACAATCGGATCTGGGTTTTCGAGGACTGTCAGCCAAGCTGAGAAGGATTGATAGCCTATGCTAAACGGTTGGCCAAAGAGGCTGACGAACACCTCGCCCGAAGCAATAACTTCATGAATACCAGAAGCAGAAGGAATTCCACTTGCCGCAATGCAGTGCTGAGATGACGCGTCTAATTCCGCTAGAGCGTAATCTGCAACTACCCATGAAGGCAATCCGCTCACATCGCTCCACTCGATGTGATGCAAACCATAAGAAACTCCTGATTCCGGCTCAATTAACGTCGCGGGAATATTGAAAACCCATTGGCCCTCCCACGCCAAACCATGCACAGCCTGCTGCCATTCAGGGAAGAGGCCAATCTCTTCTTCAGCCCAACCTGCATCACCAATCGAGGCGCAATCGTAGGTCAAGTAAATGCACTCTCCTGAGCAGCCGGCTGAGGAATCGTAATTTGACGCTATGGGATCCTGGCAGCCGGGGTAATTACAGGAAGCATCATCCTCGACCGCCTCTGGATTGTAATTACACGCAGCGGGATCCACACAGCCTGAATTGGATGTGTTAACCGCATTGGGGTCCAGATTCAAACGAACCATAGGCGTTTCGTTCGTGTAGAACCAACCATAAAAGCCTCCACTTCCAAACGGACCGTGAATAAAACACGAGGCGTCATCAGCATACTGAGACTGCCCAATTTGTAAGCTTGCCCCCCCGTAATGCTCAAAAGCAGCTCCAATGATTGAACCCGAAACCAACTCAACAGGATTGTCAAAAACAAGAGTATACCAGACTATCTCGTCCTCTGTTCCGTCATTGATATACCCTGAGGTCAAGTTTAGCTCTGACGTGCTTGCGATCAATCCACCGTATTGGTCAACAAGATAGTTGGCGTCCCCTCCATCGTATAAATGCGCAATGACAGGGACTCCATTGTCAGATCCCGCTGCAATGGCCACGTCAATCGCGTATACCGTGAGGTCTTCGACAATATTGTAAGAAGCCAAGGAAATAAAATCATCCGTCGCAACATCAGGAAAAGCTCCTGTCATAATCCCGTTGTCTCTACCTAGCTGATATTCAGTTATTTCGAAAGTCCGAAGCACAGAATTATCCGCAGGCGATTGATCCGCCTCATCAGCGAACACCTCAAGCTCCAAGGAATGCAGTCCGAGATTCATTCCTGCCAATGAATATTCAGCCTGCAAAGACTGCATGGCAGCATTCGGAAGAGAAACAGACTGGGAGTATGCAATTGCTTCTCCATCCACCTTCACTCCCATTTGAACTCCAGTTTGATCTGCAGACCCTATATTCTTCACAAGCACTCCTGCCTGAAAATTCAAAGCTTGTGTGAATGGCACGGCTCCCAACTCATAAATTCCTGTATTGGCATAGTCCGTTGAGGATGCATAATCGTCGATTTTGATATCATTTTCCGGTAATTCTTGTAACAAGATATCATCAATTTCCCAGCTAAACCCCCATGTTCCCGCCCATCGAAATCGAACCCAAACTTGCGACTGCCCGGCGGCAGCGGCAGAAATATCAATATCAATAAAACTGGGATTGTCGGTCTGACTGCCTGTTTCGTATCCCGGGAAGACCTCGAAACGGCTAGGAACCGATACTCCATCGCCATAATCAACTGTCCCTTGGGCTTCCGAAAATGTACTGATATTCGGCCAGTTAAGTCCGTCACGTGAGATTTCCACCAAGCACTTCTCGCTATCATCCGAAGCGCCGTTGTCCCAACATCGATAGCGAGACTGAAACGACATTCGAATGTTATCATATTCGCTGCAATCGATCGAATTGGCTGTTTGAACCCAGCTATTCTCAATCCAAGCTGCATCATAATTCGCGTCAGCTCCAAATAGATCTGAATCAACAATGAGTAAGCCATTGGCCGCGGTCGTTGAATTCATTGCACTTGCTGCACTAAAGTCGCCTGTTCCTCCTGCCCACTGGTTGTATGGTCCAGCTGGGCCGTCGGTAGAACATTCAAAATTCAAATCAATGTCCTCCCAAGGAGATCCAACTTCACCAGCTCCGTTACCGAACACCCAATCGCCGCAGTTGACAACATTGCACTCATGAGACCAGAAAGGAGCCTGGGCTATTGACAATGTCGTGCTGCCAAAGCATACCTGAACAAGTATGAAGAAACATAAGAAAGGGTGTAATCTTTGCATCACATGAAGTTAAGCAAATTCCTCCCATTGAGCAACTTAAGAACTCCACTATTGCGATATCACCATCACAACGGAATTAACGTTAAAGCTCACTCGCTCTGCTTCACTCGATGTCCCCGTCAAATGGGCGGATGACGATTTCCTCAATGACCGCCTCGAGCGGCAAGCTCCACGCAGACCAGACCGCTTCCGCAATGTGATCGGCATTCAACAAACGTGACTCAGGGAACGAAACACCCTCCCAAGAGGCGGACCAGGTAGGGCCCGGCATGATGGAAGTGACCCGGATTCCACGTGGGCGAAATTCATGGCGAAAGGCTTCGACCATGGCGGCTTGGGCGTGCTTAGAAATGCTATAAGAAGGTTTGCCCAGAAACAACTTGCGCGAGGCGACGGACGCCATATTGATGATGTGTGAACCGGACGACATCACAGACGCCAATCCACGAGTTATCTCATAGTGAGACAGTACATTGAGCTGCATCATATAACGTAAATTATCGGAATCTTCTTCCAACAATGAACCGGGCAAATACACCCCTGCATTGTTGACCAATACATCCAATCGCGAGAGACGGTCTTGCAGCTCAACGACCAACGCACCCACCTCATCCGGCTTGCTCAAATCCGCACAGTAAACGGCAACAGACAAACCCGGTCTTTCCAATGCCGTTTTCATGGCGTTCAAGTCGTCTTGATTCCTCGCGACTACATGCAACTCAGAGGCGGTTGCCGCGAAGCGTTCGACAATGGCACGACCAATGCCTTTGGTGGCACCGGTAATCAGAACAACGGGATTGGAATTCATGAAATGGGCTTTTAGGATGGCAATTCACCAGGTTGAGGCAGGCCGAAAAAACGTTTCCGAAACGGCTCCACATCGGGCCAAATATCCGGAGCAGCGATTGCAATCTCATCCGATCGATCAAACACAGGACGGTTGACGCACAAAATGGAGCGCTCCATATCCGTGGGGTTCTGGTACGCATGGACCAATTCCAAGGGCCAGAAATGAGCAACACCTCCGGGTACGGGCTGTTCCTGCAACAGTAGGCCATCGGACATCACCAATTCCGCCTCGCCCATGACGCGATGAAAATGAGGTGGAATTTGACCGCCTGCTCGAATGCGCAATCGGTAGATACCACAGTCGCGGTTTTCATGCAACACATCGACCAGGCCAAACTCGTTGCGCTCTTGAGTGTAGGCGTAGTCTTCCCGTTTCCTAAGAATGTGCACCGCAGGAATCGCTCGCCCTCCCAAAGCCAAGGGTTTTTCAATGGTCACCTCCATGGCCTCAAGCGTCTGCCCCAAGCGATCCGGAGCTTGCGGTCCCAGCACGACCGCACACAAAGCCTCGGCGGCTGTTTCCAACAACCGGTATTCACCCGCTTCCAATAAAAACGCGAGGTCGCCCGCTACATGACTGTAATCCATGGATTCCTCCAGCGAATTACCAAAAGCTCCTGGACGACGTTCAAGAAACAAGCGCACTTTGAGGACCAAAGGTTGCGGCGTCAAGCGTTCGTGGGAATGTATTCCCACTAAACATGAAGCATGTAGCTCGCGAAGTTCTACACAATCAAAATCAGAAACGTTCATGAGGTTTGTGGTACCAAGAGGTCAAACAAATTGATTCGAGTCCGGGTCTTCGGGTCAAATCCCAACTGATTTTCATACCGATTTAACGTCGCTATCGCCTCCTCTTCACTCGAGGCACCAATCGCCTCAAACTCCACACACGCCACCGATTTATCACCATGACGTGCCTCGTAATGGACGATTTCACAATCCGGAAATTCAAAGACCCAAATGGCCTTTTCAATGGGATAGCCTTCTGACGTTCCCACGAGCTTCATCCAGGCCATGATAGCAGATTCTTGAGACGGGTTCGCCCCCAATTCCAAATTGATTTCCGTCCGCACCTCATTCTCCTTACCGCGGCTCTTGATCGTCAATTGTTGAATTTCCGCATCGATCCGATGTCGATAAATAAAATCGGGATTTGAATGCGGCAGGTAGTAGGTATCCAAAACCTGAAGAGATTTTTCTTTGATTGGACCCAGCGCCATCACAGTCGCCGCAAACTCTTTCAAATCAAAAGAAGCGTCTACTATAAACTTGTGTTCAATTTCGAGGAAGTCAATCGAGGAGGCACTCATCGCTGAACAAGGTAATGGATGAACACCAAGTCCCCTTCGACTTCGGCGCTTTGCAATTTAAAATGGACCGATTCAGGCAATTCAGGAGCGACAACGGGCACACCCGATGTCTTTCCGATTGCCACCGGGCAAAGAGTCAAAACCAATTCGTCCACTGCAGAAGCCGCATAAAAGGACCGATTGACCATACCACCACCAAACAAAAGAACCTGCTGAAATCCGGCTGCCCTGCAAGCCTCCAAGGTCTCTTCTACCATCTGGCCATCTCCATACACAACGTGTTTGACGGCTGTGCCTCTTCGACCCTCTAAAAGCGCCTCTGACGATACGATCCACTTGGGCGTGTTGGGATGCCTCCAAACGGCTTGGTCAGCTTCAAATCCATGATTGGTCAACATGATCCACGTAGGGAACGTTCCACGGTCATTCAACACTTCCATCACGCCGCCACTGACATTGACGGAATGCCCCCCGACGATAACCGCATCGCTCTCACGCAGCCACCGCAACATGTGTTCGTGATCCGCTTCATTGGTAAATCCATGGCGCTTGCGCTCAGCATCGGATTCGTTGGCATGCGATGCGATGCGACCATCGAGACTCGCTGCCATGATATTGATTACTTTCATTTCCATGGTACAACCGCAAAAATCAACCAATTGTTGAGCAAAACACTCGATTTCCACCGACCTTCATCAAAATGAACACGAAAACCGTTCTAATCGCCTGTCTGCTTTGGTGTGTTGGCAACGCGGGAGTATTGGCGCAAGCATGCAATGCCATCGAAATATCAGCCACCATGAGCGTTGGGTTGTACGGTGAGGAGATTGCCTGGAGCATCCTCGATCAGGACTCGGCCATCGTGGCAGGTCCATTTTCAGGGTATATCTCCGGTTCCATCACTACTACCAACGTGTGCATCGAAGCGGGCTGCTACCTCTTGCATGCCAGCGACTCGCATGGAGATGGATGGCAAGGAGCCGTCTTGATACTCAATGATTCGGAGGGAGCAAGTCAAACGGTTCAAATGGAGCAGGCTGCTTTTGAAAGCTTTACTCCAGTCGATTTTGGCGCAACATGCGGCTGTACCAACCCAGACGCCGTCAATTTTGACCCGTCTGCGACCAGCGATGACATGGGGTGCTTTGTGTGCGAGGAGAGTCCAGTGTATTTTGAACTCTCCACTGGAACCTGGGCCTCGGAATTGAGCTGGCTGTTACTCGATTCACTCGGAGAAACTGCGCTCAGCGGTGCTGAATTGTGGGAAGAATCTCCATGGGAGGACAACAGCACGTATACCGCTTGGGGTTGTGTGGCTTCCAACTGTTACACGATGCTCTTGCTTGACAGCTATGGAGATGGATGGCAAGGCGCAGAGATGTCTGCTTCGGTTCCCTCCGATTCGGGATTGACGGTCATCGCCAACGGCACCGTACCTGCGGGCGATTTCGAATTCACACTCTCAGTGCCGCTCAATGACGGATGTCCAATCTATGGATGCACGGAGCCTCAGGCTTGGAACTACCTACCCAGCGCCAATGAAGATGACGGTTCCTGCACGCGACAGGCTGACAACGTTTCGTTGATTGGACATTGGACAGACACCACTTTGCCCATCAACGGTCTGAATGGGCGATTCAGTGATGTCGAAGGGTACGCGAAGGATGGAAGGGAATATGCCATTGTAGGCTCGACCATGGGGACGCACATTATTGACGTCTCCGTAGGAACGGCGCTCGAAGAACTCTTTTTTCTTCCAGGCGCTTACAGTGGAGCGGTCACCCACCGAGACTACCACGTTGACGGCGATTTACTTTACGCTGTGTGCGATCAAGGAAGCAGCACATTGCAATGTTTTGACTTGGCCGGACTTCCCAATGCCGTCGCCACCGTGTATGACAGCGATGAGTGGATTCGCACCGCCCACAATGTATTTGTCGACGCGATCACCAAAAAGCTATACG
>CAWVYB010000127.1:0-6424 GCA_963934215.1 uncultured Flavobacteriales bacterium | reverse complement strand
AGCCCTGTAGGTCAATGACTTACGGGGCTTTTTGATTCCCGTGTGTTTACCAACGTGCTTACATTTATGAACAGGGCTGGGGCCGTAGTCGGTGTCTCAGTCGTTGGATGAGCCGATTGGGTGGTAAGATTCATTCTCTTTAACTCTAATCCTATTGGACTCTACAGCTCCTTCACACGATACGGAAACGTATTGACGGCGGCAAGTTTGTAATTCCTGATAGTCAATGGATTATGTTTGATAAAACAGCAGCAAATGAAATTTACTATACTTTTTTCGACTCTGATGGTTGGCTCAATGGCTTTGGGACAAGCAAGTTGGACATATGAAATGGTTGAAAACGCAACGAGGAACGTGCTGAATGGCATTTCTGAATATACAGCGTCTGATGGCTCAGTGTGGACTGTAGGTCAAGAGTTCACAATGGGCTCAGCAAGTGGTATTCACTCATTTAAATACATCACTGTTGGGAGCGGTGTAATGACAGAAATAACTCAGCTTGAAGCAACAATGGCAGGCACAAAAGCCACAGTCAAGAAGTTGAGGATTTCTGGAACTAAAAGAACAGGAAGAAGAATGTGGCTTACTACTACAGGAATGTTTCCTAATAATATCCAATTGGAAAATGCAATAAGTTACGGTGAAGTGGTTACATCAGGCTACACGAGTGATAAAGCTTTAGAGGAACTAAAAAAGGCCAAGGATAAATTGGATTTGGGATTAATTACCCAAGAGGAATTTGATGCTTTGAGAACGGAATTGGCCAAATACATTGACTAAAGGCTCGAACGTCTCTTTGCATTCCATCGACTCAATACCGATGCTAAAACCTCATGGCCGTTGTACCGTGTGCCGTCTACAAGCAGCTGTTGAATAATTGAAGGGATCAATGCTGAATTCGCATTCCCAATCAACTTTTCAAGTAAAAACAAGCGGCTGCCAATCAACTGGACACATTCATCAATTCATCTTTGCACCGTTCATCAACCGCCTCAAATTAGGCCCATGAACGACATCAATACCATCGAAGAACTGAGGGCTAACACGAACGATTGAAGGAGGTTGTAATGTCCTTAAAACGGCTCGAGGAAAGGGACAAAGAATCAAAGGGTCAAGCCCCCCAAAAGCCCGCGCTTTTAATCCCGAACGCAACGAACTGAAAAACCGAGCCGTAGGTCACCCCTCGACCGTGCGTGAATAATTGCGATGTTTTGGTTCTACCAGAATGTGAAATTCCATCTAAGCTGTCTTCTAAAGGGATTGACTTTCGGGATGCCCATTGTGCGTCATAGGTTGATAATGAGTTATATTAGCTATAACTAAATTAACTGAGATGCGATACATCACCGCGCTCCTTGCTATATGCCTTTCTATGGCATCTTTTGCTTTTGATGTTCCATGCTTGGATCCGCTGGCCTGTAACTTCATGGAAGAAGACGAATGCTTTTTCATTGATGAAAACGGCGATCCATGTGTGATTGAAGGATGCACCATTCAAGGGGCTTGTAACTATGATCCAGAGGCTGACCTATATGACGGTTCTTGTGAGTTTGAGAGCTGCTTGGGATGTACTGATACAGCTGCGTGTAATTACGATGATTTTGCTCTTTACAATGACGATTCTTGTATCTACTCTGAACCTTTTTCTTTATCGATAGCGGCGAATATTGATTACTTCGATGATGAACTTAATGGTTATGGCGCCTGTATCGATACAGAATATTCTTTCAGTGCTGAAATTATTGAAGGAAACCCGAACATTATTTCATGGCTTTGGTCTTGGGAGGATGGTACTTCATTAACTACTGACACTCCTTTTTTAAATCATTCCTTTACATCTGCAGGTGGTCATCAATTACACCTCCATGCAATCGACGAATTAGGATGCTCAAATTCAATTAGTACTCAATTGATCATTTATGTGGCTGCTGAAATTGATTTTGACTTTTTTGTCACAACACCTATTTGTCCTGAAGCTAATGGGCATCTCTTGGTTGATCAGGTTAATTATGGGAGCTCACTTTCATCTTTTGATGGTGGATTAATTCCTGACGATTCAAGTAATCTTTTTCAATCGAATTTAGAGGTGATTGCACCAGATGGATTACAACTGGAGAATTGCGACGATTTACTGTCTGTGACTGTGAACATGGAGCACAGCTATATGGGTGATTTGGACTTGACCATCACATGTCCTGACGGTACGACCGTTGCTTTACTGAGTTTTCCGAACGGTGCTGGAGGATGCTTTTTAGGAGAAGCTGTGGATAATGATTATAACACACCAGGGACAGGCTACGACTATGGATGGTCGCCCAATCCTGACATCGAAAGCAATATCGATGATAGCGCGAATTGGACGTTCACAGCCTATACAGACAATGCGGGCAACAATATGATGCGTAACATCGCTAATCCGGGTATTTACACACCTGAAGGTGATTTATGTGACCTTGTCGGTTGCCCTGTGAACGGTACTTGGATTTTTTCGGTCCGTGATAACCTCGGGGTCGATGATGGTCATTTATTTAATTGGGAGCTTGAATTTACAAGCGATTTTCTGTATTCCTTGGAAGTAGAAGCAGTGTCTTCAAGTTTTTACTTTGATACAACATTGGTGGGGTATAATGATTCGCTTTCAGGTGTTTTCTTCGAAAATGATGCTGGCGATTCGTTATCGTATTCTTTTGACAATGCGGGTAACTACGCGGTAACGTATGAAGAAGTTAACACACTCGGGTGTTCCGCTGATACTATGATTTTTATTGAGGTGGCCCCGTCCATAATAAGTGGTTTTTCGCTTGGCGAAGACATTAACGGTTGTGATTCAGGGTATCCCATTGTACTCAATATTCCTGAGCTTGGTATTGAGCCTATTTCTTGTCAAGAAAGTTCTGAAACTGTGGTTTATTGTTATGAAGAAAATGACACTTCATCTTGGCTTTATTGCCCTGATAATCCTGGGGATGGAACTATGATGGAGATTGTATTTAATGAAGGTCAAATTGAAAATTTTTGGGACTATATTCAAGTTTTTGACGGTAATGATAATTCTGCACCCCTGCTTTTGGATTTGACAGGTAACTTTCCACAGTCATTTGTGGCCGCTACGAATCCTGAAGGCTGCCTTTTTGTACAGTTCAATTCAGATGGAGGGGGAAGCTGTTCGTCAGGTTATTATGATACTGTAAGCTGGTCAGCCGGTTGTAACCAGTCTGTAAGTTTCGGATGGAATTGGGAACCAAGTGATTTAGTGGACGATGCTAATCAGAGTCAGACCACGATAACAAATTTGAATACTGATTCAACGCTTTTCATTCTCGAAGCCCAAGATTTGAATATCTCGGGATGTCTTGTTCGTGATTCAATCTGGGTTGTTTTAGATAGTACTTGTTTCGGTTGTACTCAGCAATTATCATGTAACTTTAATCAAGCGTCCACTTATGACGATGGATCATGTGACCATTGCTTTTGTCTGCCCGGAACACAATGGAGCGATAGCCTCCAAGGCTGCGCTGCCATTGAATCAATATGCAATGAAGCCTGCGGTGAAGGAACGATATGGGACAGTTTGAGCGAGACCTGTGTACCTCTTGCATTTTGTTCAAGTGACTTAGATCAAGATGGGATAGTTAGTGTTTCTGATCTTCTTGTTTTACTATCAGATTTCGGAATAGAATGTCCACCCGAAATCGCCGAATGAACGTGTAGCAATCCCGTTAACTACCATAGCTACAATTATGACACGGTTCAGATTGGAGAGCAGTGTTGGTTTGCAGAAAATTTAAGCAATGAGCATTACACCAATGGCGATGCGATTCCAGGGGAGTTGAGTGATAGTGAGTGGTCGAATGCTGATGACACCAACCTTGGCGCTCAAGCCGTTTACGACAACGATGCATCATACCTTGCTGATTACGGCCGCCTGTACAATTGGTATGCGGTGGATGATGCTCGGAGCCTCTGTCCTAGCGGTTGGCACGTTCCTACTGATGAAGAGTGGATGACAATGGAGATGGCCCTGGGGATGAGTGAGGCAGAAACCGAAAGCACGGGCTGGCGTGGCACGGATCAAGGCACCCAAATGAAAACGGACTACGGCTGGCTAGACTGGCCTAACGCTGGCAACGGTTCGAACTCAAGCGGTTTTTCAGGTTTGCCAGGTGGCTTCCGCCGAAACGATGGAAACTTCTACGACAATGGAAGCGGCGGGGTCTGGTGGAGTTCTTCGCCCGATGGAGCCAATTCATGGTTCCGGCATATGTACTACGTCCATGAGAATGTCTTCCGAGACACTGACAATCTGCGAACGGGCTTTTCTGTTCGCTGCCTCAAAGACACCAAATAATGAAGAAGCTACTGACCACACTGTTTGCCGTTTTTCTGGGGTTGAACCTCAGCGCGCGCTTTTGTTCGTCCAAAATACGTTGAAGGTTTCTGAGCTAGGCAGCGTTGCTTATGCCCAATAAAGCACTGATTGACAAACATTTCTGGACTTCGTTTGTTATTCTCTTATGCAACGTTTCGTTTCTCTCCAAACATTTGCCCAATATGCACTGAATCCTACAATGCGGGGCAACATTGAGCGCTTCCTTGTCAGTTGTGCGCTTACGTTGTTTCTTGTCCATTTGACGCTTTATGCGGGAAACGAAGTTTTTTCTTGGGGCTTGCCTGAATCACTTTTTTCCCATCCATTGGCGACATTGTACACGCCATTTTCTGTTATACTCATCGCTGAGGTCTATCTGCTGATTTATTACCTGCCAACCTCTTTTGCACGCTCATTGGGAAAACAAATTGAAATCGTGGCGCTCATCGAAATCCGATCGGTTTTCAAAAGTCTCGAAGACACATCAACTTGGCCATGGGAATCGGCTTTCTTTCCTCATATGCTATCTGCAGTTGTATTGGGTGGAATGCTGGTGATTTTTTACAACCTCCTGCCCCGAAGAGTCGCTCGCCTAGAGGAAACGGAATTGAAAAAGTTTGTGCGGTTTAAGATGGGAATGGCCGGATTGCTCACGATCTTCTTCGTTTTCCTGAGCTTTTACTCAGTCGGAAATTGGCTTTGGGAATGGATTACCTACCCTGAAGCTTTGCACACAGACCTGAACAGCGTTTTCTATGATGAATTCTTTACAGCCTTGATTCTCGTGGATGTCTTGCTACTGGTGGTCTCCTTCAAGTACCTCGATGACTTTGGATTCGTATTGCGAAATTCAGGTTTTGTTGTTGCAACAATCCTACTGAGAAGGGCGTTGGGCATTGAGGCTTGGCATGCTTTTTCTTACGAATTAACTGCGGTTTTACTCGCAGTAATCATGCTCCTTCTGCAACGGGGATTGAGTAGTCGGAATAACGAAGCTATCGAGTAGCCTATCCTTCCTAGACTCGTATTATTGATTGGTTGAATACCCTTCTTTGGTGGTGCGATCGTCAACCATGTGAAACTGGAGTTATTCGGTTAAGAAATGCACATGGTGCTTTAATCGCCTGAATTGAACCTTCCATGAAGCAAAGGGGTTCCTTTTCTGTGCCACCGGAATTAACAAAGGACATCCACATTGTTTGGTTTAAGCGAGACTTAAGGCTTCGGGATCACGAGCCTCTCGGCCATGCTTTGAAATTCGCTGCAGCAGCAGGACACTCCGTTCTTTTGCTCCATATTTTCGAGCCTTCCAATCTAAGACATCCTACGACCGCCAATCGGCATCTTCAATTCCGTTGGCAGGCGTGGACATCCATGCAAAAGGAGGTGGCCGAACTGGGGTGGCCTGTAAGCGTAGAGGCCATTCAGGCCGATGCATTGGACTGCTTTGAGTGGTTGTCTGAGGAATGCGCCATTCACGGGATTTACAGCTACGAGGAGACGGGTCTCCGGCATACCTATGATCGCGATAAGGCACTTCAATTGTGGTGCGATCGCAAGAAAATCAGGTGGTTTGAGACACCTCAACAAGCCGTTCAAAGGGGTAGACGCTCTCGAGATGGCTGGGCGACTGAGTGGCATGCCACGATGCTGGCTCAGTTGACAAAGCCCATTTCGCTTTCTGAGATCAAGGGAATAACCCTCGCTGCGATTTCATGGCCAGAGCCTTTCCGACTTGTTGATTGTCCGTTGGTCGCTCATGAAGAAGATCCTGGCCTGCGGGGACCATTTCAAATGGGAGGCGAGGTGCATGCGCACCGTTACATGCGCTCATTTTTTGAGGGCCGAGTCAAGGGATACCGTCGACAAATCGGCCAACCCCTCGCGAGCAGACAATCGTGCAGTCGACTGTCTGCTTATCTCGCTTGGGGTTGCTTGAGCATGCGCCAGGTATTTCATGCGTACAAAAAGGCCGCTGTGCCCGGAGCAAAAACCGATTTGAAGGCATTTGGCAGCCGACTGCGATGGCAGGGACATTTCATTCAAAAATTTGAA
>CAWVYB010000126.1:0-6425 GCA_963934215.1 uncultured Flavobacteriales bacterium | reverse complement strand
CGCGCACGCAGCGCAGGCCATTGGTCTAGCCACGCCATCAACTTCGGATCGAGCTCCATCTGCACTTCCTCGGCTTTTTGGATCAACGCCTGCTGATCAGCCGGGTCGAGGAGGAGGGTGGCTTCGCGCAACGCTTGAAGGTTGCCCGCCACTTCTGCTTGCTCTTCACACCATGTATTGTAAGCGCGATTGGATTCGGCAATCTCACTCAAGTAACGCACGCGTCCTGGAGGAATGACAAAGAGCTTTTCGCTTTCGTCTTGGCTCACGTCCCAAGTGGATTTCAAGTTGTTGCCGGTGCGCTTGGCCAAGTGATCCATTAAGAGCTTGTACAACCGATTGGTTCCGGGATCATTGAATTGCGAGGCAATGGTGCCAATGACCGGCAACTCTTCGTCGGTCGCTTCCCACAGATCGTGGTTGCGCTTGAATTGTTTCCGCACATCGCGAATGGCATCCAATGCGCCGCGTTTGTCGAATTTATTGATGGCGATGACATCGGCAAAATCCAGCATGTCAATTTTTTCCAGCTGCGTCGCAGCGCCAAATTCAGGTGTCATGAGATACAATGCCACGTCGCTGTGGTCCATGATCTCGGTGTCGCTCTGACCAATGCCACTCGTCTCCAAGACGATGAGGTCGAACTGGCTCGCCTTGAGCACTTCCACCGCTTCGGATACGTGCTTGGACAGCGCCAAATTGGATTGTCGGGTTGCCAGTGAGCGCATATAGACGCGCTCGTTGTGGATGGCGTTCATGCGAATGCGATCACCCAACAAGGCGCCACCGGTCCTGCGCTTGGAAGGGTCCACACTGATCAGGCCAATACGCTTCTCCGGAAAGTCCATCAAAAAGCGACGTACCAATTCATCGACCATCGACGATTTGCCCGATCCGCCAGTTCCCGTAATGCCCAAAACAGGCACTGCAGCCACATCGGGTTGGGCAGATTTGAACGCTGCGGAAAATCCATCGGGGTCATTTTCCGCGGCGGTGATGCAACGCGCAATGCCCCGGTGACCGGCGTGATTCAGTTGCTTCAATTCTTCGGCAACATCCGCAACGGAATGTACCGTTTCAAAGTCGGCTCGTTGAACCAGATCGTTGATCATGCCCTGCAGTCCCATCGCACGGCCATCATCAGGATGGTAAATGCGCTCGATACCGTAGGCATGCAATTCGGCAATCTCTTCGGGCAGGATGGTGCCGCCGCCGCCGCCAAAAACACGAATGTGGCCGGCTCCTTTTTCTTCCAACAAGTCCTTCATGTACTTGAAGTACTCCATGTGCCCTCCTTGGTAGGAGGTCATGGCAATGCCTTGGGCATCTTCTTGAATCGCACAATTAACCACTTCATCGACACTGCGGTCATGCCCCAAGTGAATGACTTCACAGCCCGATCGTTGCATGATGCGCCGCATGATGTTGATGGCCGCATCGTGCCCGTCAAAGAGGCTCGCTGCGGTGACGATTCGGACCTTGTTTTGGGGGTGATAAAGAGGGGCTTGTTCCATGGAAGATTGAACCATTGCATTGATGGTGAACACGAGATTCGCTGTGAATCTGAATGCAAAGGTAGGAAGTCAAGGATGGATGCTTTGGCTGCATACCTTTGCGCCATGGAGGAATCTCAGCCAAGCGGCAAACGCATCAATAAGTACCTCAGTGAAATTGGTTATTGCTCGCGACGAGCAGCCGATAAGCTGATTGAATTGGGGCAGGTGACAATCAATGGTGTAGTCCCTGAAATGGGCACCCGACTGCAGCCTGGCGATGTGGTCGCTGTGAAAGGCGAGGAGGTTGGAAAACTAGAAGGTGCGGCACCGGTTTACATCGCTTTGCACAAGCCGGTTGGAATCGTTTGTACAACAGATCAAGTCCGCGAAAAGGACAACATCATTGACTTCATTGATTATCCGACAAGGATTTTTCCGATCGGTCGATTGGACAAGATGAGCGAAGGCCTCATTTTTCTAACGAATGACGGCGACATCGTCAATAAGATTTTACGTGCCCGTCACCAACACGAAAAGGAATACCATGTGATGGTGAACCGCGAATTTGACGATGCTTTTCTCGAAAAAATGAGTGCAGGGGTTCAGATTCTGGACACCATCACGTTGCCGTGTGCCATTGAACGAACAAGTGCAACGACGTTTCGGATGATTTTGACTCAAGGTTTGAACCGCCAGATTCGACGCATGTGTGAGGCCTTAGGACACCGTGTCATTCGCTTGCAGCGTTCACGGATTATGAATGTTGATTTGGACATGCCGATGGGCGAATGGCGGCATTTGACGGAAGAGGAATTGACTGAGATTCACTTGCGGATTTCCAAAGTGGGTGAAGGTCAAGAGCCTGATTGGGTTGAATCTGCAGAACCAAACGTAGAAAACGAATCGGACCAACCGAATTGATCAAGCGTCTGTTTCCAGTGCTCAGGCAATGGAGCTTGCACGGTTTTTTCCAACGCAGTATAGGGGTGTTCCAGGGTCAACTCACCGGAATGCAGCAATAAATACGGTTGATTTAAATGCTCAGCGAAATAGCGGTTGTGTGGCTTGTCACCATGCGCCGTATCTCCAATGATCGGGTGTTTGAGGTGCTTAAGATGCAATCTAATTTGATGGAAGCGCCCCGTTTGAGGAGTGCATTCGACCAGGCTGAATCGACTTGTTTCATACCGCGTGATGGCCAGCGGTAATTCAGCCCGACCCAAGGTTTTGTAGGAGGTGATGGCTTCTTTTGGAGTGTTGTTGTGACTTGTAGGTAATGGCCTTTCAATAACACCTTCATCCTCAGTCCAACCTCTGACAATTGCCAGATATGTTTTAGTCACAGCGTGTTTTACGAACTGCTCAGAAACCATTTTCAGCGCGTCAACGTCGCGAGCAACAAGCACCAGTCCGCTTGTGGGACGGTCCAATCGATTGATTGGTTGTGCAAAGGACCAGTCGGTAGTTTTTAAAATCCAATCCTTCAGATTGAGCAGATCATGCTTGGCTATGTCCGTTCTGTGGACCAAAAGATGGTTGGGTTTCCATACCCAAGCCAAGTGATCATCGCTCTCTAGAATACGAGGAATTTCGTTGGAGACAGGTAGCGCTTGCGCGGTTGTAACGATTTTCATGCAGGCATTGAATGGTGATTCCGAGGAATGAAGGTAGCTATATGGACGAAATCCGCTAATTTGCGCGCTGAACATATATCGATGCAACGTTTGCATGCGATATCTTGTTTTGTTTCTAAGTCATTGAATCTGTATTCATGAAAGCAATAGAGTCACGTCTCCTTGTACTACGGACCCCGTCCGTCTTGTCGCATTTAACGACTGTTTGGGCGCCTGCCCTTTTGTTTTTAATGTTGTTGGCAGTTCAAACGAGCTCAATTTCCCAAGTTGTGGGTATGGAAATAGAGGTCGATACGGCATTCTATGCTCCCACAGGTGATGGTTTTGATATAGACGATTTGCTCAATGGCTATGTGACCTATGATGTCTACGCCGTTTTTCAGAATGAGACGGACCAATTGAGTGCCATCTATGCGGACAATACCGTGGCATTTACCGATCCATTGTATCTGAATGCGCCATGCGGATGCTTCAACCCCATGCTTGGAGATGTGCTTTTAGGGTCAGCTCAAAATCCGGGACTGTTGGACTTTTTCCCAGAAATTGAATACGACACGTATTGGACTTTGGGCTTTGCCCCCGGGGAGCAAATCGTCTCAACCAACCCCGATTACTCGAGCACAACCATGTGTTCAGAGCAAATCGTTGAAGGGACGGTTTTCACCATTGCGCCGGTTGAAGCCGGTGATGACTTGAGAATTCAAATTGCTCAGGTGACGACGTGTGGCCCGTTTTCGTTCCATGCCTGTTTTCAAGTATTTGTTGAAGGCGATCAATCCGACATTGATTTGTGGTGCATGGAAGGCGATGGAGGCGGCGCCATGACCGTGCCCAATCCCTGTGGTGAATTTGCGGCATCCAATTCAGAGGTGAATGTGACGACTCCAATCAATTGCTTTGGAGAAACAGCCACTGTTGTGGTGGACGCCGTTGGTGCGAGCATGGACCCGGTGACCTATGAGTTGTTTGACGCTTCTGATTCAACGTTGATTCTGAGTCAAGATGACAACGGTACATTCGCGGACATTGGTCAAGGGGATTACTTTGTTGCACTTGTGGACGGCAACAGCTGCCGCGATACGACCAATCTGTTTGCCTTCATCGACCCACCACAGTTGAATGCCAATTGGGATTTGCTGCAGGACAATCAATGCCCGGGTGATCAAAACAGCGTTGTTCAAATCAACTATCAAGGTGGTTCAGATCCGTTGGAGATTGTTGCCTATCCGTCAGCGACTCCAGGAAATGTGCAAGTCCCTGTGGCTGAACAGTGGATTGGCCTTCCTTGTGTTGCTGGAGATGGCCAATGGACATTCGAGATTACGGACCTCTACGGCTGTTCAGTGGATACGGTCATCGAATTGAGTTGCATCGATCCCTTTGAACTGATTTTGAACGAAACGGATATCTCTTGTTTCGACTATGGTGATGGGCAAGTTGACGGAAGCATGTCCGGTGGTAGCGGGACCTTAACATTGACTTCTGATCCTGCATTCCCGGAAACCATAACGGGCGAAGGCGATGTAGTCATTGACTTAGACAATGTTTTGCCAGGGCAATACAATGTGACGCTCACCGATAGCAATGGATGCACGGAAGAAGCTCAAGTGACGTTGATAGAGCCTTCTGCGGTAGAGATTTCAATTGAAGCATCGGATTTGTTGTGTGCGGATGCTTGCAATGGCGCGGTAGTAATAGTCGCGACAGGCGGAACAGGCAATTTCGATTATTCAGTAACAGATGAAGAGGGCACTGAATTCAACGAAAATGCTTTGTGTTCAGGCGCATTTATAGCCAATGCAATTGATGATAACCTTTGTGTAATCCAAGATGATTTCTTTATCAATGCACCGGACTCGATTCAGTTTGAATTGGACCTTTCGGATGTGTCATGTGCAGGAGAGTCGGATGGTGAGATTTGTATTGTCAATGCGCAAGGAGGAACGGGGGTGCTGTCTTACCAAGTCGATCCTCCAGCGGATGGATTTGGATTTGACCCTTGTTTTGATTTATCGGTTGGAACCTACACGTTGAGTGTCTCGGATGAAGCCGGTTGTGTTGTCAATTCTACGCCACAAACACTCATCGAACCGGAACCGATTCAATTGATTTTGTCATCGACTCCGATCTCATGTACGGCCTATGGCGATGGCACGGTGTCCGTCGATGCCGTCGGAGGTACGGGAGTTTTGACATTGCAATCCCCTGAATCGGGAGTACTGCCTTATACGGTCGAGAATTTGAATGAGGGAAACTTCGATGTCACGGTTGAAGATGATAATGGATGCCTGGTATCCGGCATGCAGGCAGTGTTTGAACCGGATTCTTTGGTTGTTGAATTGTTGCTCAGTGAAAATGTCGTTTGTGGAGGTGATTGCGACGGTATAGCTGTTGTGGACTTTGCCGGAGGTACAGGGGATATTCTGTTGACGCTCAATGCCAACGAGACATTCAACTTCAGCGCCCTATGTGCGGGCGATTATGCGGCGCAAGTGATGGATGCCAATGGCTGTATGGACTCAGCCTTATTTGAGATTTTGGAGCCGGAACCGATCGAAGTGCTGATCAACGTGACGAATGTCACCTGCACGGGAATGAGCGATGGAGCGGTCAATATTTTCCCGGTCGGAGGAACAGGTGATCTCGTTTGGGAAATTGAAGAACAGGGAATTGATTTATTCAATTTGTACGAAGGAGTGTATCATGTGACCGCCGTGGATGCAACAGGTTGCATTGAGGACACGCTATTTGAAATAGGAGCAGAGGAGGATACGGATATGATCCTTACTATGCTGAGCAGTCCGGTGACGTGCTGGAATGAAGAAGACGGTACCGTTACCGCTTCGGTCGATGGGGGACACTTGCCCATCCTATACCTCTGGAGTGACTTTTTAGCGCAAGAAACAGCCACGGCGACGGGCTTGTTTGAAGACACCTATGCGGTCATCATTACGGATAGCTTGGGATGTACGCTGTCTTCAGCTGTTACGGTGGAACCGACGATCGGATGCTTTTTCATCGCAGATGCCATCACGCCCAATGGAGATGGATACAATGATGAATGGATTGTAGGAGGGCTTGAATTCTTCCCATCTTCCAAGGTTTCGGTATATAACCGTTGGGGACAGGAGCTGTTCAGCTCTCTTGGCTATGCAAAGCGATGGGATGGCCGTTTCAACAACGCGCCGTTGCCGATGGCGGATTATTATTACGTGATCGATTTCAACGGTGATCAAGAGGCTATTACCGGAACAGTAACCTTGAAGTATTAAGGAGTATGTGGATACAAAATAAA
>CAWVYB010000125.1:0-6477 GCA_963934215.1 uncultured Flavobacteriales bacterium | reverse complement strand
CAACACATCATCTTCGTAGACGATTTGATAGAGTCCGGATTCGGTGAAAGTCGGTTGAAACTCGGATCCTGAAGCCATGTTAAGCAACGACGGCGTTTGTCCTTGCAATGCGATGACCTCCCAATTCCCCGATACAGAGGACAGTTCACAACCGGTCTCAGTAAAGTTTTGAAATCCCCCGGAAACGTGATAATCACCCGTAGCTCCAACACATAAAGTCATTGGCCCCGCAAGGGTTGGCGGCACAACTTCTAAAACTTCAATGAAGATTGCATTGGTCGCTGTCGTGAGACATTCATTGCTTGCCTCAATTGAAAAATGAAATGCATTTGCAGGGAGCTCACCTGAGGCTCCGCAAGATGAAGAGGCATAAACATGCTCAACAGTAGACGGCGGTGGGTGATTGAATGTAGCAGCCGCACCATCCCCAAAGTCAACCGTATACACGGTCGCGGGATCATTGTTTTCATAGCTCGTGAGGGGGAAAGCCAGTAATTCCGGAACGCACAGACCTGCTGTCATCCCTGGGCTCGCTGTTTCTATCTCCGGGTTACTGCCGACAAACAACTCATCTTGTGCCACTGACGCACATCCATTTGTTCCCAATGCTGTGAACGAAATAGTGTACGTGCCATAGCCAAAATATTCGGTAGTGAACGGAATTTCCATTGCCGTCAGCACATCCACATCCCCATTGCCCCAATCGATCGTCAACTGAGTTAAACCGTTGTCTTCGAAGTAATTGGAATTGGAATTCAACAAACTAAACGGTATCGGCCAGCTTTCGTTACTCGTACAGATTGGTTCAGTTTCGACAAACCATGGATCCGGAGTTTGTACCACAGGAATTTCTTCGGTCCACGTATCCGTGCAGCCATTTTCGTCGATGACAGATAACGTCACAGGCACCTGAGAAACGCCGCCTCCAGGAATATTGAACGTCACGATGGGATTGAATTCACTCGACACCCCATAGTTCCCGTCTTCACCAAAAGTCCACGCATAATCTAAACCCGCACCCGCAGAGGCATTTTCAAATGACAACACACCGCCGCATTGACCCAACCCTGTAAAATCAAAATCTGCAACCGGACCATCGCCGGGTAAACATGAACAAGGCCAATTGAAATCGAACAAAGCCACGTCGAGATCGATGTCCAAAGAACACACGCACGGCGCTTCAGTTCCTGTTGGCATCAGCCCTCCCTCCAGCGTCACGACCTCAATACTTTGAGTCGCTTCATAGAACAACGTCATTGGATTGCTCGTGGCGGATTCTATGCCATCTAACGACCAGGTCCACTGCACATCCGATTCATAGCCTACTGGCAAATCTCCAGTATTTTCAGCGGTGAACGTGATGATGCATTCGTCAGAATTCGAAATACTGTAACTAATATCCAAAGCAGCACAAGCAGCACCGCAGCCCTGGGCCGCAACGAACGATGTACTTAAATAAAGGCTAACAAGGAAAAGGCCAAGTGTCCTCAATAATTGTCTACCAAATGGATTCGAAACGATCATGTCCTCGCATTTACGGGGATTGGGACGAGAACGTTTCGTCTTTGGCTACAGATTTCGACAGAACGCTCCATTCAACCGACCACCGCAACGCTAAAAAGGCTCAGGCTATGAACAATTGTTGAAAACCTCTGTGAATACCGTGTGTCTTACTCCCTGCTTCGAAGAATCAGAGCAATGCCTTTTTGCCCTTTGTTTGTATCGCAATGCTCGGGGAACGAAAAGCAGATTGGCTTGTCCAAACTGCAGATCACCTGAAAAGGGTTCCTGCCAAGAAGCTCTGAAAAGAGACAAAAGGTGCGGAAGGATTCGAGCCAAGTGCGAAGAAAGACGATGTTGGGTGCAAGCCCAGGTCATCAATCGGAGCAGGATGGATTTCATTCAAGGAAATCGTTGCACGTTGATTCGCAAAGGCGGATCGACAGATCAACCCGAAAATCTTGAGGCCTGAGAATGGTCGCATTCCGAAAGGGGTGCCAAAAGGACGCAAGTCCTGACGGTAAGATGAAAAGGCATACTAACGTAGTCGTTCGCTGATGTTTCGGCAAAAGTGAACGACACACTTTCCGCAAGGAGAGTGAAATTCTGCGCTGGCTGCGTGGAAGGCCTCCAGGCTTGCCTGAGGCATGAGAAAGCCAGTCACTTCGGTGATGAAGCTCCGTTGGTGAGGTGACACCAACACCAAAAGGATAGCATTCGTGCTTGAAATACGGTGGTCATTTGGTCAGTTCGAAAAGCGGAAACGCTTTAAGAACAACATCCCGCTGCCTTCGGGCAGATGGCGATGAGCCAAAGGTACGAGGGTTGGATGGAGCCGAGAGGCAGCTTCAGCAATGAAGTGGTTGCAAAACAAAGTCCAACATCTCCTTCCAGAGGTCCTTAAGCCTGACCGAAAGGAAAGGCACGCTTTGAGTTCGCTCTAAGCGTGATTCCCTCCACCACCATGAAGGGAGTCTATGGAGAGTCCGCATCTGATTGCAAAAACGAATTGACGCAAGTTGAGTCGAATGCGCATCGGATGCGGATTTTTAATTCCACAAAAGAAAAGAAACGGAGGACAACCGCAGCACTGAATTCAGCGCATCATGGTCACAGTGCCACGATAACTCCGAGGGAAACGCGACTGGTCTTCCAATCGTACCGTCCAATGGTACACTCCATTGGGAACAAAGTGCCCTCCATTTTGAAACTGCCCCAACCAGGGTAGCGTGGGGTCATCAGTGCTCCATACCTGCTCGCCCCAGCGATCAAAAATCTGCAACGCATAGTCGGTCACTCCCGTTACCTGCGGCAACCAAACATCGTTCAAGCCATCCTGGTCTGGCGAAAACGCGGTTGGCGCGTAAAACAACGTGCCATTGACTGTGACTTCTCCCAAAGTAGTGGCGCTGCAACCACCCGAATCCGTGACTGTTTGTACAATCTGAAAAACACCCGACTCCAAAAAAGTATGCATGCCGTCGTGCCCTGTGATGAAACCACCATCAGCCATTTGATAGGTGCAATTCAACGTTGGTGAAGCCAAGGAAACAACAGACACCTCGCCATCCAAGATATCCACGACCAAAGGAGAAATAGAAAACCCGCCCTCCGGCCCGCTATATGTTTGAATGATTCCCGGTAAATCCACAGAGATTACTGAAACACATTCTGTCATCGAACTCGCAACGACGGAAACATCGAAGCTACCCAATTCCCCGTATACGTGAACTGGGTCTGGGTCTGAGCTGAATCCACCATCACCGAATTCCCAAGAATAAGACAAAGCTGGGTTGGTGCTATTGTCGTCAAAGTGAACCAAAATCGGCGGGCATCCCGATGATGGACTCCAGCTGATATCCAAAGGACTTAAAACCGGCGCCTCATCAATCCAAATCGAATCGATGTAATTGTTTTCACAGCCGTTTTCTTGCAACACGAGTGTGACATCATGCCAGCCCGCATTATCAAAAACAACATCGGAAGGCGTTGGTCCAATTGATTCTGACGGATCGGCATTCGACATCGACCACGTGTAAACAGCCGTCGTTTCAGTGGCTCCTGTGGCAATAAAGTCAAAGGAATTGCCCTCTAAGCACTGCGAAACAGGAGCTTCAAACATTGGACTTGGGTCATGCACCTCTAACGTCCAAGCGGCTGTATTCAAGATGCATTCCAGACCTTCGAACGTCAACTCCAAGGAATACACGCCATTATCAGTCGGAGATACATCTTCAATTTCAGCGACCGAATTGATCGAAGCATACCCATTGGGTCCACTCCACACATATTGCGCGAGCGATTCAGCAATGGGATTGTTCTGAAAGCTCGGCACATAGAGCGCTACATCCTCACCGAGACAACTGGTTGACGACTGGACCACTTGCACGGACGGACAAGTCCCCGTCTCCACGACCAATTGATTCACACTTCCTAGCGGACAGCCATTGACATCCACCAGGCTGCTCAACCCGCCGTTGTCAAGGGAATTCCCTGAAATATCTCCTGCACCGAATATGTAAGCCACCCCATCCAATGTGCCGTTGCATTGCAGGATCATGCAATCATTGGTCAAACTTCCTTGAAACTTGAATGCCGTGCTATCCTGTCCCGTTGGATTGTTGCTCAACTCACCTCCAATTGCTGCCGTAGCTCCTGCACCAACGCGAACAGTTACGGCATGGTTGGTGGCATCATACTCTCCGGCGTCATCACCTGCACCGTCGCTCAGAGCTCCAGCGTTAGGTCCCGTCAACATGACCAAAGAGCCGGGAACATAGTCCACGCGAAGGTCCAAAGAATCCGTCATGAAGGTACCAACAGAGATATCCGAACCGAGGTTTTTTCCCACGACCGTAAATTCAAGAACATCTCCGGGACTCACAATGCCTCCGTTGAGATCTTCTATGAACACCGTCGCTTTCAAATCAGGCTCGAATACATCGATCGCTGATGTCGCTGTCTGGAGCATGATGGATTCCCCCCCGGTTAGGATTCGAATGGTCGCTTGCGTGCTGCTGTTACTTAAAAACTGACCTCCGGTATTGTCTGGCATGAAAACATTCGCATCATGCCCCAAGGTGTTGTTGTACGCTGGCAGGCGATAAGGCGTCATTTGACCGTCACGGGAATGCGTGCTGTTGAAGACATTGTTAGCTTCATGCAAGGCATCTTCAATTTCAACAAAAGTGCCGGCTCCATTGAACAGCATCTGGTCGCCAGAGGAATTGCGATCACCATCATAAGCGATTGCACCCAATTCAAAATTCACAGGACCATTGGGAGGTGTTACAAACCCATCGATGTCAATGTCCACTTGGTTGTTGCCCGAATTGATAAAGGCAAAGCCGTCAAAGACCGTTAGGTTCTTCATGGACTGCAAGGCGTCAGCGTAAACTACGACGAGGGTCCACCCTCCCCAGCTGCTGTCGTCTTCTCGCGTCACCATGTTTGCGACAGCATAACGTGAGTTCACCGGATTCAACTGCATGAAATCCGTCATATCCTTAAAACAGAAGTAAGCATTGAAATACCCCCCGTCAAAATCATACAACTCATCTGCCGAAACATCCTGATAACCCTCGGTATTTGCCTGGATTTTGAGTTGATTCCGGAGGGCGTAATTGGGGGTGAATGTGGTGATTCGACTGGCCCAATAAAGCCCAGCCCAAATGATTTCACCACAATCACTCAAGTTCAAACTATCGGAAGTTGACATCCACGTATCCGGGTCGTTGTCCAAATCAACATAGGTCATGTTGAAATCGTTGTTATCTCCTCCCGTTCCAGACATGGGCAGCGAAGCTTGAGCGTTCGAACAATTGAAACCCGAGTTGCAGGAAACACTGATATTGGAAAGCAGTGCGATGCCTCCTTTTTCTTGGGTTTGGAAACGCACTTCAAAGGGGTCCTCAACTTGGGCATGGGTCGCTAAAGAAACGACCAGCGCTAAAAAAATAAGTGAGCCGGTGCGCAACCCCTGAGAACGGAAATTATTGAAGCACACGGTTTTCATGTGAAGTAAACACATGAAAACCCGAAAGGGTTCGCTCGTTGTTGAGAAAAGTGATTCACTCCTCTAATGCTGCACGATGAAGGGGACTGTCATCCGCGCACCATCACGCAGAGACTGCACCCAGAACACACCATTCGACCAGGAGGACACATCGATCCGAAACGATTCAGAACGCTCCAACGAACATATTTCGCGCCCCATGGAATCCACGACCCGCAAACCGGATGCCAGGGGATGCGAGACTACCGTCACCTCATGCGATGCTGGATTGGGAAAGACCAACGTGGTCTCGGTCGCAAAATCAAGAATATCGCTGGAAGACATACAATCCAATTGTTGATCCATATAGGCCACGCGGTCCTCAACAAATGGTTTTAAACCATAGAGCGAGCCTCCCATTCCACCTTGATCCACGTTGAAATTGTTTTGAAACTGGTTGTTCGAATACATTTTATTGTCATCGGCGAGCACCGCATCCTCGATGAGCGCTTTCAAGGCATCCATCCGAGGCTCCAAGAATTCAGGATTGAACCACTCCGTCCTCAATTCACACATTTCAGCGTAGTATGCATTCAATAGAGTTTCATTCTCAAGGATGCGCTGAAGCAATGGCCGGTTTTCATTGCCCCCATCAAAATCAAGATCCAAAGTGATCATGCTGCCTCCGACTCCCATGGCATAGCTACCAAACACTTCATTGGCATCCCACTTGATCCATTCCCATAGACCCGTTGTAGTGTTGTGGTAGATGTAATAATTGCGCGCTGATAGCGTGTACGTATCCAGATTCGAAAACAGGTTGTCCAATGCCGCAGACCGCACATAGGCGTTGAAGTCCAACCAATCGCCCAGTTCCGACTCGAATACAGCATCGCTCGAGTTGTTGATGAAGTCCACGAAGTCAATGAGGTCGCCCCAGTCGTCCTCTTCTTCGTTATTTTTCAAAACGTACGAAGACGTGT
>CAWVYB010000124.1:0-6601 GCA_963934215.1 uncultured Flavobacteriales bacterium | reverse complement strand
CTCCTGAGATTTCAGGCAAATCAGGAACAGGGCTTACAGTCAAAAGAAGTGTGTCATTTTCGATGGGACATGCGCCCACGTAACCTGAAACAACATAGATTCCGTTGTCAGATTCATCTAAAACACCTAGGTCTAAGGGATTCCCTTGTCCTGTGAAGCCTCCGGGACCTGTCCAGTCATAGCTCGCTCCGATGAGGTCATTGGTTTCCAAGTTCAATGATTCGCCTTCACAGAGGGTGTTGTCTTCCACCTGAACGACATAGGCCTTCGCGGCATAATTACTGAAATAACCATAGCGTGTACCTGAACTGGCGCCTCCATGAACAATGCCCAAGTGAAATTGAGAAGTGCTGTTGGACAGACGAGAAGCCTGCAATTGAGGGACAAAAGATGTTGCTGTGATATTGGCATACTTCCATGCACCGGCTGTTCCCGGTACATTATTGAAGTCACTTGCTTCGACATTGGTCGTATTCCCGTTGAACGTGAAATCATCCTCACCTCCAGCAGGAACCAAAATCTTCAGGCCAATGAACTCATTTGTAGAGCGAACGAAGGCCACCTCCTGAGATCCCGTGCATACGATAGGAGGCAAAAGGGCTCCTCCCACTTCGCATCCAAATCCAGTCAGGTGGAGGACATAAACAGGTTCGCTTGTCGTGTAATACGCTGCAGCCGCTGTGAGCGTGTGCGTGTACATCGAATAGATAGAAGGCAATGTGGTCACTACGTTGCCATTGAGGCTGATGACGGTCCCGGGAACAGTGGGTACGATAAAAACCTTGTCCGGACCGTTGAGGTTTCCTCTAATTGCAATGTATTCGGTTCCGACGATGTTGACCGGAACGATTTGATCTCCCATAATATCTGAACACCCACCATAAGGAGTTCCGACAAGGGAGTCATCACTCATGGTAATGGCAATCGGTTTGTCAGACGTTACGGTTGTGCCAGAAGGGTGTTGGGAGGAGAGCACAGAAGATGCCCGTCCGCTCCAAGTTTGCCCTTTGTGGAGCAAGATGGTAAACGCGTTGTTGGCAGGATGGCCAATGATGGCTTTTCTGGGGTTGATTGTGACCGTTGTGCTATCTTCTGTGGCTACGATGTCAAAAGACGAGGTGGACTGTGAATACCCATTGTTGAGGTACATCTGAAACGGTACCACAAAATCAATACCCAAGGCATTGGCACCTTTCAATGCGAAAATGTCGGGATTGAGGTTATTCGAGGGATTGACTTCGTAATACGCTTCGACAAGCGAGGTCGAGGAAATGTGCAGCCCGAAATTAAGAACCGTGTTGGCGGGTTTGTTTTCAACCTGGCTCAACCAAGGAGCGAGGTTCAAAGAAGCCACATCATTTGCAGCGATGGTCAATGTTTGCGTCGGAAAACTGGAATTGGCGGGTTGTTCCACTGTTATAACCGCCGGTTCATCAAACGTAGCGAAGCGCAAAAGTGTTGGGCTATCACCGTGGTTGGCCCAGACCTCGGGTGCTACAAACCAAAATTCAGTATCGACTTGAGCCCACGCAGCCCAAGGCGCCAATGCCAACGCCATGCCGACGAGCAGTATACGAAAGGTCACAGGTGTGATGAGTCTATGTTCAGGTTTGTTCCACATATGCGTTATCATTTTGATTTCATCGAAATCAACTTATTTGCAATTGTTTAGCTCCGCTTACGAGCAAATCTACGCATGCGGGGTCCAATAGGGTTGAGGTGTCACCAAATGAAGTTTGTTCACCTTCTGCGACTTTACGTAAGATGCGCCGCATAATCTTTCCCGAGCGCGTTTTAGGGAGTGCCGAAACAAATTGAATGCGATCTAGCTTGGCGATTTTACCAATTCCTTTGATGACAGCGTTCTGCACCGCGTTGCGCAAGTCCGCTTTATCTAAAGAGCCCGTTTTGGAATCTAAAATGACATAGGCATGGATTCCTTGTCCTTTTATCTCGTGTGAAAATCCGACGACAGCGGATTCCACAGCGCCCGACGTTTCGTTGATGGCAGATTCAATTTCAGCCGTTCCAAATCGATGGCCCGAAACGTTGATGACATCATCGACGCGTCCAATGATGCGGTAGAGCCCTTGATCGTCTCGTTTGGCACCATCTCCGGTGAAATAGTGTCCAGGAAATGGATGGAAATACGTGTTTCTACAGCGCGTATGGTCCCCATATGTAGTTCGGATCATACTCGGCCACGACTGAGAAATACACAGCAGTCCTTCGACGTTGTTCTCTAAGATTTCATGTCCATTTGGATCCAACAAGACCGGGTGAATTCCGGGTAAAGGAAGTCCGGCATGGGCTGGTTTTTGCGGGCTTAAGCCCCCGAGTCCGCTGATCATAATGCCACCCGTCTCCGTCTGCCACCACGTATCCACAATGGGACACTTCGATTGCCCAACGACATCCCGGTACCAGTACCAAGCTTCCTCGTTGATTGGTTCTCCGACGGTTCCAAGAACTTTAAGCGAAGATAAGTCATGCTGTGTAACAGGTTCAGATCCGCTCGACATCAGCGACCGAATGGCTGTTGGAGCTGTGTAAAATTGATTGACTTTGTGCTTGGCACAGACCTCCCAAAACCGGCCTGCATCCGGATACGTTGGGATGCCTTCAAACATCAAGGAAGTTGCTCCATTCAAGAGGGGGCCGTAGATAATGTAGCTGTGTCCTGTAATCCAGCCAACGTCTGCAGTGCACCAGTAAACGTCGTTCCCTTCATATTGAAAAACATTGGAAAAGGTGTACCCCGCATAGACCATGTACCCTCCATGCACGTGAACCACACCTTTGGGTTTTCCTGTGGACCCTGAGGTGTACAAGATGAATAGCATATCTTCAGAATCCATGGGTTCCGCAGCGCAAACTGTTGATTTACCTGCGACCAGTTCATCCCAGTACAGGTCCCTATCTGGATTCATAGCACAGGCGATTCCGGTAACTCTTTGCACGACCACAGACTCGACGCATGTAGAGTTCATAAGAGCCGTATCGACGGTTTCTTTTAGCGGAATTGTCTTGGTTCCTCGCCGTCCCTCATCTGCAGTAATTACAATTTTTGCTTGCGCATCTTCGATTCGATCATGCAATGCTTGGGCGCTAAAACCGGCAAAAACAACCGAATGCACGGCTCCAATTCGAGCGCAGGCCAAAACAGCAATGGTCAGTTCTGGAGTCATAGGCATGTAAAGCACAACGCGGTCTCCTTTCTTAACTCCGAGAGATTTAAGGGCGTTTCCAAATTGACATGTTTGAGCATGTAGCTCGGTGTAAGTCAATGTTCGAACAGCCTCTTCGGGGTCATTGGGTTCCCAAATGATGGCTGTTTTGTCCCCTTTACTTTGGAGGTGCCGGTCCAGTGCATTTGCAGTGATATTAACCTTTCCATCCTGAAACCACTCGACATGCGCATCATTGAACGTTCCGTTACGAACAGAGGTGAAGGGCTTGATCCATTCGAACGTATTTGCGATATCCCTCCAAAATAAATCAGGATGGTCTTTGCTCTTCTGGAACGCCTTCTGATAAGCGTCAAATGATTGAATTTGAAAAGACATGTTCAACGAATTGGTTGGTGTTAAGATACACTGTCAATAAATGGCCTTTGTCGTGTTGGTCTATGTTTCAAAGTCATTTGCGAAACCCAAAGAGGCGATGCTGCGTATGCTGTATAAAAAGCGCCCCATGGCATTTACCTGGAACCCCTTTTCTCAATTTGAATTCGACGAAGGCAATGTGGTCATCCGTCATCCGAATTCAGGTTATTTTGCGCGCATTACAGGGCCAATAGTGGAGCTTTTAAGCCAGTTGCCGTTTTCCGATGTCGAAGTTGCAGTGAGCATTTGGCAGAACAGAACAGGTGCTAGGGAAGAAACTCTGAGGAAGGCCAGTGATGTCTGGCAACAATTGTGTGATTGGGACATTGTTTTAAATTCCCCAAAAGACATTGCTGAGGAAGGCAATCCAGATCAATGGATAACCTTAATGCGTCAAGAAAGCCATTCGCATGTGATGCGATTTATGGATTTTCAAGACGTTCAATTCGAAGAAGAAAAGCGATTCGGAAGAAACGATGACGCTTTGGACGATGACATTTGGCCATTAGGAGCCTGATCCTATCGGTAATTACAACCCCCAAAAGGACAAGCAACTACCTTGTTTATCTCCATCTTAAGTGCTTGATTGATCGGCCTTCAGACTGAATCTCTTTGAGCGATGCTACACCTATTTGAATGTGTTCTTCGGCAAAGTTTTTTGTGACCACCCGGTCACTTTCTTCGGTTTTTACGCCGGAAGGTGTCATGGGCTCATCACTCACGAGCAGCAGTGCGCCAACAGACAAACGGTTCGAAAACCCAACCGAGAAAAGCGTAGCGGTTTCCATGTCAATGGCTTGTGCTCGTGTTCCTTTCAAATATTCTTTGAATTCTTCATCGTGCTCCCAAACTCGGCGATTGGTCGTGTAGACAGAACCGGTGTCATAATCCCGATTGAAGTCGCGGATGGTTGATGAAATGGCTCGCTGCAAAGCGAAGCTAGGAAGTGCAGGAACCTCAGGAGGAAAGTAATCATCCGATGTTCCCTCCCCTCGGATTCCGGCTAGCGGTAAAATCAAGTCGCCAATTTTATTTCGCTCTTTCAACGAACCGCATTTGCCTAAGAATAGAACCGCTTTGGGCTTGATCGCAGAAAGTAAATCCATAATGGTTGCCGCATTCGCGCTTCCCATTCCAAAATTGATCATTGTGATGTCATGGGCTGTGGCATTGGGCATGGCTTTATCACGTCCAATGATTTCAACTTCTTGGGACTCTGCAAAGTTTTCGAGGTAATGATTGAAATTTGTAAGAAGAATGAATTGCCCAAATTCATTCAGCTCAAGTCCTGTATATCGTGGGAGCCAATTGGTAACGATCGAATGTTTATCATGCATATCTGCAATATAGAGGCTCTGACTTTAGCATTTTGAAGCGACATTGCAACTGATGAAAAAAGAAGTGCAACAGGTATCCTCCTTTGAGGAGTGGAATGTTGGAGACTTGAAGGTCCTCGAACAGGATTTGCTTAATGCGGCCCATACAGCCTGTAGAAATGCCTACGCACCGTATTCAAATTTTCGAGTAGGTTCGGCGGTACTTCTAAGATCGGGTCATACGGTGATTGGAAGTAACCAAGAGAATATGGCGTATCCGAGTGGGTTGTGTGCTGAAAGAGTCGCCTTTTTCACTGCAGGAGCTCAGTTTCCTGGGGATGATATCGTTGCCGCAGCGGTGGTCACGGATATCAACATGCCGTTGGAACACTTTTCTCCATGCGGGGGCTGCCGGCAGGTGATGGTTGAATCCGAGTTGCGTCAAAAGAAACCCATTCGTTTTCTGATGCAAGCTGGAGATTCTAATGTGTTGGTGTCGCCAGATGTTATTCGATTTCTTCCTTTGGCTTTTCAGCTGCCAGCCCGCTAGAAACTGAAACATTCAGGGCAATCCAAACGTAATGGATTGAACGGGAACACCGTAACCCTGAAGCCCATGTCCCATTCGATTTTTTTTCGCTCTAAACGACAACTTAAGTGGAGGCCTTTTCGCTTGCTCTTGGCTGCTTTTATGGGACTTTCTTCCATAGGGGGTTGGAGTCAATCCGGGCTTTTGGGAGGTACGGGTACTGTTCAGGTGGGTGCCGGTTTTGATGGCAATGTTTGGAAAATTCCAGTGCAGGCGGCTCATCCATTCTCCGCCTCTCAAAGCGACGGATTTACAGCGCTTCAAGCCCAATGGAATCGGGATGCTGTTCGCGGAGTCAACCATTGGGTGTTACATGCTTCGGGATTTGCTAAAAAACATGCCGTCCATATCGGGGCAAATGCGCACCGTGTTGAATTTGGTGCCAAGCTATTGCACCGATTGAATGATCGTGTTCGCGGTGATCTGGGCATGTTGCTCGTGGAGCAGCAGCAGTTGGAGGTGCATTGGGAAGACAACGAACAATGGTCATCCATGGGGCGAATGGATGTGCAATCGTTTGCCTGCATGAATTTTGAGTTGAACCCGCGCATTCAGTCGGACCTCGGTGTGACATGGCGTCGCTCTGCCTACCATCGGCAGTCTCCTGCTTACTCGAACGAATCATTCAAATTGCACGCTGCATGGAAACTGCTTTTGCTCCGTCGAGCGCGCGGCTTGCGCAGATTCGATTTGGTCAATCCACAGCGCACGTTGGAGGCAGGTGCGGTCCACGTTCGTGTGCAATTCAGTCAGCGAAATTTTGACGATTGGAGGGTGAGTAGATCGGATGTGATCTGGACTAAAAACCCATTGATTCCAGAAGTGTCGTTGGACCCGATGTCTTCCATGCCGAATCGGGTTTGGGTGGATTGGCAAGTGGAGGGGCGCTACATTTCTCCCTCAAATCAGGGGTGGAATGTGTATTTCGACGCGTCATGGAACCGTCGTTTAGACGAAAGCCTTGGTGACTTTGGTGGGAGTATATTGGCTGCTGGTGCCGGGGTGCAATGCCATTCGAACTTGCTGAAGTTAGAAATGGGTCTTTCTCGGAGACACCAACAATTTGAACGGCGCTTCGCATGGACAGAACA
>CAWVYB010000123.1:0-6639 GCA_963934215.1 uncultured Flavobacteriales bacterium | reverse complement strand
GCTGATGAGGTTGAAAAGATGGGGGCAGGAGGCTTGAGTGGTGCGCCGGTTCGCGACCGCTCTACCGAGGTCATTCGGTATTTACATCAGAAGTCCAACGGTTCATTTCCCATCATCGGAGTTGGAGGGATTTGCAGCGCTGAGGATGCACATGAAAAGCTAGAAGCGGGCGCCTCTCTCGTGCAGGTGTATTCGGGATTGATTTATGCTGGACCCGGTTTGGTCAAAAACATCAACAAATCCATTCTTAAGCAGAATCGCCTTTAACCTTGAAAGAGCTGCTCCAACGAAGGGGCTTTCTCAAGCATTCTAACACCCTTTTCTGTTTGCTGAACAGTGCAGCATGCGTTTTGCGCGTCGTGTTCAAAGAAGAGAACCCACTCTTCATCTGCAGCCCGCTTTAATAGGAGTGCTTTCTCCTCCATGGTAAGGAGGGGACGCGTATCGTATCCAATGACCCACGCGGTGGGGATGTGGGCAGCGGCTGGAATCAAATCGGCCATGAAGGCAACCTTTTTGCCACGATAGGAGATCACGGGAATCATTTGGCTCTCGGTGTGGCCATCCGCAAAGAAAATCTCCAATCCAGGAAAGCGCTGGTCAAAGGCCGTTCGGTTCCAGCGGTCTTCGCGCGGAACAAACACCAATTGTCCGCTGGTTTCAAGAGGGAGGAGGTTCTCACTCAAAAAAGAAGCTTTTTCACGTGGGTTGGGCTTCATGGCCCATTGCCAATGGCGCTCGCAGGACCAATACTGTGCGTTTGGAAAGGTCGGTTCAAGGACGCCGTCAGACCGGCGTTCAACGGCTCCTCCCACATGGTCAAAATGAAGGTGAGTCAGCAACACGTCCGTGATGTCTTCAAGCCCGAAACCGCGTTTGGCCAATTCGCTCTTTAAACTCATGTCGCCATGAAGGTGGTAGTGACTGAAAAATTTGTCAGACTGCTTTGCTCCAATCCCTGTATCGATGAGCAGAAGTCTGTTTTCGTGCTCTACAAGAAGTGAACGCATTGCCCATGTGCAAAGATTGTTGGCATCCGCGGGAATCTGCTTTTGCCACAGGGCTTTGGGAACGACACCGAACATCGCCCCTCCGTCAAGTTTGAATAATCCGGTATGAATGGTATGCAGTTCCATGCGGTAGTCAGTGGTTAAGAAGAGTGTTGCAGCGCTTATTTGTTCAGTCATGAAATCACTGATTGCGCCATAAGGAAATCGCAATCAGTCAATCTCAGTACAAATGTCGCGGAATTTGGGGCTGCTACATCCCCTGTGGACAAAAGGGGGTCAAATGCCGGGAAGCCAGCCTGTTTTGCCTTCAATTGATCCGGATTGAGGCTTACTTTTGCAAGGATTCCAGACCATCCACTCCATGCAATTGAATGAATTGACGGCCTTAGCCCCAGTCGATGGACGCTATCGCTCACGCACAGCCCTTTTAGCTCCCTTTTTATCAGAATGGGGTTTAATCCGCCACCGGGTGGAAGTCGAAGTTGAATACTTCCTGGCCTTGACCCAGATTCCGTTGCCACCACTTTCCGATTTCCCCTCCGAATTAGAGGAGCCGCTGCGCGACGTTTACCGGAACTTTAGCGAAGCCGATGCGAATCGCATCAAAGCCCTTGAACGGGTGACCAACCACGATGTTAAGGCTGTTGAATACTTCCTCAAGGAGGAAATGAATCGACTTGGATTGGGGGAGGTTTCTGAATTTGTACACTTCGGTTTGACTTCTCAAGACGTAAACAACACGGCCATTCCGCTGTCGTTGATGCGTGCAACGCATGAAGTATTGCTACCTCAACTTACTGAACTCCGTGCGACGCTATTGGGCCAGGCCCGCGAATGGAAGAACATTCCCATGTTGGCCAGAACGCATGGTCAAACGGCTTCTCCAGTCACTGTGGGCAAGGAGTGGGCCGTGTTTGTCGAGCGATTGGACATTCAGTTGGAGACGTTCCGAAACATTGATTTTACGGCCAAATTTGGCGGGGCAACCGGTCAATTCAATGCCCACGTCGCGGCTTATCCAGCGCAGGATTGGAGTGCATTTGCCAACGCTTTTGTCGAAGGCACGCTGGGTTTGAAACGCAGCCGCATCACCACTCAAATTGAGCATTACGATCAATTTGCGGCTTGGTGTGACAATTTGAGACGCATCCATATGGTTTTGATGGACATGAATCGCGATTTATGGACATACATCAGCATGGATTACTTCAAGCAGCGCATCAAAGAAGGGGAGGTAGGCAGCAGTGCGATGCCGCACAAGGTCAATCCCATTGATTTTGAAAATGCCGAAGGGAACTTGGGCGTTGCCAATGCACTATTGGGTCATTTTTCAGAGAAATTACCGGTGAGTCGTCTGCAAAGGGATTTGACGGACTCCACGGTGCTTCGCAATGTAGGAGTGCCATTAGGGCATTCACTAATTGCCCTCCAATCCATGCAAAAAGGACTGGGGAAGTTGTTGCTCAATGCCGATCAAATGGCTGCTGATTTGGATGCCAATTGGGCCATTGTGTCCGAAGGAGTTCAAACTATTTTACGGCGAGAAGGGTATCCGAAGCCGTATGAAGCGCTCAAGGCATTGACTCGGAATCATGGGCGGATCAATGCGGACTCCATGAGGGCCTTCATTGATCAATTGGATGTCAGCGATTCAGTCAAAGCTGAATTGCATCAGCTGTCACCAGCCAGTTACATTGGACACGCAGCAGAGCTGGTTGATTTATTGAAGGATTGATCCGTGGGTAAATTCAAAGAACTCTTCAGCCTTGTGACCCGTTACCGGTACAACCTACTGGTCAACGTCTTATGCAATGTGCTGAATGCAGTGCTGTCCTTGTTTACCTTCTTAAGCGTTGTGCCTTTTTTGCGCATCTTGTTTACATCTGAACGCGAGCAGGTCGAGGTCAGCGCCTTGGAATTGGAGTCTATGGAGGGCTTGGAACGTTGGGGAGCGCTGTTCGACCAATTTGTAGCTGAACAGGGTGCTCCGGCTGCATTGGCTTGGATTTGCGGGGGGATTGTTGTCATCACGCTATTGAAAAACACCATCGGCTATTTGGCGCTTTTCAGTCTGGCAACCATTCGAACGGGAGTAAGCCGTGACTTGCGTCAGATGCTGTATAGTAAAATTTTGACGCTGCCGATGGGCTGGTTTACCGAATCGCGCAAAGGCGATGTCATCAGTCGCATGACAAACGACTTGATGGAGGTTGAGTTTAGCATCATTGGGACCATTGAAATTTTGTTCAAGTCTCCGATTATGGTGTTGGTGTCGCTGACGACACTGTTTTATTTGAGCTGGGAGCTGACGTTGTTTTCCATTCTCTTCCTTCCGGTGAGTGGGTATCTCATCAGTCGCATTGCGAAGAGTCTCAAGCACGCAGCCAGAAGAGGCAAGGAGCAGCTGGGAGATTTGATTTCAATTATTGAAGAGACGCTCAGTGGAATGCGTGTGGTGAAGGCTTTCAATGCAGAAGACAGTTTCAATGAGCGCTTTCGGGAATCGAATGACGGGTATTTCCGCTTGATGCGGAGGTTGTACAAACGCGAATATTTGAGCTCACCTGTCAGTGAAACGGTTTCCTTGACCGTCATGGCCATCTTGCTCTGGTTTGGAGGCGGATTGGTGCTAAACGGCGAAGGCGGCTTGACGGGCGATTGGTTTATTGGTTATCTAGTGGTGTTTTCCCAGATCATTCCACCGGCAAGAGCGTTCAGTGATGGTTGGTTTCGAATCCAGAAAGGTTCGGCTTCCCTCGATCGTTTGAATGCGATTTTGGATGAGCCCGTCGGGATGAAACAGGCATTGAATCCTCTTCCGTGCCCGCCGCTTCAAAAGGAGATTCGCTTCGAAAACATTGGTTTTGCGTACGGTGAAGAATCAGTGTTAAATGGGGTGAGCTTCACGATTACAAAGGGAGAGACGGTTGCGCTTGTTGGCCCAAGTGGCTCGGGTAAAACGACTTTGGCACACTTGCTAGCTCGATTTTATGATCCAACAGAGGGGCGGGTGACCATGGACGGGATTGACCTTCGAGATTTGGATGTGACATCCTTGCGAAATCAAATGGGATTGGTCACGCAGGAAGCGCTGTTATTCAATGACACCGTTGCAGCCAACATTGCATTGGGAAAAACGAACGTTGAAGATCTTGATTTGACTCAATTGCGTTCCGTCGCTGAAGCGGCAAACGCTTCTGAATTCATCGACCGAATGGAAGATGGATTTGAATCGCGTATCGGAGATGGTGGCGGTAAACTCAGCGGAGGACAGCGACAGCGCTTGAGCATAGCGCGGGCTTTGTATCGTGATCCAGGTGTTTTGCTTTTGGATGAAGCAACTTCGGCACTCGACACAGAATCCGAGCAGCTCGTGCAGCAGGCCATCAATCACTTGATGGATGGTCGAACGGCTCTGGTGATCGCGCATCGATTGAGCACCATACGGCATGCATCGAAGATCATTGTCTTAGATGGAGGGCGCATTGCTGAAGAGGGAACACACGATTCCCTGATGGCTGCCGACGGACTTTACAAGCGACTTGTGGATATGCAAAACGTGCATTGACTGTGATGTGTGGCTTCTTGAAATCTTAGACCATGTCCTGGGACTTTTCCAATCTACGATCATTGCTTTCTTGCAAGTGTCCCCAATGCCATAGTGGCGACTTGTTTGTTGAGCGGAATGCTTACCGTTTGAGGAGAATGCCTGATATGAACTCAAAATGCACGGTGTGCGATGAGGACTTTCAACGAGAACCGGGGTTTTATTTTGGTGCAGCATATGTATCCTATGCGCTGTCAGTCGCGCTGTGGGTTGCGGTTTTGGTGGCTCTTACTACGTTTGATGCCTTGGGATTGCTTGAGTTTGGCTTCTATACGCATGTGGTCACTTTCTTGACAGTCGGGATCACATGTCTTTTGCTGCTGTTGCCTTTGATTTATCGCATCAGCAGATCCATTTGGATTCGCATGTTTGTCAAACGGAAGTAGCCAGAAAAAAAAACGTCTAAAAAATCAAAGGGGTCCCTCCGTTGAGGAACCCCTTCTCACCAAATCGCCTGATTCATTACACTCATTTTCGAGTGTGGCAAAACCAAAACCTATCCCCTTGTACGGGGTGCTTTCATTAAAAGTTGCGATTGTCGAGAAAAAAAATAGCAAAAACTATTTAAATTACTGATTATCAGTTACTTAAATAGCCTATTTTTTTTTGATCATTTCCTCGTTTTGTACACGAATACTCTCTTTGTGGAGCTGTTCGAGCAGTTTGGAGGTAAATTCTGGGCCCAACTTTAAGCTGTTGCCCCAAGCTGAGCGTGTCTTGAGCACTTCGTGCCATCGCTCGAGTTGAAGAATGGTCATGCCATGCTCCAGTTTGAATCGTCCAATGTCGCGGGCGAGATCCATACGAGCATGCAGCAGTTCAATGAGCTGCTCATCCAAAGAGTCCATTTGCAGGCGCATTGCACCCAGTCCATCGACCTGCTCCGGTTTTGCATCGGATTGTCGAATGGTGAGCCCATCTAAAATTGTGTCGAGATCTTGTGGAGTCAATTGCTGTCCGGCATCACTCAAAGCGTCATCTGGAGAACGGTGCGATTCAAGCATCAGTCCGTGCATTCCTAAGTCCATGGCTTTTTGAGCCACCGATGCAATGAGCTTGCGATTTCCAGAAATGTGACTCGGATCGCACAGCAGCGGAGTGTCAGGCATCTCCGAACGTAAGCCAATCGGAATCTCCCACATCGGAGCGTTGCGGTATTCTTTCAAGCCGTAGCTGCTAAACCCGCGGTGCATGGCCCAAACGGGACCGCCGACCTTTTCGGAAATGCGTTCAATTGCTCCCATCCACAATTTCAAATCCGCATGCATTGGATTCTTAACGATGACTGGAATCTTCGTTCCTGCTAAAGCGTCAGCGATTTCTTGAACTGCAAATGGACTGACCGTCGTGCGTGCACCAACCCATAGAACATCCAATCCGGCTTCCAAACACACCTCCACGTGCTGGGCGTTGGCGACTTCCGTAGCAATCGGCATTCCCGTTTCTTGACGTGCTTCAACCAGCCAGTCTATGGCTTCTGTTCCCTTACCTTCGAATGAGTGCGGTCTCGTGCGGGGTTTCCAGATACCAGCTCGAAATAGATTCACACGTCCAAGAGCAGCAAGCTCTCTTGCGGTATCCAAAACTTGTTCCCGAGATTCGGCGCTGCAAGGACCGCTGACTACGAACGGCCGTTGACTCGCGTCTATGTTTGAGGGAAGCGCAAAAGCTTCCATGAGATTTTTAACCACCACTTTGCGAAGATAACCGCTGAAACGTATTGAATACTGAATACAAATTAACAAGCGATGATTGTGAGTTGTTCAAGGGAACGAAAGGCAGGGAAACATGATCCTTCAGAAAATGGACACGTCGAATGTGAGCGAGTGGATCACTTATTATATGCGTTTTGCAATGCATTGCGATTCCTGCGTATTGCAAAGGTGGGAATAATGGGGGCAGAGAGGATAATAAGGTGCTCAATGCGTATGATTAAAACCAAAAACGAGAGGCTACCTTTCGATGGCCTCTCGTTTTGTACCCGGAGCGGGACTCGAACCCGCACGCCCGAAGGCACAGCCA
>CAWVYB010000122.1:0-6641 GCA_963934215.1 uncultured Flavobacteriales bacterium | reverse complement strand
AGAGTGGTCCAGTTCATGGAGTCGTTGTTCGGATCAATTCAGATGCAATACGCGCACTCAGTAAACAGAGTGGAATGCCGCCGCCAGGATGCACGCTTCCACCACAAAAATACAATCCTTTGATTTGCTTCGAACGATTTCGGTGGCGAAGAAATGCGGCGAGCGCATTGTTGGAGCTGGCCCCATACAGGGCCCCGCGCCATGAACTCGTTCGATTTTCAATGTCACGCGGGGTGAGGATGGACTCCGTCTCAATGAGGTCGCTTATGGAATGTCCGAGAGTTCTTGAGATTTTATCCAATACCGCACGGCGAATCGCCGGAATTTCGGCGTCAATGTTTTCCGGGTCTGCACTTACATTCACCATGACAAACCAGTTTTCGCATCCGGACGGGGCGTCTGAAGGTTGCAACTTTGAGGTGATATTGATGTAGACTGTCGGGTCATTTCCAGGGTGTCCCAACGCGTCAATCGTTTGGAATTCTTGGCGGTAATTCTTGCTGAATAAAATGTTGTGCAAGTGCAATTCTTTGTGCTCCCTCTTGACTCCCCAGTAAAAGATCACCCCGCTTGAGGACCGCTCTTGCTTGAGGATATGTTCCGGTGCTTTGATGTCTGGCAATAGCTTCCGATAGGTCGGGTGGATGTCAGCATTGGAAACTACGATGTCGGCTTGAACGTGATGAGATCGACCGTTCAATTCTACGGCGATACCTTCCACGTGACCGTTGCGATGCACTATTTTTTGTACGGACTGGTCAAAGTGGAATGTTACACCTAAACTTTGGCCGAGTGCAAAAAGGTGATGCACAATGCCCATCATGCCACCCTCAGGGAAAAACGTTCCGATGCCGTGTTCCAAATGCGGAATGGCATGCAACATTGCCGGCGCGCGATGGGGGTCAGAGCCATTGTAGGTCGCATAGCGATCAAACAACTGAACAAGATGAGGTTCATGCAATCGCTTGCGATTCAACCGGTGCAAGGAGCCGAACCAGGGCAGGCGGTGCAAATGGGGAATGGCCTTGGAAAACGCAGGCCAGCTGAAGCGTTTCCATTCATGGAGACTTTGCTCCAAAAACAGCTTTCGCGTCGCTTCGTAAATCGTTTGGCTGTGATTAAGATGGTGGTCTAAAGCATGGGGTTCCACTTCGACGGCTTGTAAAACGGCCTCTTTGAAAGCCTTGCGATCAGCCCAGGCGATAATTCGCGTAGCATCTTCCCAGAAATAATGCGTTGAACGATCCAGCGTTTGATAGCGAAATTCTTCAGGGAGTTTATCTGCTTGGACATGAGTGCTAGATCGCGTCAAGCGATCCAACTCCATGACCAATTCGGGCATGGTGAAAAGCGAAGGTCCAAGATCAAAGCGGTACCCCTTCGTGTGCTCTTCTTTTAGTTTTCCTCCCGGTCCAGATGCGCGCTCATAGACAGCTGTTGCGATGCCAGAAGCGGCCAGCCGTATGGCTGTGGCCAGTCCGGCAACCCCAGCACCGATGACAATGGCTGTCTGTTCAGTGGTTGGTTTCATCGCAGGCGCTCCATTTCACTAAAACGATTTCGAACGCGATGAAAACAGAGCTTAAACCAAACAGAGAAGCGATCCGGAAAGGATTGTATCTCCTGTTCTAGCTGTTCTGTGGTGATGTACTTGTAGTCACAGACTTCCTTTGAATTCAGCTGTGGCGTTTTGTCTGAATACCCCACGAGCACATGGTCCAACTCGTGCTCAATCAAACCGTTCGGTAAGTTGCACCGATACGTGAAATGAAACTGGGGCTCGATCTGACAATACATGCCCATTTCCTCATTCAATCGGCGAATCCCTGCCTCAATGACGGATTCGTCTTGACGGGGGTGGCTGCAGCACGTATTGCTCCACAATCCCGGGCTGTGGTATTTATCCAAAGCTCGTCGTTGAAGCAGCCAGCGACCATCGCTATTGAAAATGAAAATGGAAAACGCCCGATGTAACGCTCCTTTTTCATGCGCCTCCATTTTGTTCATGGCGCCCAAAGCGTTGTCTTCGGCATCGACTAGGATGACGTGTTCTTCGTTATTCGTGCTCATCGGAGTCCAACTCAGGAGTCAAGTCAAAGGCGTGGAACAAGTCGCGGATGAATGTTTCGTGTTCAGGATCTGTTGACCAGTTTCCTGAATGAAGGGCATTCGAAATGAGGAGAACATCTTCATCAATCTCTCCAGAATACGCCAAGATTCCCGGGACATGCAGTTGAACAGAAAGTCGAAAAACTCTCAAATCAGGATCCATGGGTCGGCTTTCGATGGCTGTTTCAAGATGTGCTTTCCAGTGCAAGAATGCTTCGAGTTTTTCCAAAAGGTTTTGCATGGACTCCACTTTCATGAGTTCAGCAGTAGCAACCATTCCAAGAGCTTCTGGACTTTCTTTGTGTGCTGCAGAATAGGCTGTTGCAGCATCTTCAAAAACGGACAGAGAATCGCCCGTTTCTTTGTTTTCGGAAGCCACCCGGTATGCTTTCCAAACGTCCAATCGGCCACCAATAGTTGGCGCGGAACTTGTTTGCGATTGCATCGAGGGAAGGACCCCGAAAAAAGCGAGACAACAGGCCAAATACCATTTCATGTTCAGAGCAGATTGAATTGGTGCCGGACGTAAGAGCTAAACAGCAGGGTCAGCTTTCTTCCATTCGGAATGCGGATGCGCTCCTCCATGATTCGCTCGCTCGGCAGTCGACGTATTTTCTCGAATAACCGCAAGTAATAGATATAGGCCACATGTACGCCTAATCGACTTGAGCGGGGTAGCTGTAGGATGCCAATGTGAGCGGCTTTGAAGTCGCTTTCAATTTCACTTTCAATCGACTTTTTAGTGGTCTCGGTAAATTGAGTCATGTCAAGCCCTGGGAAATACGTTCGCCCTTTCTCTTCAAAATCATCCTTTAGATCGCGCAAGAAATTGATTTTTTGGAAAGCCGCGCCCAACCTCCTCGCACTCGGTAATAACTCCTGATACCGTGTGTCATCTCCATCTACAAAAACACGGAGACACATCAGGCCAACGACTTCAGCTGAACCAACGACATAGTCTTCAAACCCTTGCCGGTCATAGTCATTCCGTTTCAAATCCCATTCCATGCTGCGTAGAAACAAATCCACGTGTTCTCGGTCAATTTGATACTGGTGAAATACGCGTTGAAATGCGTGAAGAATGGGATTGAGGCTGATGCCTTCATCAATGGCAGCGTATGTATCTGCTTTGAATCGCTCAAAAAGATCCTTCTTGTCGTGATCATGAAATGAATCCACAATCTCATCTGCAAACCGAACAAAACCATAAATGGCATAAACCGGTCTTCTTAGGGGTTTACCAAGAAACCGAATTCCCAGCGAAAATGAGGTGCTATAGGCTTTTGTAGTTTGCACACTGCATGCGTAGCATACATGGTCATATAAGGCGATGGCGTCCATTGGTTACTAACTTGAGAAAGGGTCAATAGGTTCACTTCCCGCCTTTAAGCCATGATTTGGCTTCTCTACCGGCGACCTCTCCGCTAATCAAACTCGGGGGTACGCCTGGACCAGGGGTGGTCAGTTGACCGGTGAAAAACAAGCCTGGAAGTTTGCTTTTCATTTTGGGTTTCCAAAATGCGGTTTGTTTTAATGTGTTGGCTAAGCCATACGCATTGCCTTTGAAAGCCCGATAATCCTCTTGAAATTCGGCATGGGCATAACTGCGCTTAAACACAATATGCGGACGAATATCCAAACCGATGTGGCTTTCTAATCTGTCGCATAAGTGGTTAAAATAGAATTCTCGTTGACCTTCCTCTTCAGAAAGCCCTGGAGCCAATGGAATCAAGAAAAAAAGATTTTCGTGTCCTTCAGGGGCCACTCCGGAATCTGTTTTTGAAGGAGCGCTGATATAAAAAAGCGGATCTTCTGGCCAAGCAGGTTCATCATAAATGGTAGACGCATGCGGGCCGAATGGCGTGTCGAAAAACAAATTGTGATGCTTCAACTGTGGAACTCGAATGTCGACCCCCACATAAAAAAGAAGCGAACTTGGAGACATCACGCGGTTGTCCCAATACGTCGCATCGTAACGTCTGAATGCAGCGGGTAGGAGATGCTGTTCCACATGGTGGTAGTCAGCCGCAGCGATGATGGTTTCGGCTTTCCATTTGGTTCCATCGCGGAGCGTCACACCGGAGACTTTGCCGTGATTGGCATCGATGGAGGCGACATCTTGCTCGTAATGAAATTGAACTCCATTACGCTCGGCTACGCGAACCAAAGCGCGGACAATTTCATGCATCCCGCCCATAGGATACCATGTACCGAGCATCGTGTCGGCATAATTCATGAGGCTGTAAAGAGCAGGGGTTTTCTCCGGTTTAGCGCCTAAAAATAAAACGGGGAATTCAATGATCTGCAGCAAACGTGGATCAGTGAAATACCGCCGGGCATGCTTGCTAAACGAGGTAAACAGAGACAAGTGTGTTGCTTGTTTCACGGTTTTCCAATCAGCAAACTCCAAGACATTGTGCGCTGGCTTCCACACAAATTCACTCATTCCAATGTCATACTTGATTTTGGCCTCCGCCATGAAATCAGCGAGCCTCTGGCCCGCCCCTTTTTCCATGGATTCGAAGGCGACCTGCATGGATTCAAACGCTGCGGGGACATCCAATGATTCTCCTGTGAACCACACTTTGTACGAAGGGTCGAGGCGAACCAAGTCGAGCTCTTCGTTGACATGGCTTCCAAATTTCTCGAAATAGGCCTCAAATACGTCGGGCATCCAGTACCAGCTGGGTCCCATATCAAACGTGAATCCGGCTTCTTGAAAAACACGGGCCCTTCCACCAGGGTGGTTGTGCCGTTCAAGCACCACAACATCGACCCCTTTTGAAGCCAATTCTGTTGCCGCTGCAATGCCCGAAAACCCTGCGCCAATTACGATTGCTTGCGAGGAACGATTGGAGGAAAATGAACTCATATTGGGTCAACAAGATGCATCTAAAACTTGTTCACTGCAATGGGTATTGAGATTTTTGTGAAACCCTAACTTTGTCACTATGACGCAAGCTCAAATGGATACGATGGATGTCTGTGCTTTTGGAGCCCATCCGGATGATGTGGAGTTGTCAGCAGGAGGAACGATCGCATCGATGGTCTCCAAGGGCAAGCGTGTTGCCTTGATTGATTTGACCCGCGGAGAATTGGGCACCCGGGGAACGGGAGAGATGCGTGATATGGAAGCTGCTTCTGCTGCCGAGGTTCTCGGAGTCCACCATCGTGAGAACTTGAATTTGGGAGATGGCTTTTTCGAAATCGACCAGCCCGCCTTGACGAAGGTGATTGAAGTGCTCCGACGTTTGAGGCCTCAAATTGTTTTGGCCAATGCCAAGTCTGATCGGCATCCAGACCATGGTCGGGCGAGTTCTTTGTTGGAGCGTGCCTGTTTTTTGAGTGGACTGCTCAAAATTGAAACGGTTGATCAGATGAGTGGTGAGACGCAAGAACCATGGCGCCCGCAGTCTTTGCATTATTACATCCAAGACCGCTGGCGAACTCCCGATTTCATCGTGGATATCTCGAGTTTTGAAGCCTTAAAATACGCCGCAATTGGGGCCTATAAGACGCAGTTTCATCTAGGGTCTGGGAAGAACGAACCGGTCACTCCAATCAGTTCGCCTGAGTTTCTACAGCATCTGAAAAGTCGCGATGCCGCGATGGGTCGTTTGGGAGGCGTGCAAAGTGGAGAGGGGTTCGAATCAAGCAGGCCACCGGTTGTTCGGGACCTACTGGATCTCCTCTGAACGCAAAACGCTCGAGCGAATTTCGCTCCATCGAGGCCACAAGCTGAGCCAGGGGGACTGTTCGCAGTAACTCCAAGCGAATACGAGGCAGATAGTTTGCATAACAGCGGCCACAGATGCGGCATAGGCAGCGCCGTGTATTCCATGAGTGGGAATCCATTGCCAGGCACAAATACTCAGAACCAATAGCCCTAAACCGGAGGAATACGCGTTCCACTTGTGGTGTCCGATTCCTGAAAGGTGGTGGGCAAGAATGGAAGCCATAGCTCCGGCTAGAGCCGCTGGTAAAAGTCGTAAAACGACAGGCTGAATTCCGCCAAACCCCACGAAATGGGCGTACCATGTGTCGGGAATCAATGCGGCGGAACAGGCCAATGGAATGGTGGCAAGTACCGCCAATCCGAGCATGCCCCGTGTTTCTCGAATGCGTTGTTTGCGATCGGAACTATTGGCCGTGCGCGCATGGACCACGGGAGCCAAGCCTCTTGCGACGATCCACATGGCTTCGAGGGCATAAAAAGCGACCGAATAAATACCCGTTGCTGAGGCACCATTCCCTGCGCTGCGTGCAAGCAAACTGAAGTTGGTTCGGTTGGTGAGCATTTGAAGCAGTCCACCGGCTTGTGCTGCACTTCCGTGTTTCCAGAGCAAACGGATGACCTCTTTCAGAGGTGGTTGCAGATCGGTTTGCGGCAAATGCCTTAGTGGGGGGAAGGAAAGCAAGGCCGTCAATGCCAAACTGACCCCTAGAACAGTAAGAAATGCGTCAACATGCTGCCAACCCCACACGAAATAGACGAGGGCCAATCCTGCAGCAACGAAAGCGTTTTGCATGAC
>CAWVYB010000121.1:0-6673 GCA_963934215.1 uncultured Flavobacteriales bacterium | reverse complement strand
TTGGAGGAAATCAAAGCGAGCATGCAGTTTTGGCCAAACCCAACAGAGGATCGGGTGTTCATGGAGTCAACAGTTGAGGTTCAATCCATTCAAGTGCGCACCCTACAGGGCCACCTGATGTATGAGCAAACGATCAACGGCCGTCTCACATCGCTTTCCACAAAAAACTGGCCTCCTGGTATGTATGTGGTATCTGTAGCAACGCGCTTTGGTTGGACGCAGCACAAACTGATCAAGTCCTAACCGCACGATTCCGTGCAAGGCGTGTTTAGCAGTTCGAACCAAATAAACCGAGTAGCAGGAGCAGGTCTCCAATGCTGACCACCAAGTCATTGGTGAGGTCGCCTGGACACAGGTTGGTATTGCTGCAAACACACAACTCCAAACCGTCGACGACTCCGTCGCCATCAGTGTCAACGTCCAAAGGATTGGTGTTGTACAAGGAGATTTCAAGGGCGTCGCTGATGCCATCTCCATCGGTATCGCTGCACGCGTCGCCGACACCGTCATTGTTGAAATCGCTTTGGTCGCTATTGGCAATAGCGACGCAATTGTCAAGATTATCGATCGTGCCGTCATTGTCCGAATCCGGAAACGACCCGACTAGTGAACCGATCCCAAGGTCAGCTACAATGATGTAGTGGTCCGATGCCGCGAGCGCATCTCCTGATTGAAGGCCGTATTGGTCCAATCGAGTTGAACTCATGATGTCCGTGCGTAAAGTGAAGCCATGAAGCAGAGTCGCTGAAGCATCGGACGTGATGAGGTAATCTAATTTTCCGGGCATCCACTCGCTGGACGAGTTGGTCCAGGTGTAATCCATCGGTGCTTCAGATTGCAACAAAGGCCATTCGGTCAATGAGGTGCCATCCCAATCGGGAGTGAAGTCCGCTCCGTATGAGTCTTCGTCACTGATATCTCCTGTTTTCAGGGTGTAGATCGGATTGTCGAGCCCGACCATGTTCAAGTCTCCCCCGTATATAATAGGGGTGTTGGTCGCAAGGTTGGGCCCGTCGCCGTCGCCCGCAATGGCATCGCGAAGAAATGCCATGTATTCATCGGCTTCGGATTGACGTTGCGCTTCACTTGAAGACCCACCACAGCATTTGAGGTGACTGCTTGTTATCAGCAAAGGAACCCCCCAACCCGGATGTCCTTCAACCAAAACAGGAAACTGCCGATATACCTCATCAAACCCTTCAAGAATGGCTCCTTTGGATGCGACCATGAGGTCATAGTCGTCCTTGATGACATTCCAAGAGGCGTCGTTTTCCAAAGGAAGCCACTGATTGAGCAAACCCTCCACAAAACCGGGAGACTCATCACTGACCTCAGAAAACCCAATGATATCCGGGTCAAGAGCTTGCAAAATGCGCTCCATAGAAGCTTGGGCACCGCTCTGATCCATGCGGTTGTTCATGTTCCAGAATGCGACGCGATTCAAGGTTTCCGCATGGCGCTCCAAGCCTTGAGGCTGCCACGGACTTAAGGCTTCGCTCACGGTGTGAAAAGCACCGCCATTAGGGAACCCCTCTCCGGTTGCGCCATCATACCACATGACCCGGATAGACGGCCCATCGATCTCTGTGGATTCCCGGTCGAAGGCCAGTTCAAATTCTGTAGAACTGTAGGTGGGTGAAACATGCAAACCGATGTCGTTGAGGGATTCAGATCCCGTTCCGCCCGAATACCGGATGGCTTGGCGATTGGGTAAATCAATCAGCAAGTCAACGCCCAACCCCAAATTAGCATAATCCACGCCGGTCTCAAGATCATCGTCAAGATCCAGCAAGATCTTGAGATCGTTCGGTAAAACCTCTTCATCGAGACCGACCTCGTCAGCGAGGATCACATGAACAAACAGCCACATATCATTGCTTGCAATCCCAACCGACACAAAAGAACCGACCCCATCTCCAGCTTCGAAGTGTTCAATATTGCTCCAGTCACCGAATTCATTGTCCAATTGAATTTGAGCAAAGCTCCAAGACGTGATAAAGATGCAGCTAGTCGCTAAAAAAAACCGCAGACCTGGAAAAGAAGAAAATGCAATCATGTGGACGAAGTTACGGGTAGATTTGCCGTTATGAATCGCAGGCAAAGCTCCTTGATTTTACACATGATTGTGCTGATTTTTGGGTTTACTGGAATCCTCGGAAAATTGATTTCGCTAGACGCTGAACGCCTTGTTTTTTGGCGGGTTTTCTTAGGGGGTTCTTTGGTGATGCTGTGGCTGCTTTTCCGAGGAAAAACAGTGCGATTTAAACCGAAAACAGCCGTTCAAGTCGCGTTTGTCGGGTGTGTTGCTGCAGGGCATTGGATTGCTTTTTTTGCGGCCATCAAGGTGAGCAATGTGTCCATCGCCTTGGCTACACTCGCGACCACCCCTTTGTTTGTGAGTTTCATTGAACCTTTGGTGCATCGAAGGAAGTTGGATTGGCGTGAAATGGCGCTTGGATTGGCGATTTTAGTGGGCCTTCTCGTGCTGCTTATGGGGCCTAAGGTGACCACTGGGGGGTTTGCTTTGGATGCGAGTGATTATTATTGGGGGGTTTCACTGGCCTTGGTGTCTGCCTTTTTAGCCGGTGTTTTTAGCACGCTCAATTCAGTTTTGGTGAGACAGCACGACGCGTCAAACTTGACGCGGTTGGAGTTGTTGAGCGCAGCAGCAGTCCTAGCCGTGGTTTTTCTGTTGCAGCCAAAGGGACGCTCATTGGATTTCTGGACTGTTCCAACATCCGATTGGCTGTGGTTGGGTTTGCTGGCTAGCGTTGCTACCGCATTTGCATTCTTAATGAGTATTGAGGTCATGCGAAAACTGTCCCCCTTCACGACAGCAGTCGCCATCAACATGGAGCCTGTTTACGCAATCCTATTTGCGTCTTGGATTTTTGGAGAGGAGGAACAAATGGGACCGTGGTTCTATGCTGGAACAATGATTATCGTTGGTGCGGTGTTCGTCGACGCCGCGCTCAAACGCCGTGCAGCAAAAGGCATACAAACAAGCTGACTCAATCGTTCACCCAGAACAATTCGGAAGCAATAGCATCCGCAAACAGCCAATTGTCTTCGGGGATGCGGAAATATCCGTTGGGCAGCTGAATGAGTTCACGCTTGAGCACTGCCGATTGCCACGCTTGTGCATCCGCGGTTCTTGGATCTCTTCCATACACGGAGTGGAGCTGCTCGGGGTTGATTCCTTCCATCGTCCGCAATCCCGTCATGACCCGTTCATTGAACCGATCAGACGTTTGGAGCACATCGATCTCAAGGGGAACGTCGAGTATTGACGTGGCTTGTTGGATCGCCTTGACATAACGCCTGTTGTTTGAAACATGGGCATACCGATTGGTACCATCAAAACCATGGGCTCCTGGTCCAATGCCCCAAAATGGAATCCCCTTCCAGTAGTTGCGATTGTGTTTCGCATGCCCACCTGGACGTGCAAAATTGGACACCTCGTAGTGTTCAAAACCAGCAGCTTGAGCGCGGGAGCAGAGCGTTTGATAGGCGGCTACAACGGCTTCGTCGGATGCAGTGTTTTGCTTTCCTTGTTTTACTTGATAACCCAAGGCTGTCTTGGGCTCGATGGTCAATATGTAAGCAGACAAATGGTCAATCGGCAGGTCCAACATGCGGTCGATGTCACGCTCCCATGCAGGAGCGGGTCGATCCGGCAGCCCGTAGATTAAATCACCGGTAATGTGCTGAAAACCGGCTTCTGCCGCCATGCGAATCGCGCTTTCAGCGGTGTCTCCGGTATGGGCACGATTCATCCAACTCAAGATGCTGTCATCAAACGTTTGCACTCCGATTGACAACCGGGTGACCCCCATTTTTAACCATGCGTCTAGTTTTTCAGAAGTAATGTCCTCTGGATTGGCCTCCAATGTGACCTCCTTTTTTGTGCTGGATATGGATTGAATAACGTGCATCATCCGTTCCAAACCTGCTACAGGAAATAAAGAAGGAGTCCCTCCGCCGAAGTAAACAGTACTAATTTCTTCAGAAACTCCTGTTCCGCGCCAAAGCAACTCACGCATCAACGCCTCTTCCATTTCCTCCAAATTATCCAGTTGGGTTGAAAAATGGAAGTCACAATAATGACACGCAGTTCTACAGAATGGAATGTGAATGTAAATCCCGAACACGGCCCCAAGTTCGCTCCAAAATCCTCCTAACTTGCCTTCATGGAATGGGAAGTACGCTGGCCTGATGGTCAAACGGAACAGGTTCAAGGAGATGCAGCGTCTTCTTGGGATTGGAAACCGGTAGGTGACGGTGTTTTTGATGTGCGAATGGGCCATCGAAATATCCGAGTGGAACTGGTCAATGGGCCAGACAAGTCGGGCCATGTATTGGTCCGTGTCAATGGTGTCGAACGCCAATTGCAGGTGTTGGATCGTCAGACGCTTCTCTTGGAATCCATGGGCATGAGCAGTGCTCAGACGGGACTCGAGATGGAAGTGCTCGCTCCGATGCCTGGCAAGGTGCTCTCTGTTGGAGTTACGAAAGGCGAGATGGTTGAAGAAGGACATGCCTTACTGGTTTTGGAGGCCATGAAAATGGAAAATGTCATTCGCGCCCCACGAGCGGGGGTTCTTGCAAGCGTCGAAGTGGGGTCTGGTGTTGCGGTGGAAAAAGGAACAGCGTTGGTCACATATGAATTGGAATCATGAAGCGTTTAATTGCCATGAAGAAATATTTTGGTTTGGTCCTGCTTGCTTTGACAGGCGCCGTGCAGGCACAAGACTGCAGCAATCCGGTTCCGATCTGCGGTGAAATTCCAGAAGCGATCACGTTGAACTTTAGTCAAAGTTTGGAGATAGATTGTCTGAACGCGCCCTTTGTAACGGTGGTTGAATTCATGTCCAACGGGGATTTTGTTAATACGGGTTCTGCCACTTTGGACATTACAGGCGTTACGTGTCAAACGGATGGAATTGATGATGTGATCGAGTGCGTTGTAGTCAAGCCAGACCCACAGGATTTGTGCAACGTCGCCGCGTATGAAATGGTATCTCCGTGTGCCGAAACGGCAGGAGGGTTCGCTTTGCAAACCGACGGCTTGTTGCCCAATACCACGTACTTGATTTTAATCGGTACTGCGCACGACCCATCTACAACACCATGCAATGTGTCAGTGATTCTGTCGGGGCCGGCCGTTTCGATCAACGCCTGCTGCACATCCAATATCGCTCCAGGACAAGCCGTTACCTTGACGGTCGCCGGGGGAAACGAGGACTTGGGATATACGTGGTTTCCTGAATACGGTATTTCGCCTGCAACGGGACCCGAAGTGATTGCCTCGCCTAGCATCACGACTACGTACTCGGTATCAGGTTTTTTTGGAGGGTGTCAGTACACCGATGCGGTGACCATCACTGTCGGAAACCCTTTAGGTATCCCAACGAGCTTTACGCCGAACGCCGACGGTATCAATGACCTTTGGACGATTGAAGGTCTGCTTCTGTATGATTTAGCTGACGTGCGCATCTTTGACCGGTGGGGTCAATTGGTTCATCGCAGTATTGGGTACACCCAGGCTTGGGATGGAAGACGCGGCGGAACGGATGTTCCGGAGGGCACGTACTACTATGCCATTGATTTGAACGATCCATTGCTTGTTGATTTGCAAACCATCACCGGCTTTATCAGTGTTATCCGATGAAACAATTTCACACACCTTTTTTGACGGGACTTCTGGTGTTTTTGTTCTTCGCCACTTCAGGCCAATCCCAGCAATTTCCGATTCGGACGACAGCCATGATGAATCCGTTCCAGGACCATCCGGCCATGGCGGGCGTTTTGGGTTGTATGGATTTGCACATGGGCTATCGAAACCAATGGTCAGGAATTGAGGGAGCTCCGCAGACATCGTTTGCTAATTTGCATGGACAAAAGACGGCTCAAGGACAAGATTTTCATGGGTTTGGCGGGCGTGTTGAATCGGACGAAGCGGGAGCTTGGGGGTATACCTCCGTCAATTTTGCTTACGCGTATAACCTGAGGCTATCCACAGGCGCCCGTTTGGCAATGGGTTTCAGCGCAGGGTTTTTCCAGCAGCGACTTGACTTGAGTTTACTGGATATGCCCGAAGTACAAGGCACCAACGACCCTGCAATCATGGGTTCAAGCCAATTCATCGCTCCCATGCTGGACGCCGGTGTTTGGTTTTACGACCGCACGAAGTATGCAGGTCTGACCATCCAAAATGTGACGCAACCGTCCATGGAGAAGATCAGCCAGTACGGAAAACTGAGACGGCACGTGGTCATGATGGCAGGTTCAGAGGTTGAGCTCGACGGACAGTGGATGTTTCTTCCTTCTGGACAAGTGCGCATGGCAAAGGGTGTTCCTATTTCTGCGGAGCTGATGGCGATGGCGCGTTACAACGACGTGGCAGGAGTGGGCATCGGTTACCGCACCCAAAGTGCATTTATTGTCGCTGCTCAAATTAAAGTCTTAGAATACCTCTCGATTGGATATGCGTATGAAATGAATGTTTCCCCATTGAGTGGTGCGGGCCCGCGGACCCATGAAATCGTCATTGGCATCAACGGTTGTTCGGGCAAGCCGAGCGGCAGAACCATTCCTTGTCCTGCCTACAATTGATGAACGTTTACTCCAATAAACAACGCTGGAAGCGGCTTTTATTGGCTGTAGCATCGGT
>CAWVYB010000120.1:0-6684 GCA_963934215.1 uncultured Flavobacteriales bacterium | reverse complement strand
AAACTCAACTTCCGTCGAAGCCACGTGCTCTTCCAATCCAACAACTGGACTTTGGACAGGGGAATTCGAAACTCATTGCGCCGAAACAAACCGGATTCGATGGATAGGTCTGCTCCTTGGATGTCTGCACGGAATCGGTAGAACTTAATGAATGCAGAAACGACAGAAACCAACACAGCGAGAAACACGAATAGGATGATGGCAGGGATAATCAGCAAAACCCATGCAAAAGCAAACAACAATAGCGTCCATTCGGGCAATGATTCGATCCACGCGCCCCACCAGCGCTCGAGCGGTTCGAGGACAGTGAAGAATGCTCCTACAGCTATTAAAGCATTGCGCAAATGATTCTGGGTAAGCCCTACTTTGAGCAGCTTGCGCGTGTCCAACTGCATCAACGGTTCCGGTTCTTCCTGCTGAAAGCTTTCTCCGAGGGGCTGTTCTGGATTAACTCCCTCCCGGGCACCACCGGTCAAAAGAGCACGCAAATCCAAAGCTTCTTGCTTGTTGAGCGCCGCAAAATCCAACTCACTTCCTCCACTGCCCGCGGTATCCACCTTCAATCCACACAAGCCCAAAGCCTGATGCCAAGCGCTCTGGTGCAAGTGCACGGCTTGGATGCGCTCAAAGGGAATGACCATTCGTTCCTTTTGGATCCAACCACTGTGAACCACCAAGGCCTCTTTTGTCAAATGGAATTTAAAATATCGGTACTCAATGAAGGCCGATACACCCACCAAAAGAAGAAGCGCTAAGCCTACCCAACTGGCATAATTGAAAACTTCAGAACTCAGGGCTAAACCCGCAGCGAGAGGCCAAAATGACTTGACTAAACCGTAAAAATTCTTGACAAAATACCCCACCAACCCCATGGGATGCTGGCGCTGTGGGTCTGCAAAAGATTCAGGATTCATTGCGTTCTTCAATCAGTTGACGCAACTGCTTGGCGACATCTTCGTCCAGCCCAGTAATCTGCAAGTTCGCACCCGAACTCCCTGCTGTATACAGCTTCAAGGTGCAAATTTTAAATCGCTTCGCGACAGGCCCTTGGGTCACCTCACTGTGCTGAATTCGATTGAATGGTACGGTCGTGATGCTATGAAATAACCATCCCGCGCGGTAACTTAAATCACGGCTGCGCGTCAAATACCCCCGGCGATCAAACCCAAACCACTCGCTAAGCCCCCAGGCTCCAAATCCAATCACCCACAGGATAGTCGGAAACACAAATAACTTTAAGTCCATCGCTTCCGGCTCCAAAATACTTCCCGCCACCATCAACGCGACGAAAATCAAGAGCACTCCCAGCGCAACCAAACCACATGTAGCCCATCGGATGTTGCGATAACGGATGGGCAATTTCTCAAATTCCTCCGAATGAATCTGAGGCAAATGCTCCGTTCGCAATACGTTGTTTTCAAATTCTTCCATCATCATTCAAAAATGCATCAAAAAACCCCACGGCTCAAATGCCGTAGGGTTCTTTCTAATGAAAATGGCAAAGGATTCGATTGAATCAGGACGCACTGTCCGTTTTGCCATTGAGTTCGTCAATCTTTTCTTGAGAAGCACTGTAACTAGGATCAATTTCCAGCGCCTTCTCGAAGCACTTAATCGCTTCTTCTTTGTTGTCAACCGCAACATAATAATCACCGAGTGAGTCCCATGGATTGGCAGCGTCACCCATCAATCGGGTTTGCAATACCAAGTGCATTTTCGCAGCATCCATGTTATCCATATCCATCATGCGGTAACCCATAAGGTTGTGAAATGCTCCCATCTTAGGCCATCGCTTCAATCCGCGCTCCAAAAGAGCCACAGACTCCTCAACGCTGCCCAACCAGTAAGCAGTGTTAGCGATAGTCAGTGGGTCCTGAGGAGCCAACGCCAACGCCTTCATAGCTGCTTCGATGCGCGCATCACCGGTCGAGGTAAAAGCCGTCATAAAATACTTCTCTACCATGCTTTCGTTGTCAAGCGCTGCCAGACCCGCTTCCCGCGCAGCCTGGAAAGCCTCTGCATCTTCGTCAATCCAACCCGCTTTCATCATCTTAGCGACGTAAGCAATGGCCACACCTGAGTCCTCCTGCAAAACGGTATCTGCATGGGCTGCCGCAACGGCAAAATCATTTCGCATCAATGAACGGTACATGTTCCAATACGCATCCTCTGCTGCTTCACTGTCCGTTGTTGGATCCATCACTGTGGTCGCCATTCTACTTTCATCAACGTGCATCCAACGCTTCCAAACCAACTTGCCATCCTCTCGAGCAACTGTTCCCGAGAACTTTGCGCGATCTTCTAATTCGTCATAAACGTCGACACTAACCCCGTAAACATGAGCTACAGCTCCATTGATCTGGATCATTTGAATCTCAGAATACGTTGTGTCTTGATCAAACCAATCGGCATTGACCCAATCCGCATCAAACATCTTTGCTGAATCATTGCGGGTATTGTAAAAAGAAAAATCAGACGCCAATCCGTTTCTAAACGGCTCAACACTTGATTCTCCCATGTTCTTTTGCGCATCAAAAGTTTCAACAAAAGAACGAACCTCCGATTCAGTGAGAGACGCCGGCTGACATCCCACAAAGATGAGCGACACCACAGTCGCTAGGTAAAAATAATTTTTCATACTGCATAAATTAGATGGCAAACCTATAAAAAAAGTGCATACCGTCAGAAACCAGAAACACACAATAAAAGAACGCTACTATCTCTGAATGAAATCTTTATGCTATCAATGAATGACGAGCGTTTGCTTTACCTGACCTTCTCCAGACTGCATCGTTGCGTGATATACACCCGCTGCCAAACTTGGCAAGACAACAGCTTTTGTTCCTTGGTATTGCTCTTCAAAAACAACCCGACCAACACCATCCATCACTTTGAATACAACGGATTGGTCCACGCCTGATTCCAACGTCAGGACTTGACCGTTGGCCAACAAACTCGGATACATCCGCATCGATGAGGCCGAAACATTCGTGATGTCCGATGACCAATCTCCAAACGATACATCATCAAAGTAGAAAATCTGATCCCCCACATCGCCACCTGCAGTGCCGAAATCGAAGAAAATGGTGATCACGTCATAGGTGTTGTTGATGTTCAACGGCTGTGTACCGACGACTTGCTGTGACAAATCAAACGTCAGCGTTTCCCATTCACCGGCTTGCGTCGTGTAGACCTCCGTCTCCACACTGATTGCAGGGTTCAAACGGTCCTCCGCTTTAAAACGCACGGGGACTCCAGCCAATTGCGACCACACTTTGGCGGTGACCGTTGTCGCATCCGTTGTGAATGGAACAGGATTGGCCAGGCCTGCAGGTGTACTAATGGTCGTTCCCGAATAATTCAGCGACTGAAAAGTCTTGAACACCTCAACCACCGTGTTGGACGGATCCATAGGATCGGTGACCAAAGACGAAAAGTTCCCAGCAAACGACGTGGTTTGGTAATTGACCTCATCCCCTTCGAAGTCAATGGGTAAATCAATCTGAGCCAAGCCATTTGTCGCATCAAACAATTCCACATCATCGATGTAAAGCGTGGACCACTCGGATCCATCACCCATGTTCCCAAAATCAGGCATGAACACCACTTCATTGAAGGTCCCTGAAGGAAGGCCTGTGAAGTCCCAAACCAGCGTTTCCCACGCCCCTGTTACCGTGGTGATGGCATCCAAATCCGCTACGCCCAATCCTTCCAACTTCAACTTGACCACTGTATTGGTGAGGGGAACCCAGACTTTCATTTTGAAGCCCCCGATCGTTTGGAGATCCAAATAGTCCGCCAAAATGATCTTGCTGCCCGCCCAGACATCCCCGGGATTCCGAACAATTTGTGCCACCATGCCGCTTTCATTGATTCCTGAAGGATCTGGATTGGCCATTACCGTGGCCACCCCACCAGCGAAATCAACAAAGTCTGCAGTTGTCGGGCTCGTTTCAAAGTCAAACGGCAGCGATTGCTGCGCCGTTGCGTAAAGTGCGCAGAGAGAAAGAATGAGGGCGGAAAAATGACGCATGTTTTTTTTGAAAAGTTAGTGTAAATCCTACACTTTTTGCAAATTCTAAAACCCGGCCGAATTCGGGTAGATTTGACCTCATGAATCGATGCATATGGATGGTGATGGCACTGACGGGGCTGGCGCTCATTCAGGGATGTCAGAGGAATGAAAACCCTGCCGACGCCACTTTGTCCCCACCGACCGATTTGACCCAATGGGTCAACCCCATGATCGGCACGGCTCAAATGGGGCACACCTACCCGGGCGCAACACGTCCTTATGGCATGGTGCAAGTCACCCCACAAACGCGCTACGAACCGTTGCTTCAAGAGGACGGCTCGTACAACGGAGAGACCTATCGCTATTGTGCCGGCTATCAGCATACCGACACGACGGTACTGGGGTTTGCCCACACCTCCTTCAGCGGAACGGGCCACAGTGACCTCGGAGACCTGTTGCTCATGCCCACGGTGGACGCTCCTGATTTGACGAGAGACGAACAGGGCGCTCCGCGATTTGGCAGCGCCTTTCAAAAAGAAAACGAACACGCCGAGCCGGGATTTTACCGAACACATTTTGATCGGTATGACATCGCCGCCGAAGTGACAGCCACCGACCGGGTGGGGTTGCACCAGTATACGTTTGAGTCCGGGGGAAACGCGCACGTCGTGCTGGATTTGACCTACAACATCTACCACCACCCGGACAAGAATGTCTGGACCTTTGTGCGCGTCGAAAACGACAGCACCGTAGTTGGCTATCGACAAACTACGGGGTGGGGCCGCACGCGGCTGGTGCATTTTGCGCTGCGCTTTGACCGTCCTATACTCGACTTTGGCTATGAACGCGGACAGGAACTGGCGTACAATGGTTTCTACCGCCGCTTTGACGAGACCCATGGCTTTCCGGAAATGGCCGGAAGGGACGTGCAAGCCTGGTTTGATTTTGGAACCCTCGACGCGGGAGAGGCTTTGGGCATACGGGTGGCACTCTCCGGTGTGAGCACCGCTGGAGCGCTGGCCAACCTGGAGGAAGAAACGCCGTCGATGCATTTTGATCGCCTGCGCGCGGATGCGGATGCGGCATGGGAACAAGCACTCTCGCTCGTGAACATTGAACCGTTGCGCACAGAGGATGCTACGACCTTCTACACTGCGTTGTACCATAGCATGCTGAGTCCCGTTTTGTATGAAGATGTGGACGGCCAATACCGCGGCTTGGACCAGAACATTCACACGTCGGATGGCTTCACCAACTACACGGTCTTTTCGCTTTGGGACACGTATCGCGCGCTGCATCCTTGGATGAACTTGACGCAGCCGGAGCGGGCTTCCGACATGGTCCAGAGCATGCTCGCCCATGCCCGGGAAAGCGTGCACGGCATGCTGCCCATCTGGAGCCACCAAGCCAATGAGAACTGGTGTATGATCGGCTACCACGCCGTTTCAGTCTTGGCCGATGCCGTGGCGACTGGCGTTCCGGGAATCGACGTGAATGAAGCCTTGCATGCCGCCGTACAAACCGCCCAAGTCCCCTACTTCGACGGATTGGGGGAGTACATGGAATACGGCTATGTACCGGACGATTTGAGCCATTCCTCCGTATCCAAAACACTGGAGTACGCCTATGATGACTGGTGCATCGCAAGGCTTGCAGAAGCCGCAGGAAATGCGGACGTCATGGCTGAGTTTGACAGACGCGCCGGGAGCTACGGAGCCGTTTGGGATGCCTCGAGTGGATTCATGCGCCCCCGGCTTGCCGACGGCACCTTCCGGAAGGAATTCGATCCGCTGGACACCCACGGCCAAGGCTTCATCGAAGGCAATGCTTGGAATTATGGGCTGTATGTTCCGCACGCCAACGACTCCTTGATCGCCTGGCACGGGGGACCCGAAGCGTTCATCGCCCATCTGGATTCTCTGTTCACCATGGAGTTGGACGATCGCTACTTCGCCCATACCGAGGACATCTCTCGCGATGGGATCATCGGCAACTACGTCCACGGCAACGAACCCGGACACCACATCGCCTACCTCTACAACGCGGCAGGTGCACCCGAAAAAACACAGGAACGCGTGCGCATGATTTGCGACCGCATGTACGGACCGGATGTCAATGGGCTTTGTGGAAACGACGATGCGGGGCAAATGTCTGCGTGGTATTTGTTTAGCGCTTTGGGGTTCTACCCGGTCGCTCCCGGATCGGGGTGGTATGAATTGGGTAGCCCTTCCGTTTCCAGAGCTACGGTACAATTGGGTGATGACCGCATTTTGAACATTGAAACGGTCGGAAACGCGGTCGATCGATTTGCCGTGGAAGCCGTTTACTGGAATGGTGTTCGCATCGCGGGCACACGCATTCACGCGAAAGAACTGACCCAAGGAGGAACGTTGAAATTCGTCTTCAAAGATGAGTCCAAGACAGCTGCATTGAAAGCACCCGCACGGCCTGCATTACCTCCTGATGGATGCGCTTTGAACTTAAGCTTAAAAGACTCTCGTAGTGAATGTTGGAGTATTTCATCTCACCTGAATTTTAACAGAGGAAGCTATGTGATTTCGCCGAATGACCCTCAAAATATGTTGGGCCGTTTCCAACTTTTTGTCGAAGACACCCCCTTCATTCAGTTGGCTGAAACCATCACGGAATGGCCTTCGCCCAGCCTCATC
>CAWVYB010000119.1:0-6720 GCA_963934215.1 uncultured Flavobacteriales bacterium | reverse complement strand
TTCATCAATCGACAGCTCGAAGAGTTGGTGAACATCATGGACAGCCTGGAACTTCAAGTGGATGGATTTAAGGCTCAAAATGACATCCTTGACCTGACCCGAGAACAAACCGACTATTTCAATAGTCTTGTTCAACTGGAAACCAGCGAGCGGGAATTGGACCTGCGTTTGGAAGCCATGAAATCCTTGCAGTCATACTTAAAGTCTGGAGCAGAGGATTCTGGCTTGCCTCCGACCTCCTATTTGTTTGGGGAAGACCAACTTCTGATCGAACAAGTCAATCAGCTTTTTCAAATGCGCACGGAGCGCACAGCATCCTTATTGGACGTCACCGAGGACAGCTTTTCTATTCGGCGCTTGGACAGTGCCATCAGCAACGCCCGCTTTACCATTGCAAAATACATCAATGACACGGAAGATGCGCTTTTCAACCAAAGAGACAACCTGCGCGGTCAAATCACCAATCTCGAGCAACGCTTAAGTGGGATTCCATCTACCCAGCGCGATATCATTAGTATGGAGCGCAAATTGCAAGTCAACGAAAAGCTGTATGTTTTCTTACTCGAGTCTCGGGCAGAGAACGTGATTTCACGCGCAGGCATTGCACCTCAAGCCATTATAATTGAGCAGGCCCGACTAGGAGGGGTCATTGGTCCCGATAAAAGAGGGACGATTCGCAATAACACGCTGTTGGGCGCCATTTTAGCTTTGGCCTTTGCGTTCATTCGCATGCTATTGTTTGAGCGCCTCGAATCCACCCAAGAATTACGTGAAGCTTCCAACATTCCTGTAGTTGCAGGCCTGCCGCATTATCCCGATTGGGAACAAAACCCAATCACAATTCTCGCGGACAGTCGTTCTCAAATTACGGAGGCGTTCCGCAGTTTGCGGACCAACCTGCAATACTTATTGGCAAAAGAAGGTGCCAATTCTATCTTAATCAGCTCATTGCATCCTGGCGAAGGCAAATCCTTTGTCGCGACCAATCTCGCCACGGTTTTGGCCAAAACGGGAAAAAAAGTCGCACTTGTCGACTTCGACATGCACAAGCCGAAAGTGCACAAGAATTTCAAGTTATCCAATCAAATCGGATTGAGCTCTTTCCTCATTGGACGCTGTTCTGTTTCGGAAATGCAGCAATTGGGCCCAGTGGAGTCGCTGCACATCTATACAGCGGGACCAGTCCCGCCCAATGCTTCTGAATTGGTCCTCAACGATCGACTGGATCTCTTGCTCCAAGAATTGAAATCCACTTATGATTATGTCATTCTCGACACGCCCCCTATTTTACTCATCACCGATGCCTTGGTTCTCATGAGCAAAGTAGATACTGGGTTGCTCGTCACAAATACACTTAAATCGACTAAACGCGGGATCAAACATCTCGAAGAAACCTTGAATCAGAATGATTTGAACCACGCCTCATTGGTCCTGAACAACATTCGCTCAACACGTTGGGGTCAGTACTACGCGAAGTATGCCTATAAATACGGGTACGGTTATGGTTACGGTTACGGTTACGGTTACGGTTACGGTGGAGCTAAATACGGGGACGAGCCCGAGGCACAAGTGTAAGTCGGGTTTGTTAACACCATGCAACAAACAACGTTGACGTTGCGTCTTATATTCATGGCATCAATGCATTGTATTTTTGTATAGCATGAAGGCGACAAGCACTTTCCTCTTATTGGTACTCTTTATTGGAGGCAACATGCCCAAACTTTGGGGACAGCTGCAGTCTTCAATGATGTGCGTGGACGTCAATCAAGCAGGCAATGCATCCGTCAATTGGACAGAAGCCATGGACCCCGCGGGAGTTTTCGCTTCCTACACGCTCCATATTTTAGAACCCTCCAGCGGACTGGTGCTGGACACCTACGTCATTGACAACCCCACTGACCCCGTCAATCCCGGTTTTGTCAACACAACCTACAACGCCAACACCACGGAACTGTGTTATTTTGTTGTGACCGAAGGGCCAGCCGGTGTCTTTGGTAGTTCCAGTGATACCCTATGCAGCATTCACCTCACTGCTGAGCCTTCGCTTACGCCGGGGATGGCCTCCTTGGATTTCAATAGTACTCGCATTGCGAGTGCTCCTGACTTATCCGGAGGGGAAGCACCCTTCGAAGTTCAGATGGAAGGAGACCCGGGCGACTGGAATACGATTACGACCATCGCTGACAACGGCGGCATGATGACATATGAGTATGAAGTCGAGGAATGCAGTGGAGATTTGAATTTTCGAGTCATGCAACACAGTGGATTCCCGCAGTGTCATCAATATTCAAATCAAGCAGGATCTTCTATTAGCGATGAGTTGGACCCCGACCCGCCGGTAATTTCCTTCATTAACGTGGATAGCCTGTCACAATTGGCCGTTATTCATTGGGAACCCAGCGAAGCCAGTGATTTAGCGGGCTATATCGTATATCGGTGCAATGGCGGATTTCAAATGGCCATCGACACCTTGTACAACCCGGGCGCCACCTTTTATGTCGATCCAAGTTCCAATCCGGTCACATACATCGAATCGTACAATGTAGCCGCGTTCGATTCTTGCTTCATTGGGAATGAACCCGACCCCGGCGCAGCTGGGGCATATTGCGCCAGCTCCATTCATTTGAATGCGAGTAGACTTCCTTGCTCTGATGCTGCGAGTTTAGACTGGAACGGAGGTTTTAACATCGACGCCGAAATTGCTTCCATCGCAGTGTGGGCTGCTGAAGAATCCCCGACGGGAAGCGGCAATTGGAACAACGGACAGCTCCTCGAGACGCTGGACGCCAACACCACCTCGTATGTGCACGAGGGCGCCACCTTCGGTTCAACGTTTCGTTACGATATCGTGGCAACAAGCACGGATGGTACATTCATCCGTTCCAACCAACGATCGATGGACTTCTCTTATCCGGGAGCACCTGGTTTAACGTCGCTACGACGTGCTTCGGTCACCGACAATGGCGGAGTAAATATCATCGTGGATTTAGACCCTTATTCTGAGGAAGTCCACACCTATATTCTTCAACGAAAACGCGCAATCGACGATTCTTATCTTGATTTCGATGCACAGGAAGGCATTGGCGGAATGACCCTTCAATTTGCCGACTTGGATGCCGTTACCGATGAGATGAGCTATGCCTATCGCGTACGCGTCGAAAATTATTGTGGGGATTCTGTTGGCATGTCCAACGCAGCCCAAACCATGCACCTTCAAGGCATTTCTGACACCCAATTGCTCAACAACACGATCAACTGGACATCCTATTCCGAATTTCCAGGCAGCACTGAAGGGTATCGCATTTACCGTCGAAATCAGCAAGGTGCTGCCGCTGAAATAATCGCTGAAGTTCCTTCCCAAGTTTTCATTTGGGAAGACGACGTGAGTAACTTGCTCTATAGTCCCGGAGACTTCTGTTATCTCATTGAGGCCATGGATTCCGGCACAGGCCCTGCGGGCGGTATAAACTACGCGCTTTCCAACGAAATGTGCCTCACTCAAGTGCCCGTTTTGTGGGTTCCGAACGCCCTCTTAATCGGTGGGTACAACGACGTTTTCATGCCCGTTGTCAGTTTCGCCGATTTCGACCAGTATTTCATGCAAATCCACAACCGTTGGGGGGATATTATTTTCACCTCGAATCAAGTGGGATACGGCTGGAATGGGATGCACATGGGAGCTTATGCGCCCGAGGGGAGCTACGGTTATTCCATCTCCATCCGCGATGGAGCGGGCCGAGTTTATGAGACCACGGGGTTGGTTCACTTGCTCGTTGGTGAATAACCTTGATGAGCAGGGCTTTGCGACCTTGATTTCATTAACTTTGTCCGAATCGTTGCACGACTCATCGTGTCACGGGAAACACGATTCAACTGCCCGCCATGGCCAACACTGCTGAAAACCCGAAGATAATCGGAGAAGGTTTGACCTTCGATGATGTGCTGCTTGTCCCCGCCTATTCTGACATTTTACCACGCGACGTGACATTGGGGAGTCCTTTCTCTCGCAATATCATGCTCAAGACGCCCGTGATTTCAGCGGCTATGGACACGGTCACGGGAAGTGCGATGGCCATCGCTATGGCACGGCAAGGAGGAATCGGTGTGATCCACAAAAACATGACGATTGCTCAGCAGGCATCTGAAGTTCGAAAGGTCAAACGCTCCGAAAGCGGCATGATCCAGGATCCCATTACCCTGTTGCGTGAGGCCACTGTAAGCGACGCACTTTCCATCATGCGGGAGCATCGCATTGGCGGCATTCCCGTCATCAATGCAGAAGGCAAGTTGGTCGGCATCGTTACGAATCGTGATTTGCGCTTTGAAAAAAACTTCGACCGACCCGTCAGTGAAGTCATGACCTCAGAAGGCCTCATTGTCACTCAGGACGGCAAGGACTTTGCGAAAGCCGAAGAATTGTTGCGCGAACATCGGATTGAAAAGTTACCCGTGGTCGATAATGACAACCAACTCATCGGTTTGATCACGTACCGCGACATCATTAAACTGAGTGAATTCCCGAATTCGTGCAAAGACCAATTTGGAAGACTGCGCGTCGCGGCGGCTGTCGGCGTCACAGCTGACACTGATGAACGTGTTGAAGCACTTGTGAAATCAGGAGTCGATGCCGTCATCATTGACACAGCCCATGGACATAGTCAAGGCGTCTTGGACACGCTCAAGCGCGTCAAACAAAAATTCAGCACCATTGATGTCGTGTGCGGCAACATCGCCACTGCTGACGCCGCACTTGCGCTCGTTGAGGCGGGAGCAGATGCTGTTAAGGTCGGAATTGGTCCGGGCTCCATTTGTACTACACGCATTATTGCCGGAGTCGGAGTCCCTCAATTGGGAGCCGTGATGGATGTCGCCAAGACCTTGCATGGTACTGGCGTTCCCGTGATCGCCGATGGTGGCATTCGCTTTACAGGCGACATTGTCAAAGCCATCGCTGGAGGCGCTGATACCGTGATGATCGGGTCCATGCTTGCAGGAACACAAGAAAGTCCTGGCGAAACCATCATTTATGAAGGACGTCAATTCAAGTCATATCGGGGCATGGGAAGCTTAGAAGCCATGCAACATGGGTCAAAAGACCGCTATTTCCAGGACGCTGAGGAAGATTTGAAGAAGCTTGTCCCTGAGGGCATTTCCGGTCGGGTTCCTTACAAAGGCACTGTCGGTGATGTTATGCACCAGGTGATTGGAGGTCTGAGAGCTGGAATGGGGTACTGCGGAGCACCTTCCATTTCCATCTTACAGGAAGCTCGCTTCGTTCGGATCACTTCTGCCGGTGTGAAAGAAAGTCATCCGCATGATGTTATGATTACGCGCGAGGCGCCCAATTATAGCATCCGATAAATTAGTTGCAACTCGATTTTAGATTTTGAAACCAATCGCATGAAAATCATCTTTTCCCTGTTCGTGTTCTGTCTCTTCATTGCTCCAAATGCTTTGAATTCTCAAGAAACAGCCACTTCCAACGCTTCTGAAACTGTCCTAACTGTAGGGGATGAAGCCGTCTCGCTCTCTGACTTTGAGCACATCTTCATGAAGAACAACCGTGATAGCCTGGTCACCGTCGCATCATTGGATGAGTATTTGGAATTGTTCATTCGATTCAAGTTGAAAGTTCAAGCCGCGGAGGCATTGGGGATGGACACTGTAGCTACTTTCCAACGCGAATTGGCAGGATATCGATCGCAATTGGCTCGGCCCTATATGACCAACAATGAGTTACTTCAGGATCTCGTCCTGCAGGCTTGGGAACGCAAACAAGAAGAGGTCCACGCACGCCACATTTTGGTGTCGTGCGGAAGTGAGGCTTCGGCATCTGACACCCTGAAGGCATGGAAGCGAGCGAATGCTTTGCGCACCAGGATCACCAATGGCGAAGACTTCGATGCCGTCGCACGTTCCAAAGGAGGATCCGATGACCCCAGCGTGAAAGACAACGGGGGTGACTTGGGCTGGTTCACGGCCTTTCAGATGCTTTACCCTTTTGAGGAAGCCGCATTTACCACTGACATTGGGAGCATCAGCAATCTCGTTCGAACGCGTTATGGATACCACGTCATTGAGGTCACTGGAAGACGCGAGGCACGCGGTGAAATACGAGCCGCTCACATCATGATTCGACTTAAAAAAGGATCGGATGCAGATGCATCGACAAAATCAGAAGCCAAAATTGGACAGATTTATGATCTCCTCCAGAAAGGAATTCCATGGGATGAACTCGCTTTGAAAATGTCAGAAGACGCAAGCTCGGCTAGTAAAGGAGGAGAATTACCTTGGTTTGGTACAGGGAAGATGATTGAAGCATTTGAAGATGCTGCATTTGGATTAACCGAAGACGGCCAAATTTCTGAACCCGTTGAAACATCATACGGATGGCACATCATCAAACGTTTGGAATACCGCGCACCGGCTTCCTTTGAAGCGTCCAAAAGAGAGATTGAGAAAAAAGTCAGCCGTGATAGCCGCAGTGAATTGACACGCGCGTCTTTCATTCAGAATCTCAAAGCCGAATACGCTGTTGAAACTCAGACCAGCTCTTTAAAGGGACTCTATCGTTTGGCCAGCAGACAAGACAGCGTGTTTTACCCCAACCACCCCGTCACAGGTGTGAAGTCCACTGATCGGTCCAGAACGCTACTTACCATTGGGAGTGAAACTGCAACCGTTGGTGATTTCGTTGACCACCTCAATACGAGCAAAATT
>CAWVYB010000118.1:0-6764 GCA_963934215.1 uncultured Flavobacteriales bacterium | reverse complement strand
CGCTCCTAAACGCTCCTAAACGCTCGTTTCGCTTCGTTGCAAATTCTTTTTCTAGTATCTTGATAACTTGGCGTGGATAGAGGTCCTGGAAGATCTGAATTCTGCCCCAACTTTGAGTGACGTGCATGGAATTTATAAAAAGACCTCGACATGAAAGAAATAGGAATCCTCACAGTTGCATGGTGCATGTCCTTATTAGGATTGGCTCAACTTCCTGATGGCAGCATTGCTCCAGATTTTACAGCAACCGATATCGAAGGTGTAGAGTACAATCTGTACGACCTTTTGGACGAAGGGAAACAGGTAATTCTACAATTTTCAGCCACTTGGTGCGGCCCTTGTTGGAGCTATACGGTAGGTGGAGCTTTGGAAGAAGTGTATGAGATATACGGTCCTGATGGGACGGATGAGGTCCGCATTTTTTTCCTTGAAGCGGACGATAGTACAACTTCAAACGATCTATACGGAACGGGAACTGCGACTCAAGGTGATTGGACTTCAGTAGTTAACTTCCCGATTATAGACGACGCTGGCGATATTTTCAATGCATATCAGTGCACGTATTACCCAACCATCTTCACGGTTTGCCCGAATCGAATGCTGACGGAATCAGGTCAAATTAGTGCGTCTGATCACGCGACCATTTTTCAAACGAATGAATGCGCTACGGCATCCTTGGTCAATGACCCGGCTTTGTTGAGCTACACCGGACCAGTTACGGCTTGCTTAGGTGATCCTATTGCCATGAGTGTGGACTTGATGAACCTCGGATTGGCCAACTTGCAGTCATGCACCATTGCTGTTTGGGACGGTTCTACAGAGTTGTTGAGCTTTGACTGGTCAGGCGATTTAGCCACGTATGGTGTGATCAACGTTGATTTGGGTATGCTGACATTCGAAGATGAGACCAACTTCACCATTGAGATCACTTCAGGTGACGACAATGCTTCAAACAACAGTTGCTCTGGCTCTGTAGAATTTGGAACAATCGGAACCTCCTTGATTCACGTTGAAATCATGGTGGACAACTGGCCACAAGAAATTGGTTGGGCCATCACAGATGCTGCTGGATTGGTTGTTGAACAAGTAAATGCTGGTGAAATCGTTGGGTATGAAGGCGAAATTTTTGAATGGTGGGTGAGTGCTGCCGATGAGGGCTGCTTCACCTTCGAGATTTCGGATGCTTATGGAGACGGCATCAATGGTTCCATTTGGGGTTCTGTGGATGGCTACTGCACAGTCACCTCATGGTACCCAGGAGGGACAACCTTGGCATCGACCTTATTTGCATATGACGGTTCTTATGGATTTGACTTTGAGTACACGAGTATTCAAGTCCTCAATGGAGTCATCCCGGGCTGTACGGATGCGCAAGCGTGCAACTACGATCCAGCGGTAGAGGAGGACAATGGTTCTTGCGAATACGAATCTTGCGCAGGTTGCATGGATGCTATGGCGTGCAATTATAATGGACAAGCAACAATCTCGGATTCAACGCAGTGCACCTATCCTGGATGCCAAGATCCGAACGCCTCAAACTTTGATGCTTCGGCTGGTTGTCCTGATGAGTGTGTCTACCTGACATATGATTGCGCTTCGCTAGGGGATGATGGCTGGCTGGAGGAAGTCGAGGGGATGTATCCCGCGTATCAAGAAGCAATGCACGGCATCGCTTGGAGTGGGGAGTGGGTGCTGAACATGAGTGCGTCAGTTATAGAACCTGCTTCGGGAGTCGTTTATCCAGTCCATCATTTTGAGTGGGCAACGGTGGCGGGCATTCCGGATTGGGTTTTCGACTCGACGTTCGAAGTGATGGACCTGGGGCCGAATGGGCAAGCTTGCTTGACAGCATCGGGAACCCCTGATACTCCTGGATCCTATGAGATCACGGTGTCCGGAGAATTGTTCATTGCCATTTTTGGCCAACCGTTTAGCATTGGAGTTGAAACGTACTCTGCATGGATCGAGGTCTTGGAAAATCCCAACCCCATTGCAGGGTGTACCTATCCCCTTGCGGCCAATTTTGTGTCTTATGCCAATTTGGATGATGGAGGGTGTTTGTTCCCCGGTTGTACCAATGCTGAGGCTGGAAACTACAGTCCATTGGCCAATGTCGACGATGGCAGTTGTGGCGAGGCCTGCAATGAAAATACGGACTCTGCTTGTTCCACCGATTCAAACGGAGACGGTCAAGTAAACGTATCTGATTTACTCATGTTGTTAGGAGAATTTGGAGCGACATGCGAGTAGGTTTTGTAGATATTGGGACCTTGCTGGTGATGATATTTTTTAGCTTCAAGGCTGTGTCTGGACAACTGGTGTTGGTCGAATCAGCCGATGCGGTAAATGGTGTGATTTCCAATCTCGATGATAACGAAATGTCCGTGACTTGGGGAATCAAGAATGAGGGGAATCAAACTGTTTTTGCTATGGTGACTCGCCAATTAGACGCCACTGTCACCCCTTACAACTGCCCCTATGATTCGGAAGAATCAGGGGCCTATGATCGATTTTGTTGGGGGGTCATCTGTTATCCCTATTGCTCCGGATCGTCTAGTGATTCCCCGGCCAATTTAGTCGCCATCGCTCCGGGTGAAACCAACAGTTCCTTTGTTGCTGATTATTATCATTCAGGCACTGCAGGAACAACATCTTTGACTTATTGCTTCCATCCTTTGAGTGGTCCAAATGACGGAGTTTGCCATTCAGTGGATTTCGTAGTGATTGAAGATGTGGAAGGATGCACCTATTCAACGGCTGTAAATTATATTGAGATGGCTACATCCGATGATGGTTCATGCCTTTTTCCAGGGTGCATGGATCTCGAAGCCTTGAACTACAGTGTTCATTTCAATGTGCCTTCAGAAGACTGTATTTACGCTTTGCAGACCACCGAATGCGCAGCAGATATTTCTGGAGATGGGGTGGTCAATGTCTCAGATTTATTAGCTCTATTGGCCAACTTTGGTGTAGAATGTAATTGAACGAACCATGAGAAATCAACCTTTCCTACCAAGATTGCTCTTCCTCCATGTAGGCCCAAATCCCATCTTGATAGCACTCGGACGTACTCAAAACAAAAAGTCGTAGCCTTCGAGCTTCATCTTTTCGTACTTGTCCTTATTGAAGCTGAACAGCTGCGATCCTTTGTGCTGGCCTGAACCCTTGCCATCGGCATTCTTTTCCAAGTCGATGAGGAGCGTGGTTTTGAATAGCTTCTTGCGGAAGTTGCGCTTATCGAATGTTTTGTCCAACGTGGTTTCATACAGGGTCTGCAATTGACCCAAGGTAAACTCTTCAGGCAGCAACCGAAATCCAACCGGCCGACGTTTCACGCGTCTTTTGAGGCGCTCCTTCGCGTATTGGACGATTTCGTTGTGGTCAAAAGCGAGATCTGGAATTTTGGAGTAAGGCACCCACTGCATGTCATGTTCATCCCATTGGGAAGCTTGGAAGTCGTCCTTACTGACTAACGCGTAATGCGCAATGTTGACCACGCGTCCTCCTGGGTGACGAAACACTTTTCCAAACGCTTGGAGCTGCTCAATCATCGACGGATCGTCGTACCCAAATAACTGCTCGAACATGCGTCTTGCGGATAGCATCAATTCATCGTCAAAATTCAAATAACGGCTAGGCAAGAACAAGGCGCCTTCAAATGGAGCACGTTTACTGCGTGCCAAAAGCACTTGTAAATTAACACCATCAAAGCCAATGAGGACCAAACTAGTAGAAAGAGCAACCTGAAAGTCAGGTTCTTCTTGAGGAAATTGAAGCATGAACTATTTACTCGAAAAGTGATCCCGGTTATTGACGGGTTTCAGGAACAAATTTAAGTTGTAACAACCGTATTGACAGAGCCTTTTAAAGGCAAAACGGATGATTTAGGGAATCATAACAAAACCAACGTCAACCGTGTTTGCTGGCAATCCTTCCCAAAGTAAAGTTGGGGAGTCACTCGCAAAAGGCCATCCCCAAACTTCATGACTCGAACCAGAGTTGCTTGAGGTGAGCCAAACGGTGGATTCAGGTCCTGGCCGGACACATTGGACAGCGCCAGAAAGCGGCCATTGGCTGCCGCTCGCTAGATCGCCAACAAGCTGGTTGCAGACAGTGTTGCCTCGGATAAAAACAGCCCGCCCATCGGGCTCCCCGATTGTTGTACCGAAGCCGTCCGACAAACTGCCTGCTCCGATTAGAGGGCACAAATCGTCCAACTGCCCTGTGCTGGGCTCGCACAAGGTGAGTCCTTGGGATGCGCTGATTAAAAACAATCCTCCAGGCGCAGCTGAACTATGCGCATCAACAGCCCCAAAGCCATGCAAAGCGGAGGGCAATGCCATGATCGGGCCAGCAGCGCCCGTCGTGTAATTCCATGAGCGCAAACGATCGCTTTCCGTCGCTTCATTTCGTTCCCACAACACTAGTTGATTGCCGGAGAAGACGGCGTCAACGGGGTTCCATGGTGCCTCGGTAAAGCGTTCAAATAGAAGTTGTCCTGATTCTGATAGAGCTACCAACCCTCCAGCGTGCACTACCAAAAAACCGGCTTGAGGTTTGAGTAGGTGCATGCGCCGAATCAAGGGTTCAGCGCCCCCTGAGGTGGGGTCAGTCCATGAGCCAAGGGGTTGGCCGGTCAATGCATCAAGCAAGGTTACGGTTGCTTCTTGCACATGGCCTAGAGCAATTGTGTTTTGGTGAATGGCCAATGAAGAACCGAGAGGGAGTCCTTCAAATACATCCGGTGATTCGCTGGGATTTGATCGCATGATTATATGGGATGTGCCATCGGATTCTTGGGTCAAAGCGACCGTCGTTTCCGGGACATCATCAGATCCCGTGTAGTCAAAATCTTTGAATGCCGCTGCACGATTTCCAGCGGCATCGTCTACCACTACTGCCAATGTCATGTTGCTTGTACTCCATTGTGGGGCATTCAATAAAAAGGGAACCACCAAGGTGTCAGAGGAGCGTCCTTGCCAGAGCCCAGCCTGTGATGTCAGGACATTGACGCCATTCTCAGACCTCAATTCGACACGCCAAATCCCGCCATCTTCGCGGTCGTCTTCGGCGATGAATTGAGCGAAAAACACCTCGCCAAATGAAACGTCACTGCCATCATACAACGGATAGGTGATGGTAACAGCTGGTGGAGTCTTGTCCCGATTTAGACACGATGCCAGCGTCAAAACAACGGAAAGAAAGGCTAACCATTGAAGCAGCTGCAACCGGGGTTTGGAATTGTTCATGGTGCGAATTTACAGGGCAGCGGGCGTTGTTGGAAACGTTGTCAATGCGTTGTGGATTATGAACCGTGAAAACCCATGAGGGGTTGTTACCTTCACACCCCTATTAGCCATGAACGAATACAATCCCGCCGATACGCCGACTGCTCGAGGTCGTGCCCGAACATCCAGTGCTGTGCCTGCACATGAGGTCCTAGGAAAGTTGCAACCTCAAGCTTTGCAGCTAGAGGAGGCTGTTTTGGGTGCCATGATGATGGAGCAAACGGCGGTCAACTCAGTGATTGATGTCTTGAAGCCGGAGAGTTTTTACCGGTTGGCTCACCAGCATATTTACACCGCCATTGTCGATCTATTCAATGATTCTGAGCCGGTAGATTTGTTGACGGTAACTGAGACGTTGCGTAAAAATGGCAACCTACAACAGGTGGGTGGTGCTCAAGCTGTGGCTCAATTGACCTCGCGTGTTGCGAGTACAGCGAACATAGAAGCGCACGCTCGAATTGTTGCACAGAAGTACATCCAACGCGAGTTAATCCGAGTTTCTGCCAACATTACCCAGAAGGCATTTGAAGAGACAACCGATGTCTTGGACTTGCTTGATGAAGCGGAAACGCAGCTTTTTGATGTGGCACAAGGCAACATTCGGAAGAGTTACGAATCGATGAGTACCATCATGCGAAAGGCGCTTGAAGACATCGATAACGCACGAAATCAAGAAGGGGGGATGAGCGGTGTTCCCAGTGGATTCGCGGACCTTGACAAGTTAACAGGGGGGTTTCAACGCTCTGACATGATTGTTCTTGCCGCTCGTCCGGGTATGGGAAAAACAGCATTCGTATTGACCATGGCCCGCAATGTTGCGGTGGATTATAAGACACCGGTGGCTGTCTTCTCTTTGGAGATGTCAGCAGTTCAGTTGGTACAACGACTGATTTCTGCAGAGACGGAAATCAGTTCGGATAAATTTCGAAAGGGCAATCTGGCAGCACACGAATACACGCAATTGCATGAACGCATTGGAAAGCTTTCCGATGCACCGCTGTTCATTGACGACACGCCAGCCTTAAGTATTTTTGAATTGCGTGCGAAATGCCGTCGTTTGAAATCAACAGCGGGGATTGAAATGGTGATCATCGATTACCTGCAGTTGATGTCTGCAGGCTCCTCTTCTGGTAATAGAGAACAAGAAATATCGAGTATTTCAAGGTCTATCAAGAGCATCGCAAAAGAATTGGACATTCCGATTATCGCGTTGTCTCAGCTTTCGAGAATGGTCGAAACACGGGGAGGCGATAAACGTCCAATTCTTTCCGACCTCCGTGAATCAGGAGCGATTGAGCAGGATGCGGACATTGTTGCGTTCATTTATCGTGCAGAATATTACGGGTTGACAGAGCACCCTGATGGTATTGATACGGCTGGATTGGGAGAGTTGATTTTGGCGAAGCACCGGCACGGCGCGCTGTCTACGGTCAAAATGAGATTCATTCAGCGTCTTGCGAAATTCACGAATTACGA
>CAWVYB010000117.1:0-6870 GCA_963934215.1 uncultured Flavobacteriales bacterium | reverse complement strand
CCACTCTCAGCATTGATCATGAAAGGCGGAATGAACTCTTCGTAGCCCGCTTGGTCAGCGTAGTCCAAGAACATTTGAATGAGCCCCCTTTGTAGTTTGGCCCCTTTGCCTCGATAGAAAGGAAATCCCGCACCGGTGACTTTGGAGCCGAGTTCGAAATCAATCAGTTTGTAACGGTCTGCCAACTCCCAGTGAGGGACAGCTCCGTCGTGCAACTTCGGAATGTCTCCCACACGAGCGGTCTCAACATTGTCTTCGGCGCTTTTTCCAGCAACGACATCCGAGTGTGGGGCGTTGGGTATGGTACAAAGCAAATCATGAATGGACGCCTCCAATTCGTGCATCCGATTTTTGAGATCGCTCGACTGCTCTTTTAATTCTGCGGTTTTTCCTTTGACTGCTTCTGCAGCATCTTTTTTTCCTTCGCGCATGAGCCCGCCAATTTCTCGACTCAACGTGTTGCTCTTGGCGAGTAGATCATCCAAAGAAGCCTGTGTTTGACGTCGGTCTGCATCCCAAGCAAGAATACGATCGATGTCCGCCGAGGCGTCAATATGCCGTTTGCTCAGCGCTTGGATTACACGGTCTTTGTTTTCGCGAAGGGATTGTAGAGTCAGCATAGAGGGAACATTGCTTCGAAATAGGAACAAATGGAGTGACGCATCGACACCCCAAGTTGATGGGGTAAAAATACAGAACTCCCGAACCCTTTGCAGAGTCGGGAGTTAATATTTCAACCGTACAGGGCTCAGAATTCGAGCCCGCTGAGATTCCTCAGGCGTCGCCCATGGGCACCACCGATACAAATGACCGATTATTGGCCTTTTTGCGGAATTCAACGACACCGTCTGTTAGAGCAAACAAGGTGTGATCCTTGCCAATTCCAACATTGGTTCCTGGGTGATGCTTGGTGCCCCGCTGCCGAACAATAATGTTACCAGCGATGCATCCTTGTCCACCATATATTTTTACGCCCAGTCGTTTCGACTCGGACTCCCGTCCGTTTTTCGAGCTACCTACACCTTTCTTGTGAGCCATGGTTCAGGGTTCTATTCAAGCGTCTTTCGAAGCAGTCTTCGCGACCTTGATGTTCGTAATCTTAATCTCCGTCAAAGAAGCACGGAAACCGTTCAACTTTTGATATCCTTTCCTCCGCTTCTTTTTAAAGATGAGGACTTTGTCGCCTTTAAGGTGGCGTTCAACCTGAGCTGACACTTGCGCGCCGCTTATCGCTGGGGCGCCAACTGTTACTTTGCCGTTGTCGTCAACAAGAAGGACTCGGTCAAATGTGACCTTTTTGCCTTCTTCAACGTCCAAACGGTTTACGTAAACCTGTTGGTCTTTCTGTACCTTGAACTGGTGCCCTGCGATCTCTACGATTGCATACATGATGAAAGAATATTATTCCCAAAAGATGGGGTGCAAAGGTAGCGGAAAGAATGGAACTTTTCAACACCTAAGACGTGGAATGTGCAAGTCTTGAGTTTTTGCATCAAACCAGCGAGCAATTAGGCCTTGGACTCAGTCTCTGCTAGCCCCCTGAAATCTCGCTTCGCTGCCCGTCCAGCGCGGTGTGTGATCCAAACTCCAATGAGGATGAGTGACCCACCAATGAGGTGGCTAGCGCGCAAAGACTCACCGTCCATCCATCCCCAAAATGTAGCAAACACAGGGATAATGTAGGTGACGGAAGCGGCGAAGACAGAGTTGGTCCAGGCAATGACTTGGTTGAAAAGAACCAAAGCACCGGCGGTTCCGACAGCGGCCAAAGCTATGATTGCGAGTAAACCGCGCATACCATCAGGATGCGTTGCGATCAGCGAAGGGATGTCTCCCGTTAGAAACCAAAGGGCAGCAGGCACCGATACCAATCCGAGGGAACACGACGCAATGACGGGGCCCTTGAGAGTTTGCAACTTCTCCCGGGTAATATTGACGCTCGTTCCGTAACAAATGGTTGCAAGCACGAGAAGCGCTCCAGGTCCCCAAGCGGCTTCAAGGGATGCTTCAGGATTCCAAATCAAGCCGATGGTGCCAAGTAGCCCAAACCCCAATCCCAACAATTGTCCTCGATGAAAATGCACGCCAAAGACGGCGATGGCAATGAGCAAGGTCCAAAGTGGCGTCAAGGCATTGAGCATGCCAGCGACGGCGCTTGGAAGTTGGGTTTGAGCGATGGCAAACAAGAGTGCTGGGATAAAACTCCCTACGATTCCGACCGTCGCCACCCACTTCCATTGCTCGGAAGTGAGTTTTCGAAAGTGCTTTAGCCCAATGGGTAAAAGGGTAAATCCCGCAATGGCCATGCGCAAGGCCGCCAATTGAGTAGGAGGAAATAGGGCAGAACCATCTTGAGCGAAGAGTCCCATTTTCATGAGAATGAAGCTGCTTCCCCAGACAAATCCAAGAAGAAGGAGGATCAGCGGAGCGGCCCATCGATTCGGAGCAACGCTCAAAGGCGCATTCATAGGAGGATGATTCATGGGCATGTGGGAGCTCGAAATTAGAATATGTTGTCTTCTCTGCGGTTGACGACACCTTATCTTTGTCAAATGTTCATTTCGACACACTTGATTCAAACCAATATTGCACGTATCGGCTTGAGCTGCATGCTTTTATTGGGCTGCAGCCAGGCGTGTGATTATGAATTAACAGAACTGCACCAGGCGGGAACAGCAGTGAGAACGACTGCTCGCATTGATGTTACAGGGATGATGTGCGCTCAAGCGTGCGGTGGAAAAATCAAAAAAGAACTGCTCGAGGTGCAGGGAGTTGCCAATGCAGTAATTGATTTTGAATTGGATCGGGACTTAAACTATGCGGAAGTTGAGTTTGACCCTGCCCGAGTGCAATTGGATGAGCTCGTGGCTGCAGTGACGGGAATTGCAGAGGGCAAACTTTATGGTGTAGAAGCCGTTCAACTTACACATTTTGCGAAAGCAGCAAACCTTCCTTGATCTGACGCCTCGACTACTGCGACGGCTCGCTATCGCTACGCTTGTTTTGGCGTCAATGGTCGTTCTCGCAGGGAGCATTGTGCGCATGACAGGTTCAGGTATGGGGTGTCCGGATTGGCCAAAATGTTTTGGGTTGGCGATTCCTCCGACATCTGTGGATGAAGTGACATGGACTCAGGGGACGGAATACGCACCGGGTCGGATGTTACTAGCGAATGACACCTTGTGGGTTGCACAAGAAACGGTGCTTGCTGAAGACTTTCAAAAGGAACAATCACGAGGTGTTTGGGAGCCATACACCCGGCATGACTATGCCATTTTCAACCCGATGCATACATGGGTGGAATTCATCAACCGGTTGATCGGGGCGTTGACTGGAATTCCAGCGTTGCTGCTGGCATTGGGTACTTTTCTTTGGGGTTGGAGGCGTAAAAATTGGCGTCCCTTCTTGTGGTCTTTGGCCAATCTGTTTCTTTTGGGATTGGTGGCGTGGATGGGAAAGAAAGTGGTCGATGGAAATTTGATTCCTTTTTCAATCACACTGCACATGCTGGGTGCTGTAGGTATCCTTTTGGTGCTGACGGCAGCCTGGGTATCCCTTGCAAATCAGTGGACCGGTGGAAGGTTGAAGCGGCGCAACTGGTTGATTCTGGCGGTCGTATTGACAGGCATGCAATTGATTGGAGGCACGCAGGTGCGTGAACAAGTGGATTTGCTGTCCCACTCAGGGGTGCTGCGGTCAGATTGGCTTGACGGACTTCCGGCTTGGTGGAAGTGGCACAGAACCGGTTCGTGGCTGATTCTAGCGGTGCAATTGTTTTGGGCATGGCCGAATCGAAAGTTGGCCCCAGTAGTGCGCTGGTCCATGGCCTTTGTTCTCCTTCAAATGGGGACTGGCATTCTTTTCGTATTTGCTTCCATGCCGGCCTGGACACAGCCGCTGCACTTGGCATTGGCCATGGGGCTTCTCGTAAGCAACGGGTGGTCGCTGATGCGATTCAGCGGTGAGAAGGACTAGGAATCAAAGGCGCGCTCCACGGCGAGCCATACCTCCCATTCGGAAGGCTCTGAAGCCACTTCAATGCGACTACAGTTACCGTTAGCTTTTACGGCAGCAGCGGTCGAAGCCCCCAGGGTGACAATGCGAGAAGCGCAATGATTACTAGTGGCATAGGCTTCCCACTGCGATGGACTGGTGATGACAGCAACGTCGTGTTGTGTCAAGATCGATGGGTGTAGCGTGGTTTCGTAAGCGGACCAGGCAATGATTCGCTCTGGCTGGGTTAAACCGGCCCATCGATCCATTGACCGATCGCTGTGAGGGACAAATACTCGGCTGTCGTTCACGTTTAGAATGGCAGCGAAATCGACATGGGTTTTTTCGGGTGTCCCTGTACCAACCCAAGCTGCACGCTGGTCGCTGATACGTGCCAATGCGGCAGCGGTTCCCTTGCCGGCACAGGCAATGTCACCCGGAAAAGTTGGAATCAACGAAGTCATTGCTTCAACGGCAGAAGGGGAGTGCAGCCAAAGCCAATCGGTAGTGACCGGAGTAACGGGCCACTGGGCTTCGGCGGCCTCCATGTGGATCAAGGATTGTCCGACCGTCTTTAAACCGGCAGCATGTGCCAAGGATTCAAAAATGGGCCAAGTGCCTGAGGATTTCGAAAGAAACACCGTGCCTTGAAGCGGGTTCTTTAAGCGAGACAGCGCATGGACTGTGCCCTCTCCAATGGAAGCATGACGGTCAAGGTGAACTTCAGACAGCCGCGGGCCATCGGGCGTTTCGAGAAAGCAACGCAGACGTTCTTGCATGACATGTGCTCCAAAAGGAAGCATGCATCCCCCCTCAAGTTCGCGCAAAACGCCGCGTTCGCGTTCTATGTTATCGCGTGTTGCCTCATCGTTTAGGACGGAGCTGATCCAGGACAAACGAGAATCGTTCTCACGCATTTGAATCCCGAGCGCCCCTTGAGCAGGAGCAGGAACAAACTGGTTTGCCGGAAGCACATGAACGTACAGGTCGGATAAATCAAGTTCTAAGCGTTCAATTCCGGCGCGTGCCAAAACAATAGCGTCGTAGGCTCCTGTTCGAAGTTTCTCAACTCGGGTAGGAACATTGCCTCTCAGCGGAACAATGTCTAAATCCGGCTGGAGCGTTTGCAGTTGAGCGCGCCTGCGATGAGAACTTGTTCCCACAATGGCTTTGCGCGAGATGCACAACGGCGTGCGATCATCGCGTTTGGATGGGTGCATGATGAGGACATCCTCGACAGGCCCTCGAGCAGGGACGGCAGCGATGCACAGTCCTTCGGGGGAGGTCGTCTCGAGATCTTTGTGACTGTGCACGGCAATATCGATGCGGTCTTCTAATAGGGCTGATTCAATTTCTTTTGTGAAGAATCCTTTGCCTTCCATCTTATCAAAGGCCACATTTTGAATGCGGTCGCCTTGGGTAGAGATGATAATTAGCTCCACGGTTCCGCCGTGTTGTTCAATCTGTCTTTTCGTGAAATGGGCTTGCCACATAGCCAAGTCGCTTCCTCGCGTTCCGATGCGAAAATGGGTCGGTTGAGAAGCCTGTGGATCGTGCAACGGATTGTCCATGACAGGGGCTGGAGGGTCAGCTTACGATTGGCGCAGTTGATCGAGAACCGCTTTGCGCGCCAACTTCATAGGCACACCGACATATTTCTTCTCCATGTATCCAACGATGCGTCCAATCAAATCCCGTGTTTCATCATCCAATCGGGACAAGTCTTGCGCGAAAATCTCTCCCAATGCGGTTTCGCGAATGGCTGAAATTGATGCCGGTAGCTCCCGCAGCGCTATTTCAACTTGGCGTTGTTGCAAGCGGCTTTGATACGCGGTGAGCGCTTCTTGAATGTGTTCTTCGCAGCTCGCGATGGCAGATTTTCGTACGGCGAGATTCGCATCGATTTGAGTGTTCAAAACGGACAAGTCCACCACGTGTGTGTCAGGGCGCATCCGGAATGCAGAGTCGGTATCTGACGGCAACCCAAGGTCGAGGACATGAAGTGACCCGGACGGAGTGATACGCGCCTCTTCGCCACTGAGAATGGGAGTTGTACTGCTCGTACAAATGACAATCGCCCGAGGGCCGCGTTTCAAATGGTGAGGTAAAGTCTCGAGCGTATCCCACTTCCATTGGAATTCTGAGGCGAGCTGTTGCGCAGGCGATCCGGAACGATTCAGAATGGTCACATTGTGATACCCAGACTCCTTCATGAATCGGGCGACATTCCGGTTGGTTTGACTGGCACCAATCATCAAAATCGGAGCCTCTTTTTCAAGCCCCCATTCGGCCATACTCAACCAACCCAATGAATTGACGGAAACGGGTTTTGACCCGATGGTCGTATCCGTGAAAATACGTTTGGCCGTTTCGATGAGTAAGCGTCCGGTAATCCTCAAGTGGTCTCCTGCAATCCGAATCTCCGTACTGCAATCAAAAGCCTCTCGCAGTTGCGTGATGATTTCTCGTTCACCCAATACCATGGATTCTAATCCACAGGCGACTCGCAGCAAATGGGTCATTGCCTCTTCTCCACGATAACTTTTCACAGACGAAATCACTTGACCCAATTGTTGAGCATTCAAATGAAAAGCTTGTAGCAATCGATGCATCCTGCCCGTGCAGAAGTAAGTGGCATCAGAAAAAATAAATTCTACCCGGTTGCACGTTGAGAGATAGACCAACCCTTCCAATTCGAGCGCTGCTTTCCAGTCGACTAGTTGCGCTTGCTTGACAGCGGGGTCTAGATGCAATGCGCCAATCAATTCCAGAGGAGCTGATCGGAAGTCGATTGAGAGCACTTGAAGTGAAGAAGGCTTCATGGTGCAAAGGTGCGTTGAAATGACAGAGGAATGTGTCACTTTTCGGTCAATATTC
>CAWVYB010000116.1:0-7019 GCA_963934215.1 uncultured Flavobacteriales bacterium | reverse complement strand
CAGCCATCGCCGGAGGAATGCCCCATGCTACGCCCAGTTCGCGCCATTTCTGCACGAACTCCTGCTGTTTCGCACTCCATACAACCTGGTTGAATTCTGTATCGGACACGGGATTACTTTCAATTTTTTGTGAAAGTACGAAATCTGTCTGGACGAACTTCTTTGGGCACTTCCCAATCCTCATCCATACATGCTTTCACAGTCCAGCCTGCTGTTCTTGGACCAATCAACACCCCACGTGTACCCCATCCATTGCATGCGATATACCATGGTCGTTCATCCGAAACCCGACCTATTAATGGCCTACGGTCCGGACTCGCTGGCCGCAATCCCGCACGATGACCAACCACTTGATGCGGGGCAAATGGCGCGCCGTGTCGTGCACCATTCGCTTTATCCAACAACTCTTTTTCTGTGGCTTCTAAAACCTGAGCTTGCATCATGTCCCATCGATAGGTTGAACCGATTCGAATCAAATTAGAATCTACCGGCATGGCCCACGTGACGTTATTTACCGTTTCATTGCCCATCGCATTGTCAACACGAACAGTGAGTACCTCGCCTTGATTCGGTCTTACCTGCACGCCGAATTGACTCAAATCCGATTCGGCTCCAACTCCGCGACAATCGATGACGGCGTCAAACCCCTCAGGACAGCCGACTTCTAAAGACCACCCCTGCATTTTCCAGAGGTTGCGATCGCGCCAGAATTCCCGGCTTTTGGTGACCAATAATTGAACATCGACCCAACCCGCTTGCCGAATTCGCCCTGCACCATGAGGTGCCGCAACTGACGCATGCCAATCGCCTTCAGCACAGCGCTCAATAAAGCCCGCAACGGGATGCCTCTCCTCGATGCGTTGATCCCATAAAGCGGCATAGGCGGCGTCTGGAAAAATCCTCAAGAGCGGAACATCATGCCAAAGAGTAATTCCCAATGCCTGCTCACACATGCGATATCTCGAGCGTGCTCTCTTCAAATGATCTTCAGCATCCCAAACGGGAAGAAGCCGACGAAATGACACCGGATTGAACATGCCCGCAGCCACGTCAGAGGCCGCTGGGGAACCATCGCTCCACACTTCAAAATCTACGCCTTTCTCCTTCAATTCCCATGCTACCAACGTGCCCGCAAGCCCATCACCCACAATCAACATCCGTTTGGTACTCATGCTGAACTGGCGATTAAACCTGCTCTAACACCCCGAGTTCGCGTCCCACTTTTTCAAATGCAGCAATCGCGCGATCCAGCTGTTCCCGCGTATGTGCGGCAGACAACTGAACGCGAATTCGCGCAGCGCCTTTGGGCACGACTGGAAAGAAAAATCCTATGACATAGATTCCTTCTTCGAGCAGCCGATTCGCCATTGTTTGAGACAACCTCGCATCACCAAGCATCACAGGCACAATGGCCGATTCACCATCCTTAATGGGCAGGCCAACCCGGCGCATCCCCGCTTTGAAGTAATTGGTATTTTCCTCCAACTGATCTATCAACTCCGTGGACTCCTCGAGCATTTTAAACACTTCCAAGGATGCCCCGACAATATTCGGAGCGAGACTATTGGAGAACAAATATGGCCTCGATCGCTGGCGCAGCAATTCAATGATTTCTTTTCTACCCGTCGTAAAACCACCCATGGCACCACCCATTGCTTTTCCCAACGTTCCTGTGATAATATCAACCCGACCCAATGCACCGCGCAGCTCAATGCTTCCTCGCCCTGTCGCCCCGATGCATCCGGTTGCGTGACATTCATCGACCATCACAAGCGCATCGTACTTGTCTGCCAAATCGCACACCTCATCGATTTGGGCGACATATCCATCCATGGAGAAAACCCCATCCGTAACGATCATCTTGAATCGGTGATTGGCTGCCGTGGCAGCTTGCAGTTGGGCTTCCAGATCCGCCATGTCGTTGTTGGCATACCGAAAGCGAGCTGCCTTGCACAACCGAACACCATCGATGATACTCGCATGGTTCAATGAATCCGAAATAATAGCGTCTTCAGGGCCCAATAAAGGCTCGAAAACTCCACCGTTTGCATCAAACGCTGCAGCATACAGTATGGTATCATCGGTATGATGAAAATCCGCAATCTTCGCTTCCAACTCTTTGTGAATGTCTTGAGTCCCGCAGATAAATCGAACGCTAGACATCCCAAACCCATGGGAGTCGATGGCCCCTTTGGCAGCCTCGAGAATCCGAGGGTGGCTGCTCAAACCGAGGTAATTGTTCGCACAAAAGTTGAGCACCTTAGATCCGTCAACAAGCGAAATTTCGGTATCCTGCTTGCCAGCGATGACGCGTTCACTTTTAAACAGTCCGGCCGCCTCAATCTCCTTCAATTCTTCCTGTAAGTACCCTTCTAATTTTCCGTACATAGTTTCAATTTAAAATGAAAGTACCCTTGATTGTCCAACCTCGACGACACAAAATTAACGAATTTACAACGGCTTCAACCGTCTAAAGCTGCTCCTAAGACTATGGGCATGTTGAGCGTACCATGCCCGACGGGAACATCCCATCTCACCTCCTTTGACGCCGGCACATGCTCTGCTACCATTTGCTTCAGATTCCTACCAAAAGGATTGTCGTGTGCCTGGCCGTGCGCCCGTGTATTGTCATGCAAGTCACTAAACGTACCCACGAGTAAACCATGAATCCGGTCAAAGACCCCCGCCAATCTGAACGCTAAAAACATGCGGTCAATGTGATAGAGGTACTCATCCAAATCCTCTATCAGCAACCAGCAGCCCTCAGGGTTTGGAAAATAGGGCGTTCCCAAAAGACTATACAATACACTGAGATTTCCACCGACGACAGGAATTCCCGGTGTATTCGAGGGCTCGCGCAGTCGATCCCACATGCCGCGAGCAAGAACGGAATCTGTAGCAGCATACGTATTGGCAACGGGCGCATGCAGCGAACCTACTCCCAAATAATCTACCCAACCATGCATGGCCGTGATGTCACTAAAACCGATGATCCACGTGGGGTCAGCTTGGAATATCTCAGCGTTTAAAAATGGCAAAATCCGTGCGCTACCGTACCCTCCTCTCATTGCCCAGATCGCGCGAATATGGGGGTCAGCTAACCCCTGATTGATGATCCCCGCTCGATGAGAGTCCGTCCCGCCAAACTGGCCATCACGGGCTTCCAAGCCAGATGGAATCACAGCAATAAAACCTGCTTTTTCTATGGTTTTCTTGGCTAAAACCACATCCTCAGGCTGCACAAATCGAGCCGGAGCTGCCAACATAATCTGATCGCCACGCTTCAATGGAGCGGGCATTATTCGGGTCCGAACACGATGCATCCACGCAAGATGGCCATGTATCTCGGAATTTGAGCGAAATTCGCAGCACCTTTTTGAATTCGCTCCACATGGCTGACCCGCTTTTGACTTCCTCGCCCCACCGTTTGATGATGACATCTGCATTGCCTTATGCAAATGGCCCTATTCACATTGGACACGTTGCCGGTGCCTACCTCCCCGGTGACATCCGTGCCCGATATGAACGTCTAGCAGGAAACGATGTGCTTTGGGTTTGCGGAAGTGATGAACACGGAGCGGCCATCACGCTGCGTGCTAAAAAAGACGGCCTCACTCCACGGGACATTGTTGATCGTTATCACGGGGAGATGCAACACGCGTTCGAAGGTCTTGACCTCTCGTTTGACCATTACAGCCGAACAAGCAGTCCAAAACACCACCAAAACGCGCAAGACTTTTTCAAAACACTCCTCGATAAGGGCAGTTTTGAAGTCAAGACTGAAGCCCAGTTTTACGACCCGGAAGCACAACAATTCTTAGCCGACCGCTACATCGTAGGCACGTGTCCAAAGTGCACAGCGGACGGAGCGTATGGAGATCAGTGTGAAAAATGCGGTAGCGCACTGTCGCCAAACGACTTAATCCAACCCAAATCCACACTCAGCGGTGCGACCCCCATTTTAAAGGATACAACCCTCTGGTATCTGCCCATGGGAAGGCACGAGGAATGGCTAAAAGACTACATCGAAAAAGGGCTATTCGAAGGGCAACCACACCACGATCCACAAACATGGAAAGCCCACGTCACAGGCCAATGCCGCAGTTGGATTGACGGGGGACTACAAAGCCGCGCGATGACGCGTGACTTGGATTGGGGCGTCTCAGTGCCGGTGGAAGGCGCAGAAGGCAAAGTCCTCTATGTTTGGCTCGATGCGCCCATTGGGTACATCACTGCTACCATGGAATGGGCGGAAAAAAACGGAAAAGACTGGCGAGATTGGTGGCAATCAAAGGATGCAGAGCTCGTGCATTACATCGGTAAAGACAACATCGTTTTTCACTGTCTTATTTTCCCGATTCTTTTGCGGGAACATGGCGGATACAATCTACCGACCAACGTCCCTGCCAATGCCTTCATGAATTTGGAGGGTGACAAAATCTCCACATCCCGCAATTGGGCCGTTTGGGTCAGTGAGTACCTCGAGCAATTTCCCGGGAAGAGCGATGAGATGCGCTACGTGCTCGCAAGTATTATGCCTGAACAAAAAGACAGCGAATTCACCTGGACTGATTATAGAGAGCGCATCAACAACGAATTGGCGGATGTCCTAGGCAACTTCATCAACCGGGTGGTGGTACTTACCCAAAAGTACTACCAAGGCGAGGTGCCAGAGGCCCTGGGGTCCGCAAGCGAATCTGCTGACGACACCATCATCGAGGCGTTGCAAACGGCCCCCGAACGCATCGGCGCTTTGATTCAAAGAAACCGCTTCCGTGAAGCGTTGCACGAAGCTATGGGTGTGGCTCGTTTGGGCAACAAGTACATGACGGAGCAGGAACCTTGGAAGGTGCAAAAAACCAATCCAGAGCGTACTGCAGTCATCTTGCACCACTGCATCCAAGTCGCTGGTATCTGTTCGGTCGTACTCGAACCCTTTATTCCGCGGACAGCCAAAAAAATTCAAGGGGCATTCGGCGTTGAAAACGCGACCTGGTCATCCGCTGCTGCGGACATGATCCCAGCGGGAAGAACGCTGAATCCATTGCCCATTTTATTCGAAAAAGTAGAGGAATCGGTCGTTCAAGTACAATTGGAGAAATTGCATGCGAGCCGCGCCGAAACGGAAACCAGTGTTCAACCAATCAAAGAGGAAATGACATTTGATGATTTTCAAAAACTCGATCTACGGGTCGGCGAAGTAATCGCATGCGAACGGGTCCCCAAAGCGAATAAGTTGCTCAACTTGACCATTCGAACAGGACTGGATGAGCGCACTGTATTGAGTGGGATTGCCGAACATTTCGAGCCCGAGCAAGTCGTGGGGAGGCGCGTAACGGTATTGGTCAACCTCGCTCCTCGAACCATGCGCGGCATTGAAAGTCAAGGCATGGTCCTCATGGCTGAAACGGCCGACGGGGGATTGCGGTTTGTCACACCTGAAGAGGGCACCGCTGCAGGAGACATCATTAGCTAAACGCATTGCACAAGAATTCGGGTCGAAGTGCAACCTCCGTTGGAGGTCACCGGTATCCTATCCGATGCCGATGTAGCTCTGCATTTCAAGTCCGTATCTCGGCTCATTTTTTCCGCTTGTCCCTTCGGGGGCAGGCGGTTTTATTGTTTTCAATTGACGGAAATCGCCGTCAGAAGATCATCTTGAGCGAAGCACTGACTGTTCGACCGTACGCCCAATAGCCCTCTAAACGACCATTCTCCACAGTCCCTTGCTCCTTCACTCCGGTTTGCGGATTCGTCACGAACGTTTCAAATCCATCGGAGATGTAGATATTATTCAAGGCATTCTGAACGTTTACACTGGCCCTCCACGACATGCCTGCTAGGTCAAATGAATAGCTACCTCTGACGTCCAAATAACCAAAAGAGGGGAGCATCACCGGTTGCAAACCCGATCGATCGGGATCTGTTCGGTCAGCATCAACTTCGAAACGCGCGTACAGCTTGCTGTTGTGCACGTAATTCGCTCCAAAACGCCATCCTTTTCCGAAATTGAAACTGCTCAAAAATCCAATTTGCTGCTGTGGAGCATCGCTGACTTTGAGGCCGGCAGAATAGATAAAGAGCGATTCCAACACCTCGCCGCCTTCTTCGCTGATGATCTCCGCGTTGACGTCATTCTCCCAGCGCCAATTACCAAAGGAAGCCATGCCGCCAATTTCCAAGAAGCGGAATGGACGCGCTTTCCACTCAAACTCGAGTCCTTCGTGCGTCTGGGTCAACCCCGTAATAAACGCTCGGTACTCGGTGCCATCAGGACGCAACAACGGACTGCTCATGATGCTCTTGTCACGCCACTGCGTGTGGTACGCATTGACATCGAATGAAATCCCGCGCCAGCGAAAACGATATCCAGCTTCAAGTGCGGCCACTTTTTCATTGGTCAACCGATCGTTGCTCAAGACATTCGAATAGTTGGTGAATACGTAGCGAATGAAAGGCGCTCTGGAATACACGCCACCGTTGACATAAAGGTGACTTGTTTCGCCTAAACGTACACTTCCGCCGGCCTTGGCATTGTAACCCCAGCTGCTCGCCTTTTCGGATTTGATTCCGTACATAAATTGCTCCGAGGTAACCAGCTCGCCCGTTTCAGAATCGACTTCCGTAACGCTTTGCATGCCCGTCTCTTCGTAGCGGAAATACTTGTAAGGGTCGATTCGACGGTATTGCGTGTAACTCATCGTACCGGCCGCGAACAGACTGAACCGGTCGTCTTTGTATTCCAATTGAGCAAAACCACCACCGTAGCTCACTTTTCCGATATCATCGTAGTCCACGACATCTCCCGGTTGTGCAAGCAAGTTGTAATCGGGATTGACTCCATAACCGTCCGAACTTCCAAAGGACTGGAGATAGTAATCCCCCCCGAGTAGGTTGTCCACTTTCGTAAAGTGTTTGCCGGCATAATACCGACCGTCGATGCCAGCAATCAACTGAAGTCTATCGTTGAGATCAAACCGCAATGTGGACAAAACTCCGGTCCAAAAGTGCTCATTGTG
>CAWVYB010000115.1:0-7025 GCA_963934215.1 uncultured Flavobacteriales bacterium | reverse complement strand
CCCAATTGTCCTGTCCATCCTTCATTCGGGCGGTGAAAAACCGTTTGCCCAGGAAAAACCACCAAGTCCACCTCTGAAATCCAACCCGTTTCATGAATCTGATCCGCACACCACTGGGTCCATTCTACGCTTGTGACAAACCAATTTTCGGCAGATGCCGCAGGCAATTCCTTTAACCGCTTACGCCAAGGCTCCGGAAAAGGAATGCTCACAAAGCACTCCAACATTCCGGACCAACTACCTTGTTCTTCAGATCTTTGGAAAACCGAAACTCCAATGTCCAAACCATCCAATGAGGTGCCACTCATCAACCCCATAACATGGAAAGTAGCTGGTTCGGAGTTTGAAGAAACAAGCGAAAGGCGTGAGGAAGATTTCAACGGAGGAGACATGTGTATCTTTGTGGGACGAAAGATGGAGCAATTTCTCCATTTCTGAATGGATATCCGAAAGCAAGCCAGGAAATGAACCTAGACCTCAAGGAAGAACACATTGCTGTGCGTGACGCAGCCCGTGACTTTGCACAAAATGTACTGAAGCCCACCATCATCGCACGCGACAACGCGCAACAATTTGCGACAGAAGAAATTCGACAGTTGGGTGAGTTGGGGTTCATGGGCATGATGGTCGATGAGCAATACGGAGGGAGCGGAATGGACACGGTCAGCTATGCGCTGGCAATGGAAGAAATCAGCAAAGTTGATGCATCTGTTTCTGTTTGCATGAGTGTCAATAATTCCTTGGTCTGTTATGGGTTACAGGAATTCGGAAGCGACTTTCAAAAGAAAAAATACCTCCACCCTTTGGCCTCGGGCCAAAAAATTGGTGCCTTCTGCTTGTCAGAGCCGGAAGCCGGTTCCGATGCGACCTCCCAGTCCACGACGGCTATCGATTGCGGCGATCACTACGTGATCAACGGAACGAAGAACTGGATTACCAATGGCAACAGTGCTTCCACCTATTTGGTCATTGCCCAAACAGATCCCGAAAAAGGGCACCACGGCATCAACGTGCTCATCGTGGAGCGTGACATGCCAGGATTCATTGTTGGTGCGAAAGAAGACAAGTTGGGCATCCGCGGTTCGGACACCCATACGTTGATGTTCCAAGATGTCAAAGTGCCCAAAGAAAACCGAATCGGTGAGGACGGATTTGGATTCAAATTCGCCATGAAGACCTTAGCCGGGGGACGGATTGGCATCGCTGCACAGGCGCTTGGCATTGCTTCGGGAGCGTTAGAGTTATCTCTGGCATACTCCAAGGAGCGCACGACTTTCGGCAAACCCATTCATCAGCACCAGGCCATCGCATTCAAGCTGGCGGACATGGCAACGCATGTGGAAGCCGCTCGCCTCATGGTCCTCAAAGCAGCAGCTCTCAAAGATGCCGGTGAAGATTATGACCTCGCCTCCAGTATGGCCAAATTGTACGCATCAGATATTGCCATGCGGCATGCCATCGAGGCGGTTCAAATTCATGGTGGATATGGGTTCGTCAAAGAATACCACGTGGAGCGTTTGATGCGGGATGCGAAAATCACCCAGATTTACGAGGGCACCTCTGAAGTTCAGAAAATCGTGATCAGCCGATCAATCCTCAAGGACTGATCCGCTCGTTGCGGGCATTCCAGACTTCCTCGCCGTCGATTGTCTGCACAATCACTTCTTCAATCCCGTCGGAGTCTCGGTCATCCATCGAAACGGATAGCCCGCGTGTCATGCGGCTCATCCCTACTGCCTCGTTGGTCCCAAATGTTCGTTCTTGAATCCAGCCTTGTTCGTCCGAATAAAGCACCGTCGATGACGCAATGGATTGGGACAGTCGGAAGCATGGTGCCTGCTCTGGAGGAACGGACACGGGCGAGTCAAAGCGATCCCCTCCTGAGCGCTTCAACAATCGGATGCTTCCATCATCTTGACCCGCATACAGGTAATCTCGGTTGCCCACACGCAAGTGATGTATTTGAACGATTACGCGCCCAGCCTGCGGCATAAAATCCCATCCTGGCGTACGGGCTCCCTCCTCCCGATAATTCAACAAATCACCATCCCCCGATCCAATCAAGATTCGATACTTTCTGTTGCGGTCATAATCGACCACCGCCGCCGCAGAAATCCCACTTGAAGGCACAATCGGATAGCCTCGGACTTCTCTTCCCAGCACATCGACAACATGAAATGCAACTTCATTGGCCAGCGCAACTTGGAACTTCGCATTTCGATACACATCCACTTCCCAAACTTGCGGCGTTCGGACCCCGTCCAACTTCAATTTCCAAACCGATGCATTGTCGTGGGTCGCTTTCACAAACGGTGACTCCCAAACAACGGCCATGTCCTTCTTCAATCGGTGATTCCGAACCCAACCAAGGGGCTCAGTTAGTTCGTTCTGATCGACTTCAAGGACTTCAGTAATTTGAACATACGATGCCTCACGCTGCGCTTGATCCCCTTTCACAATCCATGCCACGCGCTGGTTGGATTTTACCTGACCCAGTCGGGTTTGGTCCGGAGTCCACTCTACAGCGTCCCAAAGCAGTGTCGTTGGCTTCGCGTCATGGAGCATCCGATCAAACTCAGTCCATGATGCAGGTTTTCGATTGCCTTCCCATCGGTACAAACCATCACAGTGAACTTCTCCCACTCCTTGTGAATCGTATCCTGTGCTATCAGACCAACCCCAAATTTCCAATACTTCCCCAGACTGCCATTTCCAACTCGACCACGTTCCATTCCAAACAGAAAGCAATGACGAATCAGGAAGATCTCCATGCGGAGTTCCCCAACGGGCCATTTGACATGCTACCAAACCCTGCTTGCTTGATTTCATGCGTTGCCATGCGGACAGCCATTCACTAGCCAATGGCGAGGCGCTTATTTCATTTGATGCGGACAACCACGTTGTTTCTGTCATAATGGCATCGCTAGACGCCCCCTGAAATCGAGAATGATACATGCCTTCTGGCCAATGCTCCAGTCGAATTGCCCCATCCGCTCGTGGATGCCATTTCGAGGCCATTTCTTCTGGATCCTCCTGCCATTGCTCTAAGGCTGCCGAGAGCCCTAACAACCAACCGCCGCGCCATGACTTTGCTGACCACCCGTCAGGAAGAGTCATTGGAAGGGCATACGCATGGCACACATTTAAATCCGACCGTTCATTCACTTGAAATAAGGTGACAATCTCATCTTGCAAAGAATCTGCAAAAACTAACCCGTCAGGCAACAACGAAGTTTGCTCCCACACGTCATATTGATCTGACGCAAAATCAGTTGGATCCGCCAGCTCGGAAGAATTCCGTTGGATTGAAATCAACGATAACGCGCTGCCACATGCCAACGCTAACGTCAAAATCACGGCCCAAATGTGTGAAGATCGCATGGAGGACAAGTTCAGGATATCTGGCTCCAATCTGGCCTTCCCAATTGGACACGTTTCAACGTTGAATTGAGGATAGCATACTTGGGGTCTGATAAAGTGGGATCCTCTTCCAGAATTCGTGAAGCGATGTAACGTGCGGTAGTCAGCAACTCTCGATCGCGCAGCAAATCGGCCATTTTCAAATCGGGAACGCCTGATTGCTGGGTTCCCATTAAATCTCCCGGGCCACGCAAGGCCATGTCCACTTCTGCGATTTCAAAGCCGTCGTTGGTGCGACACATGGTTTCCATGCGCAAAGCAGCATCCTTAGACAACTCGTCTGAGGTCATTAAAATGCAATAACTCTGGTCTCCTCCGCGGCCTACCCGTCCTCGTAACTGATGCAATTGAGCCAACCCAAATCGCTCGGCACTCTCGATGACCATCACGGAAGCATTCGGAACGTTCACTCCGACTTCGATCACCGTTGTCGCAACCAAGATCTGACTAACCCCTTTTATAAACCGCTCCATCTCAATGTCCTTGTCCTGGGACTTCATCCGACCGTGGACGATACCCAAGCGGTATTCGGGAAGCGGGAATCGTCTGGAAATACTTTCATACCCATCCATCAGGTCCTTGTAATCCAGGGTTGAGCTCTCCTCAATCAAAGGGTATACTACATACACTTGGCGGCCTTTTTTGACCTCTTCTTCCATGAATTGAAAGACCGGCAATCTCGCTGCATCCGACCGATGGACCGTTTTGATGAGTTTCCTTCCGGGAGGCATCTCATCGATCACACTCACATCCAAATCTCCGTATGCCGTCATGGCCAAGGTCCTTGGAATCGGCGTTGCGGTCATGACAAGCACATGAGGTGGTGGATCGGCCTTGGCCCACAACTTGCTCCGCTGGGCAACCCCAAAGCGGTGTTGCTCATCAATAATCGCAAGCCCAAGATTTTTGAAAATTACTTTGGGTTCGATGAGTGCATGGGTTCCAATGAGAATGTTCACTTCTCCAGATTGCAACCCTTCTAAAATTGGTTTCCTGTCGGATTTCTTCACAGACCCCGTCAGCAACTCAATGCGAATGGGCAGCCCTTCCAATGCTTCTTTGAATGAAACCAAATGCTGATTCGCCAGTATCTCCGTTGGAGCCATCACGCAAGCCTGATAACCGTTGTCCAAGGCCAAAAGCGCGGTTAACAAGGCGACCATTGTTTTCCCGCTCCCCACATCACCTTGAAGCAAGCGATTCATGTGCCACCCCGTATTGACATCGATCCGAATCTCCCGCATCACACGCTTCTGAGCTCCTGTCAATTCGAACGTCAAATGGTTAGCGTAGAATGTATTGAACAATGAACCGACGTCGGAAAACCGTACCCCAGGAACATCCTTCGTTTGTTCCTTCTTTCGTTGCAAAAGAGAAAGCTGCAGAAATAGCAATTCCTCAAACTTTAGACGGTTCCTTGCAGCATCCGCTTCTTCGGGCGATTTCGGTGCATGAACCTTGCAAAAAGCAGCTTCACGGCCCGGCATCTTGAGCTCCTTCAACAATTCCTGAGGGAGAACCTCTGCAACCGTGAATTCGGGTTGTCCAATCCAGCTTCGAATCAACCGTGCGATTCCCGCTGAAGACATGCCACGATTGGTCAATTTTTCAGTTGTGCGATACACCGGCTGCAATCCCAATCCCTGGCGGCGTTCAAAAGCAGACTCTAGCTCCACTTCAGGATGCGAAATATTCCATTTCCCTTGATAGGCTGTTGGCTTTCCAAAAACCACCACTTTTTGCTGCACAGGAATCTGCGATGCGATCCATTTAGCTCCTTTGAACCAGACCAATTCCAACGATCCACTTTCATCTTGAAAACGTGCAACCAAACGTGACCCACGTTTAGACCCCACCTGCTGAATTCCTGTTATAACTCCTCTAAACTGCAGGGATGCAACATCCGAAACGATTTCAGAGACTTTCGCAAACTTTGATCGATCCTCGTAGCGAAAAGGAAGGTACTCCAGCAAATCACCTGCAGCATGAATACCCAGCTCCACCCGCAACCATTCGGCGCGCTTGGGGCCCACTCCTTTGACATATTCAATGGGGGTTTCGAGGGTCAGTACCTGCATGATCTGATGAACAAATGAACCGTCAACAAGGTCGGGTGGCTCAGGGGGAAAAACAACAAAGCCCTCCGAAGAGGGCTTTGTAATGTCTTAGCGCTGAAAAACAGCTCAATATCCGTTGGCCAGCATCCGCACAGGATTCTCTAAAAATGCTTTGAAGTCTTGTAAGAAAGAAGCCCCTGAAGCTCCATCCACAACGCGGTGGTCACAACTGAGCGTGACTTTCATGACATGGCCTGGAACAACGGCCCCATCTCGTACAACGGGCACAGCGTTGATTCCACCAATGGCTAGAATGCACGCATCTGGAGCGTTGATGATTGCCGTAAACTCATCAATACCAAACATGCCCAAATTCGAAATGGTAAAGGTGTTCCCTTCCCAGTCACTTGGCTGTAGTCTTTTATCCTTGGCTTTGCCGGCAAAATCCCGGACCTCTGCTCCAATTTGAGACAAGCGTTTCCCGTCTGCGTGGCGCACAACGGGTACAAGTAATCCATCTTCTACAGCAACGGCGACACCAATATGGACATGCTCATTGTATCGAATACGATCTTCCAGCCAGCTGCTATTCACGGCTGGATGCTTTTTTAAAGCAAGCGCGGCCGCTTTTACAACCATATCATTGAAGCTAATCTTCACCTCTCCGGCGTCATTGATTGACTTGCGAGCAGCCATGGCTGTATCCATTTCGATACTCACCGTCAGATAAAAGTGAGGCGCCGAAAACTTGCTCTCTGCCAAACGGCGCGCAATGGTTTTCCGCATTTGGCTAACTCCCACCTCTGTGAATCGTTCAACCCCTGGCGCCGCTGAATTCGATCCATTAAAGGCTTCTACATCGCGCTTCACAATCCGACCAGAATCTCCTGAACCGGGGATTTGCGAGACATTAATGCCGCGCTCTTCCGCCAACTTCCGAGCCAATGGCGACGCTTTTAAACGACCCGTATTGGCAGAAACTGGAGCTGGAGCTGCCACAGGGGTTACGCTAGCGGCAACAGGAGCCACTGACGCGGGTGCTGGCGCTGGTGCTGGCGCTGGTGCTGGTGCTGGTGTTGGTGCTGCCTTTTCTTCCACGACTGGAGCTACCTCAAGGGCAGACTCGAGTAAAGCAGAGATGTCTTCTCCTTTCTCGCCCAAAATGCACAGCAAGCTGTCCACTGGAGCCGCTCCACCCTGTTCTACTCCGATGTGCAATAACACACCATCAAAGAAGGACTCGAATTCCATAGTCGCTTTATCGGTCTCAATCTCGGCGAGAAGCTCACCATTTTCGACCTCATCTCCTACTTTTTTCAGCCATGAAGCGACGACTCCCTCGGTCATCGTGTCGCTCAATTTCGGCATGCGTATAATCTCAGCCATGGTTCCGAATGATTCGTTGTAATTCGCTGGTCAATCTTTCACGAAAGGATAATCCTCCGTCTTGTAAACGTCCTCGTACAATTCGTGCGCTTCAGGATAAGGACTCTCCTCTGCGAAAACGATGGCATCTTCCACTTGAGCTTTCACCTCCTTCTCCACTTG
>CAWVYB010000114.1:0-7061 GCA_963934215.1 uncultured Flavobacteriales bacterium | reverse complement strand
CAACGGCCCCATTGCAGTCAACGCTACCACGGTGATCCGAGCGCGTTGCATCGATCCTTCAGGAGCGATGACAGCTTCCCATGTATCGACCAACACGTACTTCACAGGAGGCGATAGCCACACCATGTTGGTGGTTTCGGTTTCGGGCAATGAACAAGAAGACGGCGTTTGGCCCGGCGGAGCAGATGAGCCGGCACACATTGAATTCTTCAACGCGGATGGCACATTTTGGTGCGAAGGTGGAGGCGACTCCAACGAGCACGGCAACGATTCCAACGCCTACCCACAAAAGGGCTTTGACTATGTGTGTCGCGACCAGATGGGGGAGAGCCATGCGATTGAAGCGGAATTGTTTCACGTCAAATCCCGCGATGAATACCAACGACTGATTTTCAAGGCAGCGGCCAATGACAACTACCCGTTTTCAGGGGGTGGTCATATCCGTGATGCTTACGTCCAGACGCTGAGCCATTTGGCTGGTTTGAAGGTCGATGAGCGGACCAACGAAAGTTGCATTGTTTACCTGAACGGAGAATACTGGGGCGTTTACGAGTACCGTGAAAAGGTTGATGACATTGATTTCACAGATGAGTACTACGACCAACCCCGACATTTTGTTGACTTCATCAAGACGTGGGGAGGGACATGGGTAGAGTACGGAAGTGATGCGGATTGGGGCCCTCTGGTGGGCTTTATCACGGGCCAGGACATGTCGGATGCGGCCAACTACGAGTACGTTGAAAGCGTATTCAATACCATGAGCCTCATCGATTATGTGTTGCTGAATTCGTTTGTCGTGTGTGCAGACTGGCTCAATTGGAATACAGCTTGGTGGCGTGGTCGTCATCCCGATGGCGATGCGAAGCGCTGGCGTTACGCTCTCTGGGACATGGACAACACGTTTGGTCACGGCGCCAACTACACGGGCATTCCATCGCAAGGACCGGATGCGGACCCGTGCAATCCGGAGAGTTTGAACAACCCGGGAGGCCAAGGGCACATTCCGATTTTCAACGCGCTTTTGGACAATGAGGATTTCTGGGCAACGTACATCAATCGTTGGGCGGATTTGAGCAATACGCACTTCAGTTGTGACAACATGCACGCGGTACTCGACAGCATGATCAACGTCATCGATCCGGAAATGGATCGTCAAATGGATCGTTGGGGCGGGGATTATGATGAGTGGGTCGGCAACGTTCAGGAAATTCACGATTTCATTGATGAGCGCTGCGAGGCGACATTGATCGATGGCATTGAGGATTGCTACGATGTGGTAAGTGTTTCTTTGACCGTCATGATTGAGGGACAAGGAGAGATTCAAATCAATTCGATTGAAATTGGCCCGGAGGATTCTCCGTTGGAGGGGACGTATTTCTCGGGTGTTCCGATGGAGTTGCAGGCGCTGGAATCCATGGGGGAATTGTTTTTGTTCTGGCAAGTGCTAGATGGAGACATCGTTCTGGCCAATTCGACCAACCCATCATTGGATTTTACCTTAACGGGCAATGCCACGCTCGTGGCGTATTTCGCTGCTTCTGCGGAACCCCAGCAGATCGTCTTCGATGTGGACCCTCCGGGGGCTGGAAACATCTTGCTTGACGGACTGTCTTTAGAGAGCTACCCTGCAACCGAGCTGGTGGACTTTGGAGGGCATTCGGTTCAAGCTGTGGGCATCGATGAGTGGCATGTCTTTACAGGATGGACTACCACCGGCTCAGAAGTGAGTCCTTCGATGACATCTCCGACAGGCAATATCATCGTGACAGAATCCAACACCATCGTTGCGCATTTCGATGCCATCGAGCACGTGAATTTGGTGGTGCGTGTTGAGCCCGCCGGTTCCGGTTCAGTGAATGTTGAAAACGGTCAAATTGTGACTCAAGGCTACTGGTCTGGAGGCATTGAGTCCAACGGTCCGATCGACGCCAAAGCGACGCCCATTGAATTTTGGGAGTTTGACCATTGGGACGGTTTGTTAACTGATCCCAACCCCAACGAGCAATCATCGACGGTGACATTCCCAATCGAAGCTTACGACGAGATCACGGCCTACTTCCGCCCGGTCGAATTCGCGATGTACGTTCCCAATGCCTTTAGCCCGAACAACGATGGATTGAACGATGCCTTTTTACCCGTTGGTGATGCATTTATTGCCAGTTCGTATCATTTGGTGATTGCCAATCGCTGGGGAGAAAAGGTGTTTGAATCGACCAACCCGAACGAACCGTGGTTGGGCCAGCATCAAGGTGGCGACCACTTTGTGCGGGACGGACAGTACATGTATCGATTGTCGGCACAATCGGTGCATGCCTTGGCACCGGAGTTGTTTACAGGATCCATCTCTGTCGTCCGATAACCACCGCAGCCACGTGATCATCTCGCTGTGGTCCGGTCCGCGCAATTGCAGTACAGCTCTGATGTACAGCTTTGCGCAACGCCACGACATGAGCGTGATGGACGAGCCGTTGTTTGGCCATTTCTTGGAGCATACCGGTGCAGCGCGACCTTCTCGCGAAGCGGTGTTGGCAACGATGTCCCTCGATCGCCCTTCGATTTTAGCCCAATTAGAGCGTCCTCAAACGCCCCATTTGTTTCTGAAACACATGGCCAACCAAACGGAAGGCTGGGAAGACATAGCGGATTTCACACAGCACAAGCAAGTACTCCTCACGCGCGATCCCGTTCGGGTGTTGGCCTCGTACCAACAGCACATCCAAAGTCCTACCCGATTGGATGTGTGCTACGACCACCAATGGCGCCTTCTGAATACTTGCAAAACTCAAGGGATTCCCTTGCTTGTTGTGGATTCGGACGCCTTGATCAAAGACCCCGAAAATCAACTCAAGCGGTTGTGCACGTTTTTGGACTTGCCATGGGACGCGAATATGTTGCGCTGGGAGCCGGGACCGCGACCGGAAGATGGTGTCTGGGCCCAATATTGGTACCAAAACGTGCATGCTTCAGCAGGATGGGAAGTACCTAGAATTGACCAACCATTGCCTGAAATTTCAGATTGGAGTCAAGATCTTATTCAACTTTTAGCGGAAGTCCAACCCATTTTTGAGAGATTGCAATCCCATTCCTACTGACCATGCCAAAATTCAATCAACCCGACCCGCGCAACGAAAATACCCAAGTGTGGGTTGATGGGTTGGTCCCTCGTGCAGATGCCAAGGTGAGCGTGCTAGACAGTGTTGTTCAGGGGGGAGATGGAGTGTGGGAAGGACTTCGTGTGCGAAATGGTCGCGTGTTGCAGCTCAAGGAACACATCCGTCGCCTGCGCGATTCAGCCCATGCAATGGCCTTTACAGACATCCCTGATGAGGAGGAGGTGGTGGATGCCGTCTTGCGCACGTTTAAAGCCAATGGCATGTGCGATGGAGTGCACGCGAGAATGACCTTGTCGCGCGGACTCAAGAGCACCTCAGGAATGGATCCGCGACTCAATATTCATGGATCGACCTTGATCATTTTGCCTGAATACAAAGGGATGGTTTACGGCGATGAGGGGACGCGGCTGGTCACAGCCTCCACGCGGCGCAATTCACCTGCGACCTTGGATTCCAAGATCCACCACAACAACCTGCTCAACAACATACTGGCGAAAATTGAAGCCAATGTGGCGGGCGTCGATGATGCTGTCATGTTGGATGTGAGAGGCTTCATTGCAGAGACCAATGCGACCAATATTTTTGTGGTCCGTTCGGGCGTGTTGATGACGCCATTTCCCGTGGCTTGCCTGCCCGGCTTGACGCGGTCTATGGTGCTGGACGTTGCCGCACGCATCGGAATCCCTGCAGTCGAAGCCGACCTGTCCTTGACAGAGCTGTACACCGCCGACGAAGCCTTTACGACAGGGACGATGGGAGGGCTATCGCACATGCGCGAGGTGGATGGACGTCTCATTGGTCCTTCCGACGCCATGGGGCCGATTACCTTGAAGTTGCAAGAAGCATACCAGCAGATGGTGTGGGATGAAGGCCATCCGTTGGCTTATTGCAGTCTATAATTTAAATCCGCTGAAAATTCTCCTTTGGGTGGTCGCATTTGTAGCGGCGACTTTGGTTGGTACGTGCAGCATGATGGTATTACATCACCTCTCTGGATTTGTATTTCCTGAGGCGGCCATGAGCAAGATGCCTGAGGACCCCGTTGAGTTGGAGTCGTTCATAGCGGGATTGGGTTTGGCGCCCAAGGTTTCGGTATTGCTTTCGCATTGGGGAGGGACCGTGATGAGTGCACTGACGGCGCAATTCATCGCCCCCACCAAAAGTATTTGGCCTGGAACCACCATGGGAGCTTTCTTTCTCATCGGCGGTATTGCCAATGCGATGATGATTCCCATGCCCACTTGGATGGTCGTGACCGATGTGTTGGGCTATGTCCCGTTAGCTTGGTTGGCTGCACGGGCATTGCAGTTCCGCGTGAACCGTGCTTAACAGCCTACGAAACCAGAGTGTTCATTTTCTTTGAACGGTAGCGCTTGTACAACGTGTTGGTGATCAAGGAGGCGATGACCAAGATCATGCCGGCAAGGGCATACGCATTGAGGCGTTCATCAAAGAGGAGCAACCCAAATACAAAAGCGAGAATCGCTCCGAGATATTTAAACGGCATGACCACATTGGCTTCACCGCGATGCAAGGCATGCGTCATGGCGACTTGGGCGAGGATGCTCAATACCCCAACGGCGAGTGCCAACAACCATTCATGACCCACCGGCGGCACCCAGGTAAACACCGTCCACGTTCCCGTTACGGGAACAGCTACCAAATGAAACCAAATAACGACGCCCACGGGATGATCTGTGTCTCGGCATTTCATGGTGGCGAGGTAAGCGACGGCAGCACAAATGGCACTCGTGATGCCGAGGCCGAGATAGAGCCAGCTGATGCGCGGGTCAAACCCTTTGACCATCAACACGCCTAAAAAGGCCAATCCGAAGAAAATCCATTGAACGGGCCGCATGCCGCGCTGGCCATCAAAGCGCGCCGCCAACAATACCGTGAAAATGGGACTCAAATACTGGATCACAGTCGCGCTCGCTAGCGGAATGAAGCGGATGGTATGGAAGAAGGTCGCCAAGCCAATGGTCCCGAAAATGCCTCGAATGAGCAGCCATTTGCGGTTCACGCCCAGCAACGATTTGCCTTTCCAAAGCAACCAGCTTCCGGCGAGGATTAATGAGGTCGCGGAACGCAAGAAAACCAATTCCTCCGTCGGTAAATGCGCCAATGATTTCACACACAGATTGGCCGCGGTGTACAACACCGTGGCGGAGATCATCCAAGCGATGCCCGCAGTCGCTTTGGTTTGCATCATTACATGTTACGTCGATACGCGCCGCCCACTTCAAACAAAGCATCGGTCAATTGGCCCAACGAGCAATGCTTGGTCGATTTCAACAAGGCTTCGAAGAGATTTTCTCCCGCCACAGCCGTGCGCTTTAGCTCGACAATCGATGCCGTTGATTCGCTATCGTAGCAAGCATGCAATGCCGAAACGTGATCGAGTTGCGCCTGTTTTTCTTCCACCTCAGCGCGAATAACTTCGCCCGGAGTCAGCGTTGGAGATCCTGTTTTCGACAAAAAGGTATTCACACCAATAATGGGGAATTCACCGGTGTGTTTGAGCATTTCGTAGTGCAAGCTTTCCTCTTGGATGCGCGACCGCTGGTACATGGTTTCCATCGCACCCAACACGCCGCCGCGTTCTGTAATGCGATCAAATTCAAGCAGCACCGCTTCTTCCACCAAATCGGTCAACTCCTCAATAATGAATGAGCCCTGCAGCGGATTTTCATTTTTGGTGAGCCCCAATTCTTTGTTGATGATTAGCTGTATGGCCATCGCACGGCGAACACTGTGTTCCGTCGGTGTGGTGATCGCCTCGTCATAGGCATTGGTGTGCAGCGAGTTGCAATTGTCATAGATCGCATACAAGGCCTGCAACGTGGTACGGATGTCGTTGAAGTCAATTTCCTGCGCGTGCAAAGAGCGTCCGGACGTTTGGATGTGGTACTTGAGCATCTGCGCTCGGGACGATGCTTTGTATTTCTCGCGCATGGCTTTCGCCCAAATGCGGCGCGCCACGCGTCCAATCACAGCGTATTCCGGGTCGATGCCGTTGGAAAAGAAGAAGCTGAGGTTGGGACCGAAGGCATTCAAATCCATGCCCCGACTGAGGTAGTATTCCACGTATGTGAATCCATTGGCTAAGGTGAAGGCCAATTGGGTAATCGGATTGGCTCCTGCCTCGGCGATGTGGTAACCGCTGATGGAAACCGAATAGAAGTTCTTGACGCTGCGGTCAATGAAGCTTTGCTGGACATCGCCCATAAGACGCAAGGCAAATTCAGTGGAGAAGATGCACGTATTTTGGGCTTGATCCTCCTTGAGAATGTCGGCTTGCACGGTTCCGCGCACTTGGGTGAGGGCCTCGTTGGTGAGCCGCGCATAGGTGTCGGGAGGAAGGATTTCATCGCCTGTACATCCCAGCAATAACAGACCCAATCCGTTGTGGCCATCGGGCAATTCCTCATGGTAGATGGGCCGTTGCAATCCCTGGTCGTCCCACTTCTTTTTGAGGAGTGCTTCAACGTTTTTCTCAAGTCCTTCCGTACGGATGAATTTTTCGCACGTTTGATCGATGGCGGCGTTCAAGAAGAACCCCAAGATCATCGGAGCCGGACCGTTGATGGTCATGGACACACTGGTCGCAGGATCGCACAGGTCAAATCCGCTGTACAATTTCTTGGCGTCATCGAGCGAACAAACGCTCACGCCGCTGTTGCCAACCTTGCCGTAGATGTCCGGTCGAACATCGGGGTCACGCCCGTAAAGTGTGACGCTGTCAAAGGCGGTTGAAAGGCGTTTGGCAGGCATTCCGACAGAGACATAATGGAATCGCTTGTTGGTGCGCTCAGGTCCGCCTTCACCGGCAAACATGCGGGCGGGATCTTCGCCTTGACGTTTGAACGGATAGATGCCGGCGGTGTATGGGAATGAACCGGGTAGATTCTCCTGCAAAGCCCATCGAAGCAAATCCTTCCAGCCGCT
>CAWVYB010000113.1:0-7071 GCA_963934215.1 uncultured Flavobacteriales bacterium | reverse complement strand
GGAAAATCTTGTTGTTCGAAGATTTTTTTAACCTTCCCTTTCATTTCAAAACCCATTCAACGAAGGTATCGATGCGGAATCAAACTGCATAAGAAAGCGCAAGAAAAAACTAAGAGGCCCTGAGTCAACCGGGATTGAAAGCTAAGAGGGCTTTGATCGCTAGCTCTGGCTGGCCTTGAGCAATGTGATCTGCAGCAAAACGATGCAACGCAAGCTCCAATGCAGCGCCATTGTCTTCATGTTCCATGAACACGTCAGACAATTCCAACAGTTTGAAGTCGTTGACTTCGGTTTCATCAGGCCACATTTGAAGGGCTCCCAATTGAGCCAAATCACTGCCCGTCAGCAAGCTGCTTTCACGCACTTCTTTGGGCAAGGCATCCACTCCAATTCCTGGCGAGGACATGGGCTTTGGCAAATCAAACAAGGCTTCTCCGGATGCGCGAACGTACGAGCTCCCACCACAGCGCCCAACCAAATCCAGTTTATGCGCATCGGGATGGCCTTTCTCATTCAGCACATCATCCCGAAAATGCATGCGAAGCACTTCACAAATCACCAATTGTCCCGCTCCTCCTTGCTCGCCTAAAGAATCTACACGCAACACCTTACATTCCAATTGCACTGGACTTTCCGCTACACGAAAAGGCTTGACTTGGTCTGAAGCCAAAGGGGTTAGGCCTGTTTTCTCAAATTCATCCACCCCTTCCGGAAAATCTGAGCTGGCAAGAGAACACTGGTGGACCATGGCGAAATCGACCAAGTTGATCACCACTTCAGGAACCTCCTTTACATTGTCTAACGTGTGTTTTGTTGTGTTGTCTCGCAACCGTCTAGCCGGCGAAAAAATCACGACTGGAGGCTGCGCCGAGAAAACATTGAAATAGCTGAAAGGTGCAAGATTGGGCCTTCCTTCAGCATCCACGGTGCTGGCAAAAGCGATGGGCCTCGGAGCAATTCCACCCAAAAGTTTAGCATGCAAATCACTGGGGTTCAATGATGCCGGGTCAAAGGATGTGTGGTCGTGTTTTGCCATGATTAGGCTTGTGGACGGTGGTTTTCAACCCGCTCAATCGACGCTTCCACTTTCATTTTAAGGGCCAATTTGAAGGCCTCCATTCGCTCCATCAAAGCATTGTCTCCAATGGCAACCATTTGCGCTGCTAAAATCCCAGCGTTGCGACCGCCATCAAGCGCTACAGTGGCAACAGGAACTCCCGATGGCATTTGTAATATGCTCAAAACGGAATCCCACCCATCGATGGAATTGCTACTCAGAATAGGGACGCCGATAACAGGAAGTGGCGTGATGGATGCCGTCATTCCAGGCAAATGCGCTGCTCCTCCTGCTCCGGCTATAATGACCCGAATCCCTCTAGAACGGGCATTTCGGGCATGTTCCATCATGCGCTCGGGTGTACGATGCGCTGACACCACTGTCATTTCATAAGACACAGACAATTCCTCCAAAACTGCGGCCGCTTTTTCCATGACCGGAAGATCACTTGCTGATCCCATAATAATGCTCACCAAAGGGGGGGACTTGGATTCCATGCTGCGCTTAGTTGGTTTTTTTCAATTGATCAATCTGGTCTCGCAATTGAGACGCTTTCTCGTAATCTTCTCGCATCAAAGCCTGTGCCAATTCGTTTTCAAGTTCTTTCAATGAAGGGGCCTTCGGCTTCTCTTCTATCACTTCTTCTTCAGTGCTATCAAAGGCATCTTCAGATTCTTCCAATTCTTCGGCTTTTATACCCGCCGTTTGCAGGACCGATTCATAACATTGAATGGAGCAACCGAATCGATACGCCAAAGCCACAGCATCACTCGGACGGCAGTCAATCTCGACTTCCTTGGCGCTATCTGCGCACATTAACTTCGCGAAGAATATGCCCTCAACCATATTGTATATGAGGACCTCAGTGACGCGAATGCCAAAAGCGGTAAACCCTGATTTGAATAAATCATGGGTCAAGGGACGAGAGGCTTTCATCTTCTCCATTTCAATGGCGATAGCTTGTGCCTCTGCACCACCAATAACAATGGGCAATTTCCGATTGCCTCCTACTTCACCCAAAACCATCGCATAAGCGCCTGAGGAAGACCCACTCAGGGCAATGTCCGTGATTTCCATTTCAACCTTCTTCATCTACTTGGATTCCGTTCGTTGCGAAGTTACAAAGGCAATTTGGTTCAAGAATCAGGCATCCAATGCCTTGACAGCAGCAGTCAATCGGGGAATAACCTCAAAGGCGTCTCCGACAATTCCATAATCAGCAGCCTTAAAAAACGGCGCTTCGGGGTCCGTGTTGATCACAACGATGACTTTGGACTGATTCACTCCAGCTAAATGTTGAATCGCTCCTGAAATACCGGCTGCGATATAGAGATTTGGACGAATGGTGATTCCCGTTTGGCCGACATGTTCGTGATGAGGGCGCCAACCGATGTCTGACACCGGACGTGAGCACGCGGTCGTTGCACCGAGGGCTTTGGCTAAATCTTCTACAATTCCCCAATTTTCAGGACCCTTCAACCCTCTTCCTGCACTAACTACCAATTCCGCCTCTGGAAGCGGTGTTTGGCCATCAGCACTGGCAGCGTCAAAACCCGTAACCTGCTCACGCGAATCACCCACTTCAGCAGAAAATGCAGTTACAGCAGCAGGAGCTCCTCCGTCACGCACCCCAAAAGCATTGGATGTAACAGAATAAACAACGGCCTCTGAAGACACTTCAACATCCGCCATTGCTTTTCCGGAGAATACATTTTTACGAACGGCACCTGCTTGTGGCAACGCTGTTACCCCACTCACCATGCCTGCATTCAAACGCACAGCCAATCGGGGGCCAATGGCCCGACCGGTATGGTCATGAGTCAGAACAATCGTTTTTGCGCCACACTCCTGCGCGGCGGCGGCGGCCAAGCGTGTCCATTGGCTGCTATCAGTCAGTTGGTCCGAACACTGCAGCACTCTGACGACTCCGGTCGCACCCAAACCGCCATCGGTTTGAATGGACCCCGCCACAAGCGCGACAGCTTCCAGACCTTGATCTTTCGCAAATGCAGCTGCATAAGAAGCCGCTTCCAACCCTCCCTTGGTGGGTCGACCGTTATTAAGGGGAACGATAGCTAATACTGACATGATCAAATTGCTTTGGCTTCTTCACGAAGTAAACGAATGAGTTCTTCTGCCTGGTCGGCAGGAATAATTTTGCAGGCTCCTTTTTCGGGTGGAAGAGAGAAATGACGAACCGCAGACATCGCTGTTCCATCCGCCTGTTCTACGTTCAATGCTTTTGATCGAGCAGACATGATTCCACGCATATTTGGAATGCGCTGCTCTGCCAAGCCTTTCGCAGCACTCAAGACCAATGGCAAGTTCACCTTCACATGCTCTATTCCTCCTGTCGCTTCACGCTTCAGTGTTGCTGCATTTCCTTCTACTTCCAAATGAGTTGCTAACGCAACAAAAGGCCAGTCGAGCATTTCAGCAATCATCGCTGGAACCATTGACCCATTATGATCGATGGTTTCTTTGCCACACAATATCAAATCAAACGCTTGATCTTTAGCGTAGGACGCGATGAGTTGGGCCGTTTGCATTGCATCAGTTGGCTCGGCATCCATCCGGACGGCATCGTCCGCACCGATCGCAAGCGCTTTGCGAATCACCGGGTCACAAACAGCACCTCCGACAGTCATTGTCGTTACCGTACCACCGTGGGCCTCTTTGAGTTCAATACCACGCACCAACGCGTACCATTCATCATATGGATTTACGATGTATTGCACCCCGCTCGAATCAAATGTCTTGCCTTCGTCTGTAAAGGCAATGCGACTTGTCGTGTCCGGAGCTTGACTAATGCAAACTAGAATTTTCATCTCCTCGAATTTGACACAAAGATACGGTGGACCCGACCAAAAACGGACGAAAACTACTATGCGTGCATACTAAAATAATCAGGGCAACAGATCCCGCCAAAATGCACCCATAAAAAGCACTAAAATCTCATTTAAAATTCCTGTTTTGTTCCATTTCTCAATGACTTATCTTTGCCGACCTATTGTAAATGACAGATTCATGCGCGAAGTACAATTTAGAGAAGCCGTTCGAGAGGCTATGAGCGAGGAGATGCGCCGTGATGAGCGCGTTTTCCTGATGGGTGAAGAGGTTGCCGAATACAACGGTGCTTACAAGGCTTCGAAGGGTATGCTTGATGAGTTTGGTGCCCGACGCGTCATTGACACACCGATTGCAGAGTTGGGGTTCTCCGGAATTGCCGTGGGTGCAGCCATGAACGGTTTACGACCAATTGTTGAATTTATGACTTGGAATTTTGCTGTTTTGGCGGCCGACCAGATCATCAATCACGCAGCTAAAATGCTTCAAATGAGCGGAGGTCAATACCATGTACCGATCGTTTTTCGAGGCCCCAATGGAACCGCTGGTCAACTTGGCGCAACCCACAGCCAGTCTTTTGAATCCATGTATGCATCGATTCCGGGTCTGAAAGTTGTGACTCCATTTACTCCATATGAAGCAAAAGGATTGTTGAAATCAGCCATTCGCGATGAGGATCCTGTCCTAATCATGGAGAGCGAGCAGATGTATGGGGACAAAGGATTGATTCCTGATGGAGAATACCTCGTTCCAATTGGCAAAGCCAACGTGCGTCGCACAGGAGATGCCTGCACAATCGTTTCATTCGGCAAGATTTTAAAAACCGTGCACGCCGCGGCCGATGAATTGCAAAAGGAAGGGATTGAAGTTGAAATCATTGATTTGGTCACTATTCGCCCATTGGACCTGGATACAATTATTGAGAGCATTCGGAAAACGAATCGCTTAATCATCGTGGAAGAGAGCTTCCCGGTGGCCAGTATCAGCAGTGAAGTGGCCTACCGTGTGCAACGGAACGCATTTGACTTTCTCGACGCACCGATTGTACGGCTCTGCCAATCCGACACCCCATTTGCTTTTTCTCCTACACTCATTGACGAAGCGCTCCCGCAAGTCAAAGACATCATGGAAGCCGTAAAAAGCGTTGCCTACGTGGCATAAGTTCAATTTAAATCTAACTGCATCCAACAACATGGATGCCTACTGACAATCAATATGGAGATCATTCTTTATTCTGTACCAGCCATTGCCATTTTGGGCTTGGTTTACATGGCCATCCAAGCTGCTTGGGTACGTAAACAAGATGCGGGCACCCCGCGCATGGCGGAAATCGCCCAACACATCCACGAAGGAGCATTGGCCTTTTTAAAAGCGGAATACCGCGTTCTTTCCATCTTCGTGGTTGTCGCTGGTGCATTATTAGGTGTCGTTGCGCATTTCGTTGAAAGCACACCTTACTGGATCGTTGTAGCATTTGTGATCGGTGCCATCTTTTCTGCCATCGCGGGAAACATCGGCATGCGGATCGCTACGCAAGCGAACGTACGGACAACCCAAGCCGCCCGAACAGGTATCGCACACGCATTGAAGGTATCCTTCAGTGGAGGCACAGTCATGGGACTGGGTGTCGCTGGATTGGCCGTATTCGGCTTAAGCATGTTGTTCATGCTGTTGCTGGGCATGCTCAGCGGCGGTGAATGGCAAGGCGTATCGGAAATGACCGAGGTTTTAGAAGCACTCGCTGGCTTCTCTCTTGGAGCTGAATCGATTGCCTTGTTTGCTCGTGTTGGTGGAGGTATTTATACCAAAGCTGCTGACGTAGGTGCCGATCTCGTAGGCAAAGTGGAGGCCGGCATTCCTGAGGACGACCCTCGAAACCCTGCAACCATTGCGGACAACGTCGGTGACAACGTCGGTGATGTCGCCGGAATGGGTGCTGACTTGTTTGGATCTTATGTGGCAACGGTACTAGCTGCCATGGTCCTTGGAAACTATGTCATCAAGGACATGGGAGGCTCCCTCACAGATGACTTCGGAGGCATGTCTACCATCTTGTTGCCCTTGATCATTTCTGCTTTGGGAATCGTTTTCTCCATTTTCGGGACGCTCTTCATTCGTGTTAATGATGGCGCCAAGGAAGCTCAAGTTCAGCGCGCGTTGAACATGGGCAACTGGAGCAGCATCATCATGACAGGTATTGCCTGTTATTTCCTTATTGAATGGATGCTGCCTGGTGAATTGACCATGGAATTTTTCGGTGAAGAGCCGCGTACGTTCGATTCCATCAATGTCTTCTATGCAGTATTGGTAGGTCTCACCGTGGGTGCAGCTATCAGCTACATGACAGAGTATTACACCGGATTGGGCAAGAAGCCAATCTTGGACATCGTTCAAAAGTCATCGACAGGAGCTGCGACCAACATCATTGCAGGATTGGCAACGGGCATGAAGTCCACCTTCGGTCCCATCTTGTTGTTTGCTGCTGCTATTTTCGCAGCGTATGAATTCGCAGGTTTTTATGGTGTAGCAATTGCAGCATGCGCCATGATGGCAACGACTGCTATGCAGCTCGCCATCGATGCGTTTGGCCCGATTGCCGACAACGCTGGCGGTATTGCTGAAATGAGCGAATTGCCGGATGAGGTGCGTGAGCGAACGGACATCTTAGATTCTGTTGGAAACACCACTGCAGCGATTGGTAAAGGCTTTGCCATTGCCTCAGCAGCATTGACCGCTCTTGCTTTGTTTGCTGCCTTTGTCGAATTCACTGACATAGATGGCATTAATATTTTCAAGGCAAACGTCCTAGCGACTTTGTTCATCGGCGCTATGATCCCTGTTGTATTCTCCGCTATGGCCATGAATTCTGTAGGAGAAGCTGCCATGGAAATGGTCAAAGAAGTACGTCGTCAATTCAAAGAGATTCCTGGAATCATGGAAGGAACAGGCAAGCCGGAATACGACAAGTGTGTCGATATTTCAACGCAAGCTGCACTTCGCGAAATGATGCTTCCCGGCGCGATGACGATCATCGCTCCACTCGTCATTGGATTGCTTCCTTTGGCGTTCGGAATGGATGGCAAGTGGGCCGCTGAGACCCTGGGTGGCTATATGGCCGGCGTTACGGTAAGTGGTGTTTTGTGGGCTATTTTCCAGAACAATGCTGG
>CAWVYB010000112.1:0-7102 GCA_963934215.1 uncultured Flavobacteriales bacterium | reverse complement strand
CATGTCGCATGAAGGCTTCTAATTCATGGGCTACTTGGGCACTGTCATCAGCGGTCATGGTCACCCAAAAAGTCGACGGACCACTGCCTGAAATGCCTCCCGCGATGGCTCCATGCCGCATCGCAATGGTGCGAATTGGCTCAAAATGAGGAATCAACCCAGCGCGGTGTGGCCCTGCCAACAAATCTTCCAATGCCAGAGCAGCAAGGGCACCATCACCTTGGTAGCAACCCGCTGTAAACACCCCGAGCCATCGCGCCTGATCCACAGCATCTTTAAATGAAACGTTCTCTGGCAGCACTTTACGGGCATCTTCTGTTCGAATCGCTACATCGGGATGCAGAACCACCACATGCCAATCCACGGGAAACGGAATGGACACGGGCAAACCGCGAGGAGGACACAAGACCAACCCTCCCATCAAGGCAGGCGCAACGTTGTCAGCATGACGCGACCCACTGGCCAAGGCCTCTCCATCAAGAGCATGTGGCAACAACGCATCAGGGCTCAGCCCTGCGTTCAATAATACATTCAATGCAAACACAGCACCAGCAGCACTCGCTGCACTTGAACCGATTCCACTGCCAGGCTTGATTTCTTTGAAAATATCCAATTCCAATCCACAGGGATTACCGAGGGCCTTCAACAAACTCTGAGCCGCAACGCCCGCAACATTGAGAGACGTCTCAAAAGGAAGGTCTGCACCTTCGATAAGCCGAATGTTTACGCAGCCGACAGCTTCAGTACGTCGCATAACAAGCCGTTCACCTGGTCCTGATAAGGCGCATCCCAATCCATCAAAACCAACATTGATATTGGCCAAGGTAGCGGGGGTCCAAACGGAAATCTCAGTGCGGTGCATGACTTGCTTTATTTACCAGGAAGCAGTGTGTAAATATCCGAAAAAACACCACTTGCCGTCAATTCAGCTCCCGCACCACTTCCTTGGATGACAAGAGGCTTTTCGGCATAGCGTTGGGTTGTTATGGCCAGGGCGTTATCTGAATGTTTTAACCCATAAAAGGGATGGTCAACCGAAAGCTTCTGCATTTCAATACGGCATGAACCTGCCTCCCATGATGCAATGAGTCGCATGCGCAATCCTGACCGTTTGGCATCATCAAATTCTCGTTGCAATGCACTGCCCCATTTTTTCAAATTGAGCATGAACTCCTCCTTTGTTTCATCAAAAGCCGCTTTCGGTAAAAAGCCGATGTTCTCTATGTCCATCATCTCCATCTGATCGCCAGCCTCTCGGGAAAGAATGAGCAATTTTCGTGCGACATCCACTCCCCCCAAATCCAATCGAGGATCGGGCTCTGTAAACCCCTTCTGCTTGGCGAGCAAAACGGCTTCAGCAAAGGAACTTCCTTCATCCATCTCGCTGCAAATAAAATTCACAGAACCACTCAACACAGCTTCGATCCGTAAAACATGATCTCCCGACTTCTTCAATTCGCGCAACGTTTTGATGATTGGCAAGGCCGCTCCTACGTTGGTCTCATTCAGAAATTGTGCATTGTTCGGGTATCCCTTCAACACCATACGCTCCCAATCCTCTTGCGCACCTGTGGCAGCTATTTTATTGGATGTCACTACTGATATCCCCGTTTCTAGATTTTTCAAGCTCAGCGCAGCAACTTCAGCAGAGGCTGTATTGTCCACCCACACAGAACGATCCAATCGCATCGCGGCAAAGGCTTCCTGGGCCTCCGAAATCGTTGTCATCGGCTGCCCCTCTTGCAAACACGTCTTCCATGCATCCAATGGAATTCCCGATTCATTCACATGAAATGTCGAACTGTTCGCAATGCCTACTACCCGCATTTCCACATCCTCTTCAAACAACCGCTCTTGCGCATCCTTCAGTTGACGCAACAACGCAGAACCGACTTGTCCTACGCCAGCACAAAAGAGATGCAAGCGGCGTGTGGGAGGCTCGAAAAAAACACGGTGCAACGCTCTCAACGCGACGTCGACATCAGAACTGCCTAGAACGATTGAAATATTGCGTTCTGTACTTCCTTGGGCGATTGCGCGAATATTGATTTCTTGGTCTCCAAGTGCCTTAAAGGCCTTCCCACTTAAACCAATCTCGGAAGCCATGCCTTCCCCTACCAATGCGACAATGCTCAGATCAGAATCCACTCGAATTGGAGACAGACGCCCCAAAACAAGATCAGCCTCCAACTCTTCATGCAAAGAAGCCAACGCTGCATCCAGGTCTTCATCCGACAATCCGATGGTCATGCTCTGTTCAGAAGAACTTTGAGTAATGAAAATCACGTTGACCTGCCGCTGTGCCAAAGAAGAAAATATTCGCCTTGAGAACCCGGATCGTGCAATGGTCACACCACCTTCGAGCGTAATCAAGGAAATATTAGAAACACTTGAAAGTCCTCGAACAACCGCTTTTCCTTTGGGCTCAGACACGATTAAAGTTCCGGGATGAGTTGATTCAAAGGTGCTCCTGACAATCAACGGAATTCCGGCTTCTTTCAACGGAGCTATGGTTGGATGGTAAATCACCTTTGCCCCAAAATGGCACAACTCCATGGCCTCTTCATAACTCATGGTATCGATAATACGCGCAGCAGAAACAATGCGAGGATCTGCAGTCAACATGCCAGGCACATCCGTTGATTTCTCCATACAATTGGCCTGGACAGCCCGTGCAATTAGTGAGGCTGTGTAATCACTCCCTCCTCGTCCCAACGTCGTTGTAGAACCATCTGGCCCCGAGCCAATAAACCCTTCCGTGATTAAAACATCAAAATTCAAGTCTGATTCAACACCTTGAACGATGGCCGGCAAACTTGCATCCAATTGAACATGAGCATTTCCATGCTGTCCATCCGTGGAAATCCAACTACGGGCATCCACACGTCGAACAGATAGCCCACGGTGGCTCAGATAGGCGCTTACCATGGCGACAGCGATGCGCTCCCCAAATGAGGCCATGTGGTCAGAACTCTTGGGACTCAATTCACCCAATAAATTCAATCCACGACAAAACTCTTCGAGTTCATCAAACATCTGAAGAAGCTCCTGCTGCACAAATGGAGCGTGCTCATCCAGCGCAAGTTTTTGACACACCTCTATATGACGCGTTCGAATGGCCGCTAAGGGTTCATGAAAGAGTGCTTGTCCTGATGCCGCCGCTGCTCCAAGCTGAAGCAAGGCATTCGTCATTCCACCCATTGCTGAACAAACAACAATTCTTTGGACACCCTTCCGTTCAATAAGAACATCACCAACGCGCTGCATAGCCGTCGATGTCGCCAGGGAACTTCCACCAAATTTGAGCACCTCTAAATCCATAGTCAGAATAATGATTCTCTTGGATTCTGAACATTACAGAAAGCCCAATTAAGAACGTTTATTCCCTTACGGAAATTCAGTCCAATGGTTTCAGGAAATCAACTCAAGCGTTATCCGGAGTGAATTTACCGATGACTTCTTCGCTCACGCCAGTATTGGAGAATCCCCCATCGTGAAACAGGTTCTGCATAGTGACATAGCGGGTCAAATCACTGAATAGGGTCACACAATAGTCAGCACAAGCCAATCCGTCGGCATTGCCGAGAGGACTCATGGACTCACTATACGCGATGAATTCATCAAATCCTTTCACGCCACTTCCTGCAGTCGTAATGGTCGGACTTTGGCTCACCGTGTTGATACGCACTTTCTTGGCAACACCATAGTGGTATCCGAAGCTCCGTGTGATGCTTTCCAACAGGCTCTTGGCGTCGGCCATGTCCCCATAGTCAGGGAAAATTCGCTGTGCCGCGATGTAGGTCAATGCGACTACACTCCCCCAATCACTAATGGCATCCATCTTTTTCGCGACAGCCAACGTCTTGTGCAAACTAATCGCACTCACATCTAAAGTCGTCTGAAGCCAATTGTAATTGATGTCCGTATAGTGCTTGCCCTTGCGCACGTTGGGACTCATACCGATGGAGTGTAAGACAAAATCAACCTGGCCACCAAAGTGCTCCATCGCACCTTCGAACAAACCGGTGAGGTCTTCCACACTCGTAGCATCCGCTGGAATCACCGGAGCATTTCCAACGATTTTTGAAAGCTCGCGAATCTCTCCCATACGCATCGCTACAGGGGCATTGGTCAAAACCAACTCTGCACCTTGCGCATGCGCCTGGATCGCTGTTTTCCAAGCAATCGATTGATCATTCAATGCACCAAACACGATGCCTTTCTTCCCTTTCAATAAATTCTCAGCCATAGTAAGTGGATTGCAAATAAGCCGCAAACGTAGGGAGGATTTTTGAATCCTCCATTGTTCCCGTGCTCTATTCAGAAGGCATAATTTTTTGAGGGTTCAAAATTCCCTTGGGATCGAAGACCCGCTTTATGCCATGCATCAATTGAAGATGTCGAGGGGAAAAGGCTACATCCATGTAAGGACGTTGAACCCAACCGATGCCATGCTCTCCACTCAATGTCCCTCCCATGTCCACCACAGACTCAAATATCAATCGAATGGCATCAGGGAGTTCCTTGCTCCAAGCAGCGTCCGAAAGCCCACCTTTCAGGATGTTGACATGAAGGTTCCCATCTCCCGCGTGGCCATAACAAACACTTTCAAAGCCGAATTTTTTACCAATCGCTTTCACTGCCACTAACAACTCTGGCAACTTTGCACGTGGTACTACGGTGTCTTCTTCCTTATACACACTTGCCGCTTTGACCGCCTCTCCCACTCTTCTTCTCAAAAACCATAACTTCTCCTGTGCTGCGGCATCATCTGCAAAAAGAGGATCCTTGGCTCCACAAGATTCCAATACCGGCAAAATTGATTCCATTTGAGGAAGTAAATCTTCGGCACGAAATGCATCCACCTCTATCAGCAAATGGGCCTGAACATCATCATCAATTTTCAAAGAAAAATCTCCTGTAAATTCTTGTGCCAATGCAATTGCTGATCGCTCCATAAACTCCATGGCAGAGGGCTGAATGCCTGCTTGAAAAATTGCAGAGACCGCCTCACACGCTTGTTCAGCACTTGAAAATGGCACAAGCAACAACGCTTTAAACCGAGGCAATGGCAGCAATTTTAGCGTGGCCTCAGTGATGACCCCCAACGTGCCCTCGCTTCCAACCATCAGCTGGGTCAAATTGTATCCCGTGCTGTTTTTCAAGGTGTTTGCCCCCGTTCGAATCACGGATCCATCGGCCAACACTACCTCCAAATTAAGGACCCAATCCTTGGTGACACCGTACTTAACAGCCCGCGGTCCACCACTGTTTTCTGCGATATTACCTCCGATTGAACAGGACCCCCTTGACGCTGGATCAACAGCATAAAACAGCCCCTTTTCAGCAACGGTATCCTGCAAACGCTCCACAATGACTCCCGGCTGCACACGCACTTGTAAATTCCGTTCGTCTACCTCTAAAATGGAATTCATGCGACGCATGGAGAGGGCAATTCCTCCCTCTACGGCCAAGGCCCCTCCGCTGAGCCCAGTGCGCGCCCCTGCAGCAGTGACTGGTATTGCATGGGCGTTAGCCCATTGCATTATGGTAGACACCTCGTCAGTAGTCATTGGTTCGACAACAACTTCTGGAGGAAAGTACAAATCCTCTGTTTCATCGTGGCTTTCCCGTTGAATGGAATCCACATCACTGAGGATTTTCATGCCTGAAGGCATGGCCTTTTTTAAACCAATGATCCAATCGCTGCTCATGCTCCAAACATAATTCATGGCAGCGGAATATTACACCGGTCGAGCACTTGCTATCTTGTGCCCTACAACAACGCCTGATGTCATGACTTTTTCTCCTCTTTTCCGGATTGTAAATCCACTGGTGGTTTGCGGTTACCTTTTATTTACTGCTGCACCTGTCCTATCGCAGGACCTCCCTTTTCAACTGTTCACCAACGACCTCATTTGGTATAGCGGCGAATTCCGCAGCGAACGCGTGGGAGGTATTCGGTCCATGGACGATGGCAAGCATTACACGAGCCTTGAGAATAGTAAATGGGGCAGCACCATTGTGAAGTATGCATACAAGTCTGGAGAAGCGGTTGACACCCTAGCCACAAGCGTTTCCGTTTTCGGAGATTCCGAACAATCTTTTGATGGGTACGAATTTTCGTCGAATGAACGCGCCATCTTAATCTCTACCGAAACAGAAGGCATTTACCGGCATTCGTTTTCAGCCAATTTCCATGTTCATGATTTGTCGAATAATACAACTCAACCTTTATCTGACTTTTCATTGGGGAAACAACGTTTAGCAGTCTTCAGCCCCAATGCCAATCAGGTTGCATTCATGCGGAACAACAATGTTTTCATCGCTAACATTACCAACGGGACTGAAACCGAGGTAACGACCGATGGCGTCGTGAATGAAATCATCAATGGAGCGACCGATTGGGTGTACGAAGAAGAATTTGGAGATGACAATGGCCTCTTTTGGTCTCCCGACGGGGAATTTCTGGCCTTCTACCGATTTGATGAGACGGCCGTAAGAGAATTCTCAATGCCGGTTTACGGTCAATTGTATCCAGAACCCGTTGTGTTCAAATATCCCAAAGCAGGAGAGGTCAACGCGGATGTCTCTGTCCTTGTTCATGACGTGGCAGGGAATGTCAATGTTCCAGTCGTGCTTCCAAAAACAGAATACATCCCACGGATCAAATGGGGAGCCGATAACAAGCAGCTGATTCTAATGACCATGAACCGCCATCAAAACATCTTGAATCTGATGATGGCGAATTGCGAGAACATGGAAGGCAAAGAGCTCAACTCAAAGAGCATTTGGGAGGAACAGTCCTCGACCTACATCGATCTGAATGATGACATTCGGTTTCTACAAGATGGCAATTCCTTTGTAATGGCAAGCGAACGGGATGGCTACAACCACCTGTATCTCTTTTCAACTGACCCAGCTCAACCTCTTGTTCAGTTGACTTCAGGAAACTGGGATGTTTTGGAGATTTACGGCGTAGACGAAAAACGGAAGCAGGTGTACTTTACGAGTAGCGTTCAGGGAGCGACTCAAACCCACATCGGTCGCGTTTCGTTTGGTGGTAACATGGAGGTCGTCGATGAAACATCAGGTACGCACA
>CAWVYB010000111.1:0-7231 GCA_963934215.1 uncultured Flavobacteriales bacterium | reverse complement strand
TCGAGAGCCCATTCTGCTTTTTTCTTGACGCAATCCATCGTGTCAATGGCGTTGAAAAGCTGGCCTTTTTCAGCGTCGTCTTTGATGTAGGTATCAATGAGAAGTGAGTACGTTTCAGAATGGATATTTTCCATCATGATCTGAAAGCCATAGAAAAACTTGGCTTCTGTGTATTGCACTTCCGAAAGGAAATTCTCAGCGAGATTTTCATTCACGATTCCGTCGGATGCCGCAAAAAAGGCAAGGATGTGTTTGACAAAATAGCGCTCGTCATCGTTGAGCTTGTCATTCCAATCAACAAGGTCGGCTGCAAGGTCAATTTCTTCAGCAGTCCAAAAGCTGGCCTCCGACTTTTTATAAAAACTCCAAATGTCATCGTGTTGTATTGGAAACAATACAAACCGATTGGGATTGTCCTCAAGAATAGGCTCTGTTACAACGGTGTTTTGAGGCAATACCTCCGCAATGGTTGTTTGCTCTGCAGCTTTAGTAGACGATTCGCTCATGTTAGCGTTTAGATAGAATGCGTCAAAAGACGCGATTGAACAAAAATGCTGGAAGAGCTTCTCAAGGCACCTTTTACAGGGTTGTCACGCGATCCCCTGGGTCGTTGTGTGCCGTTTTTAGAGGGTCAAAAGCCAGTTCCCTGGATGCCAGGGAAGACCATAATTGCCTCGGAATAGAAGCAGCACATTCGATTTAGTAAGGGGACAATGTGAGCTTCGAGAAGCGGAGTCGTCCAACAGTTCCCCAAAGAAATCGAAGTAAGTGGTTAACGCCAAAACAAAAGAATTCACAATGGAGGCGAGTTGTTAACAGAGGTGTTTGGGATGTGGATTCAACTCAAACATACACAGTTGTTTAGGTGTGTTTTTTGATGCGTTGGGGAAAACTGATTGCGTCAATGGAGTGGTTTTTCTGGCACGATTTTGTATGTAGAAATTCCGATAAAAAGGAGATTATGCGACTCCTATTGGACTTCAGCGCATTCGATCACAAATTGTGCGCTGTCAGACTAGATTGAGTCCGTACTTTTGCGTTATGCTTAAACAGCTTTTGAAGAAATTAATCGGCGATAAGGCCGAAGGAGACATGAAAGACATCCGTCCGGTTGTCGATGCAGTTCACGCTGTTGAATCGGAATTGTTGGGACTGTCTGATGATGCGTTAAGGGCTCGTACGGCTGTGCTGAAAAGCCGTATTGCGACGCACGTTGCGTCGCAGACGGAGGAAGCGGATGCCTTGCGACACAAAGCCTTGGAAATGGGCGAGGCTGACCTCGAAGCCAAAGAGGCCGTGTATGAATCACTCGATGCTCTTGAGTTGCAGATCAATGCTTCCATCGAGGAAGTGTTGGAAGTCATCATGCCAGAGGCCTTTGCGGTCATTAAAGAAACAGCGCGCAGGTTGTCTGAAAACCATCAACTGGATGTGGAAGCATCCCAATGGGACCGAGATATTGCCGCAAGACGTGGAGGTGTTCAGATCAATGGCGACCGCGCTGTCTGGAGCAACAAATGGATGGCTGCAGGGTCGGAGGTTGAGTGGAATATGGTGCACTATGATGTGCAATTGGTCGGTGGTGCAGCACTTCATCGAGGGAAGGTCGCGGAGATGCAAACGGGAGAGGGAAAGACATTGGTGGCAACACTCCCGATGTTCCTCAATGCACTTTCCGGAAAAGGAGTACACCTGGTCACCGTCAATGATTATTTGGCTCGTCGTGACTCAGAGTGGATGGCACCAATTTTTGAATTTCATGGCATGCGCGTTGATTGCATTGATAAGCATCAACCAAACAGTGAGCAACGAAGAGAAGCCTACCGCGCCGACATCACTTACGGCACGAACAACGAATTTGGATTTGATTATCTCCGAGACAACATGGCGCAGCGCCCTGAACAATTGGTTCAACGCAAGCACCATTATGGTATCGTCGATGAGGTGGATTCTGTCTTGATCGATGAGGCGCGAACACCTCTGATTATCAGTGGTCCGACTCCCAAAGGCGACCAGCAGGAATTTGATGCCTTGAAACCCAAAGTGGTTCAATTGGTTGGGATTCAGCAGAAAGCTGCCCAAGGGTTTTTGGCTGATGCGAAGCGTTTGTTGGGTAAGGAAGGAGCTTCAAAGGATGAGGTTTCTGAAGGCGGTTTGGCTTTGTTCCGTGCTTACCGCGCACTGCCTAAATCCAAGCCATTGATTAAGCTTTTGAGTGGAGAAGGGATGAAGCAGCAGTTGTTGAAGACGGAGGGAGTCTATCTTCAGGACAACAAACGAGAGATGCCGAAGGCAGATGAGGAGTTGTACTTCGTTATTGACGAAAAGCAAAACCAGGTGGAGCTGACCGAGCGCGGTATTGAATACCTGACGGCCAACATGGATGACGACCAATTCTTCACGATGCCTGATTTGGCAACGGAATTGGTGACCATTGATAACGGCCCAGGTGACGAAGAAGCCAAGCTCGAGATGAAGAGCAAGTTGATGTCTGATTATGGTGTGAAAAGCGCTCGTGTGCACACGATGAATCAGCTGCTCAAGGCGTATTCGTTGTTTGAAAAGGACGTGGATTACGTTCTGATGGACAACAAAGTAAAGATTGTCGATGAACAAACAGGGCGGATCATGGACGGCCGCCGGTTCTCGGATGGACTCCATCAGGCGATTGAAGCCAAGGAGAGTGTGAAGATTGAAGCGGCGACCCAAACATATGCGACCGTCACCCTGCAGAACTATTTCAGGATGTACCACAAGCTGTCAGGGATGACAGGAACGGCTGAAACGGAAGCTGGAGAGTTGTGGGATATCTATGAATTGGATGTGATGGCAATTCCGACCAATCGTCCGATCTCACGGGATGACCGGGAGGATTTGGTGTACAAAACGAAGCGTGAAAAGTACAATGCCATCATTGATGATGTTGTGGTATTGCGGGATGCGGGACGCCCTATTTTGGTGGGAACGACGACCGTTGAAGTCAGCGAGCTGCTCTCACGCATGATGGACATTCGTCAAATCAAGCACCAGGTGCTGAATGCCAAGTTGCACCAGCGCGAAGCCGAGATTGTCAGTGAGGCAGGAAAGCCTGGAACCGTAACGATCGCTACCAACATGGCAGGTCGTGGAACGGACATCAAACTGACAGAAGAGACCAAGCAATCTGGAGGATTGGCCATAATTGGAACAGAGCGCCATGACAGCCGACGTGTCGACCGCCAATTGCGCGGAAGAGCAGGGCGTCAAGGAGACCCGGGTTCGTCACAATTCTACGTGTCGCTGGAAGACGATTTGATGCGCTTGTTCTCGTCCGATCGGGTTTCGAAGATGATGGACCGCATGGGACATCAGGATGGAGACGTGATCCAGCATTCGATGATCACCAAATCGATTGAAAGGGCGCAAAAGAAGGTCGAGGAAAACAACTTTGGTGTTCGGAAGCGTTTGTTGGAATACGATGATGTCATGAATGCACAGCGGGAGGTGATCTACAAGCGTCGCCGCCACGCATTACACGGAGACCGCATTCGAACGGACATCGCGAATATGTTCTTTGAGCTGGTTGAGTCCTCTGTAATCGCCTTTCAACCTGAGAAAGAATATGAAGGATTTCGCTTGGCATTGCTCCGTGACTTTGGAATAGAGCCTCCGGTGGATGAGCCTGGTTTTGCATCGGGAAATGCAGAAGACATCGCTTACGCGACGTACCAAAGCGCTGAAACGGTTTATCGGATGAAACTGAAAGACCTGGCGTCTCGAGCGCATCCTGTCATCCAACGTGTCAACGATGACCCGGCCAACGATTTCAAGCAAATATTGGTTCCTTTTACGGATGGCCGCAAGACGATTCAAGTTGCAGCTGACATTGATCAAAGTGTTATTTCGGAAGGCGTTAGCGTCATGGAAGGCCTGGAGAAGGCGGTAGTTTTAGCTATTATCGATCAGTATTGGAAAGAGCATTTGAGGGACATGGATGACCTCCGCTCCAACGTACAGTTGGCTCGTTTTGAGCAGAAGGATCCGCTGTTGATCTACAAGTTTGAATCGTACGAATTATTCAAGGGAATGGTTCAACGCATGAATGCAGAGGTCGCATCATTTCTACTCAAGTGCACGATTCCGACAGGTCCTGGACAACAGCCGGTTAAACAAGCTCCCGTTGCGCGTCCATTGGCCCCTGGCCGGATGGACATTAGAAAGGAGGGCGTTCAGAACATCCAGCAACAAGCCATGGCTGCAGCACGTCAAAATGCTTTGGGTAACGCCGGCAATGCCGATGCGCCAGCGCCTCGCAAAGCAGAACCCATTCGGGTAGAGAAGAAAGTGCTTCCAAACGAACCGTGTCCTTGTGGTTCTGGGAAGAAATTTAAAAAGTGTCACGGCGTTTGATCACATGGAATTGAGGGCGTTGAGCCGTCTATCGCGGCGAGTCAAAAAGCGGTAGTGATGGGTTTATGAGTTTTGGCGATCGGCAGCTCAACCCACTCACTTGTTCCAAGTGTTCACTGAATCGAATGCACGTTTGCGGCGTCAGAACGCTCTCTGGTTCATGTACCAGAAAATCAAACGATTTTAGGCCGCTGTTTTTCCATTTGTCGACCCACTGAGCCCATTGCCGGATGCGAAAATCGTCGAGGGGGTGCCCTTCATATCCGCCGAATCGTACGATGACATGGGGAGAAGTGATCCGCATGTGCAACGCGTCTCGCCTGCCTGCGGTATCGCAGATTACCGCGCCAATCCCACGTTCGGTCATGAGTTGCCATAGGGCCAATGCTTCGGGGCTTTCTTCGAACCATTCTGGATGACGAAACTCTACGGATAAGGTCAATTCCTTTGGCCACTTTTTGAGGTATTCCACCAAATAGGCCGCGTGTTTGGGGGCGTAATGCGGTGGGAGTTGAATGAAGCTGGTTCCCAGCCGATTTCCCAAAGCGAGAATGCCATCGATGAAGTCATCTGTAGGGCCTTCGCATCGATTGAAGCGTCGATAATGCGAGATGATTTGCGGAAATTTTGGGCAAAAGCGGAAATCTTCAGGCATGGCCGCCGCCCATTCTGCCATTTTCTCAGGAGGATAGATGCGGTAATGAGTTGCGTTGAATTCGAGACTCGAAAACTGTTTTCCATACCATTCGGGCCAACTCCGTTGGACGGCCTTTTGGGGGTAGACCAAGCCGCGCCAAGGCCGAATGGTCCACATGGTTCCTCCCGTCCGAACTTCAACCCGAGTGGATTGAGGCTCTGACTTCAGCGCGCAAAAGCGGGGTTCCACAGGAGGCAACCGAAAAAAATCTTCGGTGCAGGCATCGATGGAGGGGAGTTTTCCGAATTTCATGGAGACCACAAATTTAGACGTGACAAGGATGAAGCGTGCTTAAAAGGAAAAGAAAGCAGCAGCACATTCGGGCATGTTGATCCTCCAAAGCTGCTGTGATGTTCTTTTTCCTCAGCATTGTGTGAGCTGCGGGTCTTGGATGCTCTCGCAGTCCACTCGGTTTTCTTGTTGTAGCATTTGTTCCATGCGTTGGCCTGATTTGCGCGGTAGCATCGGCCGGATTTTGATGCAAGAACGGCTAGCGACGAAGTGGGGTCAAGTGGGGTTTCGATTGAGGGAATGTGACTTTCTGGAACGGCAAATTCGAGACATCAAATACCGTGGAGATCGAAAGTTGGCTTGGCATTGGGGTCGGTGGTTGGCCAGCGGGGCTGAAGAGGTGCCCTTTCCCCTCGAATCACTGGTGCTGGTCCCCATCCCACTCCATTGGCGTAGACAGCTGAACCGAGGATTCAATCAAGCGGAGTGGGTCGCCAAGGGGATTGCATCGGTGTGGAATATCCCCATAGAACCCAAACTACTTGGAAGGGCAAAGCACGGAGCATCGTTAACCGGTATGAACAGGAGAGAGCGGCGTGAAAAATTGGACATGACCTACTTCTACAGGGAGGGTGTTTTAGAGACTCCTAGAAATGTGTTACTCGTTGATGATGTGCTGACAACAGGCACCACGTTTCGGGTGTGTGCCTCCGCGTTGGATGATTCTCCCCATCGGGTAGTTGGAACTTTGGCCCTTGCGCTGGCATGAACGGATGTCTTGATGCAGTAGGTATCTTTGCAATAATGCCCAGCTCAACGAAATCCTCAGACGGGAACAACCGTATGGCTCTATACCATGTGATGCAACCGCAGTGGATTGCATTGTTGGAAGGTGAAGTAAACCGCACGGCGAATTTAGCGAACCTCTCGGCGGCAATCTATGCGGCCTTTGACTGGCATTGGGTTGGGTTTTACGTGGTAGACCAACAGCGGGACGAACTCGTTTTAGCGCCTTTTCAAGGGCCTGTGGCGTGCACACGATTGCACCGCGGTAAGGGAGTTTGTGCGGCGGCATGGGATTCGAAATCAGCGCAAGCTGTCGATGATGTAGAGGCGTTTCCAGGCCACATTGCCTGTAGTGCTTTGTCGATTTCGGAATTGGTTCTACCGGTTGTGGTGGAAGGCGAAGTCGTGGCGGTTCTGGACATTGATTCCACCAAGCCAGCAGACTTTTCTCAAGTCGATGTGGAAGGATTTGCATCGATTATTGATCACCTTGAATCACGATGGAATCAATGGGAATGAAGCAAGGAAATTGGAGTATTCGAATGGGGTGGTTTCTAGGAATCGTTCTTGTTATTGGATGCGCTCAAGTGTCATCACCCGCGGGAGGTCCACTGGATGAAACGGCTCCGCAAGTGCTTGAGATGACGCCGCCCAATGGGTCTTCTGATCTCCAGCTTGAGTCGCTGACACTGCGGTTTGATGAGTACGTTGTCTCCCGGAATGCCGTGCAGCAAATGTTGATTTCTCCTCCTATCGCAGGAACCCCGCAATTCAAAACCAAAGGGAAGGAGGTGCATGTTCTCTTTGAATCGGATTGGTTTGAAGCCGAGACGACCTACGTCTTGAATTTTGGAGATGCTTTGGTGGATTTGCACGAATCCAACCCTGCAGAAGCTTTGTTCTTTGCATTTTCGACCGGGAGCGAATTGGATACCTTGACGTTGGAGGGTCAAGTTGTCGATCGTCTCACCGGAAGCGGGGTCGGTGCGTTGCGCACTTTGTTTTTTAAAGAATCAACACCTTGGGATAGTATTTGGGGCGGAGAACGGCCAGTGGCTGTCGCCATCACAGATGAAGAAGGGTTTTTTCAGGGATCTTTTTTAGCCGCAGGCCTATACAAAGCCCTCG
>CAWVYB010000110.1:0-7270 GCA_963934215.1 uncultured Flavobacteriales bacterium | reverse complement strand
TGTATGTCCAAAGCTACAAACGAAGCGGACGATGTAACATTGTTCGCGCATTCACTTTAGTGTGACCAAATACGTTGCCAAATCAAGTCCATCAAAGCAGCGGAGAAAAGACCGACAAATAGCCACATCAAAAGTGACAGACCGATGAAGAAGACAGGGGAGTAAAAAACATCCAAATTGTTCATTTGTGTTTTCAAAACATCTTCGCGAGAGAGATGGGATAACTCGGGTTGTGCTGCCTGTAGGCTTTCAAAACGGGTTGAGTTTCCGAGCGCCTGCTGCACTTGTTCGATTTGGCTTCGCTTTTGATTTTCGAGTGCGCCAGGGGCGATGACGTAATACCAAAGGCCCATGGCTACTGATACAAGAAGGGCATGACGCGCGGTACCTTGAGCGCTGCTCTTCCAACGATCAAGAAAATGTTCCTCTTGGGATTGAAAACCAGCACGTGCTCCGTACACGGCAAGAGCTATGAACGTTGTAAAGTGCCAAAGCACACCCATCGTGATGGAAGATTCCCAAGGAAGTGTTCCCAGTCCGTAAAGCTTAAGTGCGAACCACCCCGCCAATCCGATCAGAGAAATGGCACTGGATTTACCCATTCATAGAGGTCAAGAAGTCATCATTGCTCCGTGTCTGCTCCATGCGTTCCTTCATGAATTCCATCGCCTCGATGCTATTCATGTCAGCAAGGTGCTTGCGTAAAATCCAAATTCTTTGCAAAGTCTCCTTGTCCAATAAGAGATCCTCTCTTCGAGTTCCTGAAGACAAAATATCAATTGCAGGGAATATGCGACGGTTGGAAATTCGACGATCCAATTGCAATTCCATATTGCCTGTTCCTTTGAACTCTTCAAAGATGACCTCGTCCATTTTAGAACCCGTATCGGTCAATGCAGTCGCAATGATCGAGAGGGATCCGCCATTTTCAATGTTTCGTGCAGCACCAAAGAACCGCTTCGGCTTTTGCAATGCATTCGCCTCAACACCGCCACTTAATATTTTCCCCGAGCTTGGAGAGACGGTATTGTAAGCACGCGCTAAACGTGTAATGGAGTCCAAAAGGATGCAAACATCATGTCCACACTCAACCATTCGTTTGGCTTTTTCAAGAACCAAGTCAGCAATTCGGACATGTCGGTCAGCAGGCTCATCAAACGTAGAAGCAATGACTTCCGCGTTGACACTACGTTTCATATCCGTCACTTCTTCTGGTCGCTCATCGATCAGCAAGATGAGGAGATACACTTCTGGGTGGTTCAATGCGATCGCATTGGCAACATCCTTCAACAAAGTCGTTTTACCGGTCTTTGGTTGGGATACCAACATGCCACGTTGCCCCTTACCGAGAGGAGCAAACAAATCCATTAAACGAGTGGAAATATTCCCTCCACGCGTGCTCAAATTGAAGCGTTCTTGTGGGAAGAGAGGAGTCAAGAACTTAAATGGAATACGATCACGTACCCATTCCGGTGATCGTCCGTTGATGCTAACTACATCGATGAGAGGATAAAACTTCTCGCCTTTTTTTGGAGGACGAACTTTCGCAGTAACCGAGTCTCCAGTTTGTAACGAGAATTGCTTGATTTGACGTGAAGTCACATAGACGTCGTCGGGTGAATTCAAATAGTTGTAATCGGCTGACCTCAAAAAGCCAAAGCCTTCTGTTTGAATCTCAAGCACGCCTTCAGCCGTGATGATGCCATCAAAATTGAATCCGTGTTCTTCCGGTTCGCTTTGGTAGCGATCACGTCGTTCGTTGCCCCGGTTGTTTCTTCCGTTTCGATCTCCTCGGTCGTTTCGATCTCCTCGATCTCCTCGGTCGTTTCGGTCTCCTCGGTCGTTTCGGTCTCCTCGGTCGTTTCGATTGTTCCGATTGTTCCGATCGTTTCGTTCTCCTCGGTCGTTCCGATCATTGCGATCGTTGCGGTTATTTCGGTCGTTCTTAGCCGGTGCTTCATTCTTCGAAGAGCCCTCGCTTTTAGAAGAGCCCTCGCTTTTAGAAGGTCCTTCGTTCTTGGTCGAGTTATCGTTCTTAGCAGACGGCTCGTTTTTGTTTTCTTGCTTACTGGATTCAGCATTTCCTTTCGAAGAATCGCGTTTAGAGTCGTTGCGGTTTCCTCTCGCACTGGACCCTTTCGATTCTACACGACCCTCAGTGTTGTCCTTGTTTGGACTGTCGTCTGAAGCCTCAGTACGGCTGTTTTTCTGACGTTGATCTCTCCGCTCACGCATCGCATCGCCTGCCTTTCTTTCATCAGGTCGTGATGCCTTTTCTTGAACAGCGTCTTCACCAGACTTTGCTGAACCTTCGACAGGAGTCTTCTTCGGACGGGGCTTTCGGGAAGCAGCAGCTGTCTTTTCGGGCTTGGCAGAATCGTCTGATTTAGGAGATGACTTGGCTGGAGATTTCGATGCCGTCTTCTCCGGTGCAGCCGACTTTCCTTTTTTTGGTATTGCACCGGGACGCAAGGCTTGCTCATCCAAGATGCTGTAAACCAGATCTTGCTTCTTCAATTTGTCTGCGCGCTGTAGGCCTAACTTGTTCGCAATTTCTCTGAGATCAGAGACTTTTTTGCTATTCAATTCTATGATGTCGTACATCAAGTGGGGGAGTAAAAAAAAAAGGGAGGTTCAAGAAAATTCGATGTTGACCTTTGAAATGGCCATCGCCCGTGCCTCATATAGAATGCAGACCCGAGAACCGATGCAATTATACGCATTCTTTTGTCATAAATGGAAAGAATTAGCGAATAGACTCCAATTCGATGACTTCAAGATTTTCAATCAATCCCGATTGCACGTCAAATCTGAGCATCGTTCTAATTCGGTGAAATCCATGTTTTCCTGCAGCTCCAGGATTGATATAGAGTCCTCCCCAAGACGCGTCTTTCTCGACGCGGAGAAGGTGACTGTGTCCACAAATGAAAACATCGGGTTGATGTGTTTTCAGCATGGATCGGATTCCTTTTTCGTATCGGCCAGGTCGTCCACCAATGTGGATCATCAGGAATTTGAGTCCATGGATGTCCCATTCAATCCATTCCGGCAGCTCGGAACGCATCTTGTGGTCGTCGATATTGCCATAAACTGCTTTTACGGGTGCAATTTTAACGAGACCGTCGAGCACATTAAAGCCTCCAATGTCCCCAGCATGCCAAATCTCATCGACCGGTTTCAGATGGTGTTGCATGCGATCATCCAAATGACCGTGAGTGTCAGAAAGCAAGCCGATGCGTACAGAGGATTTAGGCATGGGGTTTGATGGGTCAATGTATTCACACCCTAAATTCGAGGCATGAGAAAATCAATGTGTAAATATCAGGCTTGTCTGCTTGTGGGAGCACTCTTGTTTTTGGTTTCGTTCTCATACGGTCAGGATGGCATGCACCAGCCTTCCAAAAAAACGCAGAAAAGTTTCGATGCGGCTGTTGAAGCTTACATGGCAAATGATGCAGGACTGGCGTTAGAGTTGGTTTCGGAAGCGATTGAAAGAGACCCCTTGTATTTTGATGCGTGGATGTTGCATGCGCAGTTGACTGAACGCATTGGAGATTTTGGGACCTCAGCGCAATCCATGTCAAACGCTATGGAATTAAAGCCAGCTGCACGTGAGAAATGGGGCGTGAAATGGTGTGGATTGCTGCATCGTTCAGGTCAGTATATAAAAGCGTTGGAGATTTGGGAGTCCTTGAGTGATGATGTGATCGATGCGAGTCGCACAGACCATCAATTGTTGGAGGCTTCGTTGTTGTTTTCGGTTCAAACAATAGCAGAACCAGAAGACGTGGTTGCTTCCCCGTTAAAGGGAGATGTAAACACCAATAGTGCCGAGTATTATCCAGCCATTTTTGTTTCCAGCGATCGCATGATTTTCACGCGTCAAGTCGGAGCCGACGGGCGCTTCCAGGGTCAAGAGGATTTTTATGAGGCGAGAGAAGTCAATGGTCTTTGGCAGGATATGGGGCCAATTCGTGGTGTGAATACACGGGGAAATGAAGGAGCCCCAGCGGTTAGAGGAGATGGTCGCAGATTGATTTTTACAGCTTGTGAGACCTTAAAAGACGGCTATGGGCCACGTCAAGGCAAGGGGTCATGCGATCTCTTTGAAACACGATGGAATCCTTCGACTCAGCGCTATGAGGAGGAGGTGAATTTGAGCGCCTTGAATACTCGATACTGGGAGAGCCAGCCTTCGCTAAGTGCTGACGGTAGTCAAATCTTTTTTGTGCGTGCACAACGCAATGAGGCCGGAGAGATGGAACAAGATATTTGGTTCAGCACCCGATTGAATTCAGGAGAGTGGGGCAAACCTCAACGGTTGACGGACACGATCAACACACCAGGTCGGGAGGAAAACCCTGTGCTGCACCCTGATGGTAACACGCTCTATTTTGCTTCGGACGGCCATCCAGGCTTAGGGGGTTTGGATTTGTTTGTGGCACGCAAGAGCGAAGCAGGTGAATGGATGGCTCCCGTAAATTTGGGGTATCCAATCAATACGAACGGAGAGGAGAATAGCTTGCAGGTTTTTCCAAACGGACGACGTGCTTTGTTTGCCAGTGATCGCAATCAACCGGGAAATCTCGATTTATGGGAATTTGAGTTGCCAGAGAAAATGCAGGCAGAGGAGGTCTTTCAGTGGTCAGGTCATGCATTCAATGTTGTTTCAGGACTTCCTGTGCAGGCTGAGGTTGTTGTATTCAACTCGGCGGGAGTCCCTTTATTTCAAATGGTCAGTGATCCGAAGGATGGCATGTTTTCCTTGCCCATTGTGAAGGATGAAGTGCTCACATTGCAAGTGAGTCATCCAAACTATGCCTTTTACAATCGCTCTTGGGTACCCCGTGAATCGGAAGCGGACAGGTCCAACGTTGTCGTGGAAATACCGATGACTCCTCTTGAGGTGGGGACGGTACTTTTATTGCGAGATGTTCATTTCGAAACAAATTCAGCCATGCTGGATGAAGTGTTTCAGCCTGAATTGAAGCAGCTTCTGACCACCTTATTGGGAGCAAATATCCGGATTCAAATTGTCGGGCATACCGATGATCAAGGGACGGAAGGCTTCAATATGGAGTTGAGTAAGAATCGTGCGACAAGTGTTTCCAACTACCTGCATTTAAATGGAATCGAATGGGATCGTATGGAAATTCTAGGAAAGGGCTCACTCGAACCTCTTGTCCCCAATGACTCTGAAGCGAATCGCGCCTTGAATCGTAGAACCGAAATTATTGTTATTGATTGAACTTCCAAACCCAGGATGCCCAATAGGTTCTTCCGGGAGCAGGGTTGTAGTGCTTTCCACCAAAAGCATTGATTTGAAGCCAGTTGGAGTACTTCGCGTCGAAGACATTCCGCATTCCCAACCGCCAAGTATTTTGACTTTTCGTGAAAGAAAAAGCCACATCTGATCGTTGATAGGCCGGAGCCCATCGGGTTAACGCATCGTTCAAAGGAGTTCGATCATTCCAAAGGTGATTCCATTGGAGCTGGACGGAACGCTTACGATAAACCACGGATGCTCCTGCTGAATTGAGAGGAGTGCCCGGCAATTGTTCCAACACGGGATCGAAACGGTGTCGGTTCATATTCCCGTGAATTTCCATTTCGAGAACGTGTCCAGGTGAGAAGCGTTGGATACTGCGAAGACTGCCTTCTAAGCCTTTCATAGAAAGTCCTTCTACATTGGCTAAAAAGAGTCCGTCATTTTCGCCTTTCACCTGAGCAATGCCGTCCTGAATAACTTGGTGATATGCATTGAATGACCAGTGAAAGGAAGCGGTGTTACGATCGTGTGATCCTTTCCAACTCAGTTCCCACGTTTTCGCCTGTTCGGCGCGCAAATTGGCAAAATCATTGGTCGATGGATCCACGATTTCAAACGTGTTGGGTTGGCTAGAACCCTCTGCATACTGTAACGAAATACTCTGGGCTGATTCGAACGTATAGCTCAGTCCAATACGTGGAGCCCATTGTATTGTCGTGTAATCCTCTTCGTAGGGTACCAGAGTCGGTTCTTGTTGATCAAACAGCCCTGTGGTGGATCGTGACAGCCATTCAGCGCCCAACTGTGCATCAAAGAGCCATGACGACTCGACTTCGAGCCGAACACCCGATCCAACCCATAGGTTGTGGTTGGTTGACTCGATTTGATAGCGTGGGGGCAATTCCGGAGCAATCAAATCCGATTCGTCAATCGTGACTTGTTCGAAGCGAGCAATGGCGGACTGGTCCCATGTCAGTATTGTCCGGGAGTTGAGTGCTCGGGAAGCTCCGCGCCACCAGCGAACAGAACCGTTGAGCTCTTGTTCTTCCTTGAGCCCTTGATAAAATGGAGAGGTGCCAAATGGATTGTACTTGTCGCTCGCTTGTGCAAACGCCCAGAGGCCATTTTTAGCATGTTGATGTGTTGCCGTTCGACTCCAAGCGAGCCAATAGCGGTCTCGCTCAACATGAGCGTCGTATCGAAGCCCCGGTGCGGTCGTAGGTTCGAGTTGCGCTTGCTCCTCAACGATTGACCCGGGCAAGTCCCAAGATGCCTGAAGCAGTCCAGTCCAGACGTGGTGCAAGATATGGGGTTGAGATAGCCAGCGTTTGTGTACTTCTAAAGTGCGCTTCTGATTGCTTTCTTGATCGCGAAATCCAGGGTTGTCAGACCACGAACTTTGCAATTTCCAATCGCTAGAAGTTTTGCTTTCTGTAATCGAAAACCCCGATTCCATTGCCAATCCAGATGGTGTTTGATCGGATCTGCCTGTAGAGCTCAACCGAGTCATAGATCGCACGCGAAATCCTGTTTTCGCACCACTGAATGGAGCTTGAGAAGACGCGACAAGGGCACCGCCATATCCACCTCCAAAGATCGCCCCCGTTGGCCCTAAAAGGACTTCCAAACGGTGCATCCATTGGGGATTCCACAATTCGATAGGAGACGTTCCACCTGCTCCTGTAAGAACAAACCCATCGCAAAGCATGTGGATGTTCCGCACAGCAAATGGTGAACGCAACCCGCTACTTCGCATTTGAATGCGACGCGATCCACCGACACCTCGTGTTTCCATTTTAACCCCGGGCAGCATGTTGAGGGCATCTTCAATGTCAGGTGACACGCCATTTTGCAACTGTGATGCGCCGATGGCATACAGTGCTCCGGGAGCTCTTTGAACAGGGGTGGGGATGCGGAGTACCTCCACGATCGCTGCGTCAACGCGCAGCGTATCGATGGGTTTTTGTCCAAAAACAGTTCCAGAAAGTGTACAAAGAAAAA
>CAWVYB010000109.1:0-7300 GCA_963934215.1 uncultured Flavobacteriales bacterium | reverse complement strand
TTTTAATTTATGACGCAGGAATGTCCGCTTTCACGAAGGCATTCATGACAATCTCCCCTACCGGTATTATCCGTTCAGGTTCAAAGGGTATAATCTCAGCACTCCATTAGGAGGCACCCCTGCATCGCCGCAAATATATGGACGCGAAATGATAACTTGCAACTATGGAGCGTCCTCAAATTGAAAAATTGATTGATACAGCGATTCAAGCTGCCATCGATGCTTCGCGCGTCTTAATGGAACATCTTGAAAAGCACAATGAAGCCTTGGTCATTCGCGCCAAACGCGACGGTAGTCCCGTCTCTGCAGCTGACATGGCCTCGCATCAAATCATTGAATCAACCCTTTCGACGACAGGTATTCCAATAATTAGTGAAGAAGGTAGCCTCCCACCATTCTCGGAGCGACAAAATTGGCCTTTGTTTTGGTTAGTGGACCCCTTAGACGGAACCGAGTCCTATCTACGCAACCGATCAGGCTTCGCTGTGAATATAGCTCTTTGCGATAAAAGCGGGCCCTTTTTGGGTCTTGTAGCAGACCCCCTCGCCAATTCTATGTACTACGGCGCGATTGGACTGGGCGCATTTCATCGGTCACTTGACCCCCATTCCGCAGGCGAAGTACTGATTCCAAAACCCGCAACAAAACCGTACTTATTGGTTACGAGCTGGAACGAACCACTGTCGTTGACTGAACTGCTTCCCTCCCATTTATCTCCGGAAGACTTTCGAAGCGAACCAGTCAGTGGGGCCCTTAAATTTTGTCAGGTCGCAGCAGGAAAGGCTGATTTACACGCACGTTCCGGTCCATACATGGAGTGGGATTGCGCAGCAGGTGACGCCATTTTGCGGAGCATGGGAATGGTGGTTCGGAGTCGAGAAACCAATGAACCTCTTCAGTACAACACGATGCACCTCCGTGTTGAAGGCCTGTGGGTGGGTCGAATCCCTTAGGCAGTTTTTAGCTTCATCTGTAAGAATTGGACTCGAACGTTTCGTACAACTCGATGTAATTCGCATATCGCTCTTCCGCAATTTCGCCTTCTTCAACGGCTTTCTTCACGGCACAATGCGGCTCATTTCGATGCAGACAATTATGGAATTTACATCCATCCAGTTTTCTGAATATTTCCGGAAAATAGTGATGCAAATGATCTCGTTCCAGATGCACCAGGCCGAAGCCTTTGATCCCTGGAGTATCAATGATAAATCCTCCTGTAGACAACGGGAACATTTCTGCAAAGGTGGTGGTGTGCTTGCCTTTTTGATGCGCGTCCGAGACTTCACCTGTTCGTAAATCCGTTCCAGGCAATAGAGCATTGATCAGCGTACTCTTGCCTACACCGCTGTGTCCGGACAAGAGATTCACACCTGACGCAGCCAATTCTTGCGTCAAGGAATCCAAGCCTTCCCCCGTTGTCGCAGAAGTGCGAAGCGTGGGAATTCCGGCCAATTCGTACACCGCTTCCAAATACTCCAACTGCGCTCTTTCCGGCGTCCCTTCAGCGCAGACATCGACTTTATTGAATACGATGGTTACGGGAACTTGGTACGCATGAGCGGTGACCAAGAAACGATCCATAAATCCGGTACTCGTCGCTGGCTGAACCACCGTGGCAATCAAAAAAGCACGGTCCAAATTTGCCGCGACAACATGGGTCTCCTTCGATAAGTTCACCGATTTCCGAACCATGCTATTTCGCCGTTCCAAGCGTTCCGTGATACTCCCTGTTTTTTCTTCGTCTTGCTTTTGAATCAACACATAGTCTCCGACTGCTATGGGGTTTGTAGACCGTTCTCCTCGCAATCTCAGCTTGCCCTGTATCCGACACGATATGACCGTTCCCGTGGACAATTCCATCACCTCATACCACGACCCTGTTGACCGCAACACTAGTCCTTTAGGGCCTTGGTGTGCACCTTTTTTTGAAACATCCTTTGGAGACGGCTCCATCAAACGGTTTTTGCTTTAAACACCGCTTCCAAACCGCCTTCTTGTGCTGTGAGAACCGCAGTCGCCTCATCCGCCACCAGCATGCCCTTTCGGATCAACACCACCCGATCGCACATCGCTTCCACTTCCTGCATGATGTGCGTGGACAGGATGACGGTTCGCTTTTCACCAATGGTTCGGATTAAATTTCGAATGTCCTCTAACTGAAGTGGATCAAGACCTGATGTTGGCTCATCGAGAATCAGAACTTCCGGGTTGTGAATCATGGCCTGTCCCAGTCCGACGCGTTGCCGAAACCCCTTGGACAACTGGCCAATCAGCTTGTGACACTCTGGCTCTAAACCCACTTCAACCAAAACCTGTTCAGCACGATCTTTTGCTCGCTTCACCCCATGCGTTCCGGCGACATACTCTAAGTACTCCCGCACATACATATCCAAATGAAGTGGATTGTGTTCGGGCAAGTACCCCACACATCGCTTGGCTTGAATCGGATCTTCAGAGACATCGTGACCACACACAACAATCTTTCCTGACGTAGGCGGTAAGTATCCCGTAATGAGCCGCATCAGTGTCGACTTTCCAGCACCATTGGGACCCAACAAGCCCAGAACCTGACCTGCAGGGATTTCTAAGTCCACAGTGGAGAGCGCAGCTTGGCTTCCAAAGTTCTTGGAAACGTGTTGAATTGAAATCGACATCGGCCGCAATTTACGACCCTTTGCATTCCGCTTTTGCAGCTCTTTTCAGAACAAAAAAGGCCACCCCAACGGGATGGCCTTTCTTCACAATCAATGACTGTTTACATTACATCATACCGCCCATGCCTCCTCCCATACCACCTGGTCCTGGCATTGCAGGTGCATCCTCCTCGACATCATAAATGACGCACTCTGTAATCAAGACCATTCCAGAAATGGATACTGCATTTTCCAAAGCAACTCGCGTCACCTTCGTTGGGTCAATTACGCCTGCCTCAAAGAGGTTTTCATACACCTCGGTGCGCGCATTGTATCCGAAATCACCTTCTCCATCTCGGACGGCATTGGCGACAACAGCACCTTCCCCTCCTGCATTGGCGACGATTTGACGCAACGGCTCTTCAACTGAGCGCAGTACGATCTGAATCCCTGTTGTTTCATCAGGATTGATTCCTTCCAAATTGGATATGCTCGCAGCAGCTCGGATATACGCCGTTCCCCCACCCGGTACAATGCCTTCCTCTACAGCCGCACGCGTGGCGTGCAGCGCATCGTCGACACGGTCCTTTTTCTCTTTCATTTCGACCTCTGTGGCCGCACCGACGTAAAGCACCGCGACACCTCCTGCTAGTTTAGCGAGACGCTCTTGAAGCTTTTCCTTATCGTAATCCGAAGTGGTCGTTTCGATTTGAGCCTTGATTTGATTCACACGGCCTTCGATTTGATCCTTGACACCTGCGCCATTGACAACGGTTGTGTTGTCCTTATCCACAGTGATTTTCTCTGCTGTTCCCAAGTCCTCCAACGTGACGTTTTCCAACTTCAAACCGGTCTCTTCAGAAATCACTTGACCGCCGGTCAAAACAGCAATGTCTTGCAACATTGCCTTGCGACGATCACCAAATCCAGGGGCCTTTACAGCTGCTACCTTCAGAGCTCCTCGAATCTTATTGACTACCAGCGTCGCCAAAGCTTCACCATCCAAATCTTCTGCAATGATCAGAAGAGGACGCCCGCTTTGAGCCGTTTGCTCCAGCGTAGGGAGCAAATCCTTCATGGTCGAGATTTTCTTATCGTAAATGAGGATGTACGGATTTTCCAACTCCGCCTCCATTTTCTCGCTGTTCGTCACAAAGTAGGGTGACAAGTAACCGCGGTCAAATTGCATGCCTTCAACGGTCTTGACTTCAGTCTCCGTTCCCTTAGCTTCTTCAACCGTAATGACTCCTTCATTGCCTACCACCTCCATCGCTTGCGCGATAAGCTTACCGACAGTCTCGTCGTTGTTAGCAGAGATCGTCGCAACCTGCTCGATTTTAGAGATATCACTTCCAACCTCACGAGAAACATTTTGCAACTGCTCAATAATCGCCTTACTCGCCTTGTCCATTCCACGCTTGAGGTCCATTGGGTTTGCTCCCGCGGCTACATTGCGCAACCCTTCTCCAATCAAAGCCTGAGCCAAAACAGTGGCTGTTGTCGTTCCGTCACCAGCGACATCGGCTGTTTTCGAAGCGACCTCCTTGACCATTTGGGCTCCCATGTTTTCTAAGGAATCCTTCAACTCCACTTCACGCGCTACAGAAACTCCATCTTTTGTAACCGACGGTGCTCCAAATTTTTTCTCAATGACCACATTCCGACCCTTCGGTCCGAGTGTAACTTTCACGGCATTCGCCAATTTATCTACTCCGGCTTTTAAGCCGTTTCGCGCATCCGTACTGAATTCGATTTCTTTTGACATGTCTCAAATAATTGTAATCCGATGTGGATAATTGAACGTTAAACGATCGCCAGGATGTCGCTTTCACGCATCATCATGTAATCCTTGCCTTCCAACTGCAACTCTGTTCCAGAGTACTTGCCATAGAGCACCGTGTCTCCTACTTGAACCGTGATTGGTTCATCTGGCTTCCCGGGACCAGCAGCAATGACTGTTCCACGTTGCGGCTTCTCTTTCGCTGTATCCGGAATGATGATTCCACTTGCTGTCTTCTCTTCTGCCGCTGCGGGCTCAACAAGAACCCGATCTGCGAGAGGCTTGATATTCACTGACATGAATCTTAGATTTTAAGTTATTTAAATCGCTTCCATCGATTTTCATGCCAAAGGGATAACTCTGCAAGGCATCTGACGCGGTGTCAGCCTGGGAGCAATCTTGTCAGCAATTCGAACGACCACAAAAAAACTGACGTGACACCTATGACAAGGTGACACGTCAGTTTCATGCCCAGAGAATGCATTTACGCAATCACTCCGCCAAAGGAGCGGCCGCTGCTGGCATCGCCGTAGCAGGCAAAATACTTTCATCAATGCCGACGTCCTCGTTCATGTTACCGAAGAAGATCCCAGCAGCAATGCACAAGACAAACAATGTACTTGTCAAGACCCATGTCGCTTTCACGAGGAAATCTGTCGTTTTTTGAACCCCTCCGAATTGGCTTGCTCCTTGAAAACCTGTTGCCAATCCTCCTCCTTTCGGATTTTGAACTAAAATCACAGCTCCTAAGAGAAAGCACACAACCAAAATGACCGCCATCAAAAAATATCCCATATTTCCTTTATTTATCTTCGTTCAAATCAAGCCAAACCTCCTTTGCCCAGCTTTTTCAATTGGGCTGCAAAATAAGTGCTTTTTGCCGGATTTTTCAATGCCAAAAGTTTATAAGCTTTCCTGGCCTTTCCGATTTGACCTTGCTTCGCATACAAACGCGCCATGGTTTCCGTCACCAAAGTGGCATCTTCAAGGACACTGGCCTGCGCAAAATTATGCACTTCTGGGGCCGATTCACGCAAAGGTCCGATGCGTGGATTCGTTGCAATAAACCGATCAATCAATGCCGCAGCATCCGCAGGTTTGTCGACCTCTTTTCGTTCCACATGAGCGGTAGTGTCTCCATATTCTATTTCCAAGGCTCGTGCCGTTAACCAAGCCGAAAACGGACTTGACGCTGCATTTCTTAACGTCTTTTCGTCTGCCGCGCTGATCGTCTGCGTTGGTGCAGCTGGCTTTCCCGTATCCCATGAATCCACGTCTTTTTCAATGGATCTGCCAATGGCCGAAATCAAGGCCTCGCGTTCCATGGGGTCTTCCGCGTTGAGCCCACTGGTTTCAGAAGATTTAAGATCATCATCCGGCGCTGGTGAAGCTGGATCTTCATGGCCTAACCACTCCTCTTCAGACACTTCCGGAGCGGCCTCAATTTGAGCATGAATTTCACGCGCTTCTTCGAGTAATTTCGTCCGTAAAATCAAATCAAACAGCGGCTGTCGCAACGATGAAGATGCTGCCGCCCGCAGCAAATCAGCTTGCTGCTCAATGTGCCCTCCAACTGCACTCGATCTCGCTAGCAACATTGAAAACGCACCCGCATACGGATACTTTTTCACCCAATCGGACAACCCGTCTCGATCAGACAATTGCGTCTTCCCAGGTTCATCAATAAGTTCTTGCAGGCGTTGAATGTGCATAGCAGGGAGCTGAAGTTATTGACGGTCAATTTAACCCATGTAGGCTTTACCAATTGCCAAGTGTCGCATTGAATACGTCTTGCGTCAATTGATCTCCAATTTCTTCAACCAACTGCTCTTCGATGCTAAACAAGTCCAGTTCGCTGCTGTAATCCGCAAATCGGCTAAACTGACGATCAAAACTCAACGTAGGATCCAAGGTGTTTTGATACCGAACGAGCAGTCCTATGGTCAACCTATTTGAAGCCGCGACCTCACCCCCTTGAACATTGACGGGAGTCACCGTCCATTTGACAATATCCGCCTCAAAAATCAATTCGGCCTTTGACGACTGAAGCTTGAGTGTGGATTGTCTTTGAATTCGATCTCGCATTAACTCCGTCAACAGCAGCGCGCTGGAGGCAGAAGCCAATGGATTGACTGGGTTGAATCCGAAAACAGCGAATGATTTAGCCCCCGATGTTTGGGCTCCGTATGGAGAGTACACGCCACAACCTAATCCAAATGACACGACCAACCCGGTGAATATCCCTCTGATTAAGCCGTTCATTTCAATCCGTATTCTTTGATTTTCCGATACAACGTGCGCTCTGAAATCCCCAGTTCAAATGCCGCATGTTTCCTACGATTGCCATGTTTCAGTAGCGCTCTTCGGATCAACTCCTTCTCTGAATCTTGCAGCGATAGAATTTCTTCAACTTCTTCAACAGCCTCCAAAGGCTGATCCCCAGAACCGAGTTGCAAGTTTCCACTTCTACCTTGTGAAACTGAAGAGCCCTCATGTCCAGCATTCAAAACATCCATATCCTCTGCAAGCGACTGGGACTGTAAAGACCTTCCTTCTGGGAGCCCTTTTGACGCGGGTGTAGATTGGTTAAAGAGTCGATCAATTAAGGCAGATTCTTCCAATCCAATATCTCCACCTTTCTCCAAAAGACCCCTGACGAGCTTTTTCAAATCGTGCATTTCTTGGCGCAAATCAAAGAGGACTTTGTAGAGGACTTCGCGCTCATTGAGCTGGTCACCTTTGTCCGCCTGCTCATCCCGAACGGGTAAGCGGCTCCGATGCGATTCTGGCAAATACGTGAGTAACGTATCGGAATTGAGAAGCCGCTTACTCTCCAAAATAGACATCTGCTCGGCGGTGTTCTTAAGTTGCCGAATATTTCCGGGCC
>CAWVYB010000108.1:0-7302 GCA_963934215.1 uncultured Flavobacteriales bacterium | reverse complement strand
AGATCCAACAATTGAGGGGTTGCAAATTGTCCCACATCAATGGCATCCCCGTCACTGTCTTGAACTGAAAGGAGCTGCATTTCCCAACTGGGCCATGCTCCGGCTCCACTGGTGTTGTTGTATTGGTGCAAACGTCCCAATTCGTCTCCAACAATTAAATCAACATCACCGTCACCATCGAGGTCACCCAAGGCAGGGTGAATGCTTTCAATTCCATTTTCCTGAAAGTTGAGCGCATTCAATGTCGTCAATTCAAAGGCCGGTGCACTGGCCGTGCCGATATTGCGAAGGAGGGCAAGAGCAGCAGGTGTATCGCCCACTCCTTCGTAACGCTCCTTGTTGGCGATGACCAAGTCCAGATCACCGTCGCTGTCTAAATCATGAAATACAGGGGCCGCTCCACGCCCAAAATCCAACATGTCACTTTGAATCCAACGATCGGAGACAAATGCCCAAACGGGCAATTCCGATGTCCCTTGGTTTTCCCAAAGATGAACGGAGGCATCGTCATCGGTTTCTAAAGCCGTATTCGGAGAAAAGACGAGGTCCTGATCTCCATCTTGATCGAAGTCAATTGGGAATGCAGCAGGGAATCGAGGGAGGACAAGGGAGTCCTGTGGTCCTGCGTGGGGTAAAAGTGCCGGGAAAGTAGGATCAATCCATGCTGTGCTGTCTTGACCATCAATGGCGTCTTCTAGCAGCACCGCCATGGATGTGGGGTAGGTCACATCAGAAATGAGCAGATCGTGAAATTGCTCTCCATCCAGTTGCAATGCCGTGATGGCTCCTCCGGCGTGCATCCCATCTCTCTCTGCTTCGTCCAATGGACGATTGCTTCCCGCTGCTCGAGGCTCAAATACATTGAAACTGCAATCATGTTGGTCGCCTATGAAAAGTGAATTGTCCTCTGCACCTTCAGTCAACATCCCATAACACCGATTCGTACAGACCATGTCCAACGAGCAAGGTGCCATTCCAGAGAAGCGATAGAGTGTCGTACTTGTTTCGGTAAACGTGATGATGTCGAGGTCATCATCTCCATCGACATCTGAAATGGCCGGTTTGTCAATGGTCAAGCACACAACGGGCAGTGATTGGGCACCGGAACCAAAATTCCATGAAGCCATCAAAGGGACGGCGTGTGGTTCGAAATTCGGAGCGCCCCCCGCTGTATTGCCGACATTCTTCCAAACGTGAATGCTGTTTTGGTAGCCAGTGAATAAATCCGGAAGCCCGTCACAATCAAAATCCCGCAACAAGGCCCAGTGATTCATTTCAGGCCACCCTTGTGACCATTGCGGGCGTTCAACCCATCCGGTAGCAGGAGCATTCAATCGTTCAAATGCCAAAACACGATTGCCATCCCGATCAAATGCGAAAAGGTCTTCATCTCCATCTCCATCCAAATCAATGGGAGACCATTGAGGTGCCGTTAGCCCGCCAGTAAACGGATGAGCCATGGGTGAACCATCCAACAAAGAGACAGTCGGTCCACTTGAAAGTTCCCACGCAGCGTCCAATTGTGCCAGCAGATTGGACGTGAACAAGACAAGAGCTAAAAGAAGAAAATGGGAGGGTAAACGCATGGTGAGTGTCTGGTGTTTAATTTTTACTCCCAAAAACAGTGACATGTGACATGTGCGAAAGTTCGGACATTGATGTTGAATTCTTGAATCACGCAGAGAGAAAAGCAGAGGTGATTTAAATAAATTAGCTCATGAACAAATCTGAAAACGAATCAAACTATTGGGTGATCTATGGTGCCCTTTGGGTGGCGTTCAGTATTCTACTAGGGGCCGCCGGGAAACATGTTTTGATGGCCGATGGCGCGGTGATTCGTGCAGAAAATTTAAACACTGCGAGCCAATTTGGTATGATCATGGGATTGTCCCTAATGGTGCTCTCAGCTTTGCGTTGGATGCGGTTTTGGTCTGCATATGCTCCATGGCCTGAGCGGCTTGTTGGCACTGGCTTGTTTTTGTTTTCAGGGGGACTGGCGGCTCGGTCTTTGGCTCCAGAGTCCATGATTTCTGATCTGATGTCTCCGTGTATTCCTTGCGGTGGAGTGCTCCTATCTGCAGGCTTTTTTTTGGTAGCAATTCAAACGATTGCGTTGCTTTACGTTAAGAATGACCGAGAATAAATTACCTTTGTCGTGAGGAATGCAATGATCAATTCTCTTATGAAAAACGTAGGAAACACCCCCGTTGATACGTCTTTGGACAGTATCTCGTTAGATGCAATGGCTCGAGTCCATTGGAATCTTCCACCCGCTAAATTAATTTTACAAACCCTTCTTCGAGGAGAAGGGGTGCTAACGCCCGAAGGGGCGCTTTCCATTTCTACCGGAGCCTTTACCGGGCGATCTCCGAAAGATCGCTTCATCGTTGAAGATGATTGCACCCGTTCTGAAGTGGATTGGGGAGACATCAATCAACCGATGTCAACGAAGCACTTTGATTTGCTTCATCAAGACATGGCGTCTTATTTAAAAGACAAAAGTGTTTTTGTTCGAGATGCTGCTGTGGGTTCAGATCCCGTGACACAAATTAAAACCCGGGTTATTACAGAAAAGGCCTGGGCGAATTTGTTCGTGTCCAATATGTTTGTGCGTCTTGCTGACCAAGATGTGTTGGTTCCAGATCCCGAATGGCACATTCTTTGTGTTCCCTCTTTTTTGGCATCGCCGGAGCGTCACGGGACTCGAAAAGAAAATGTGTCCGCCATTAACTTCTCCCGAAAAATGATTCTGATTGCGGGGTCAGCGTATACTGGTGAAATCAAAAAAGGCATGTTCTCTGTGATGAACTTCGTGTTGCCGACGAAGCACAAAGTGATGCCGATGCATTGCTCGAGTAACGTAAACACGGAGGGTGAGGTTGCTGTTTTCTTTGGGCTTTCAGGCACAGGAAAAACGACATTGAGCAGTGATCCTGAGCGAAACTTGATTGGTGATGATGAACATGGTTGGGGCCAGTCCGGTGTCTTCAATATGGAGGGAGGATGTTATGCGAAGACCATCGACTTGGATGCGTACAGCGAACCTCAAATATTCAATGCCATCCGTTTCGGTGCGATGTTAGAAAATGTGGGCTTCAAGAACGATGACATTACGCCGGATTACACGGATTCATCAGTGACTCAAAACACACGGGTTTCGTATCCGATTTCTCACATTCCTGGCGCGTTAGAGACGGGGATTTCGGGGCATCCGAAAGATGTGTTCTTCTTGACTTGTGATGCTTTTGGTGTGATGCCTCCGATTAGCTTGTTGGATAAAGGTCAGGCGATGTATCATTTCTTATCTGGATACACAGCAAAGGTGGCCGGTACGGAGGTGGGTGTTGTTGAGCCTCAAGCGACATTCAGTGCATGCTTCGGAGCACCCTTCATGCCATTGCATCCGACCCGGTATGCGGAGATGTTGGGAGAACGATTGGAATCTCAAGGCGTCCGTATTTGGCTGGTCAATACAGGTTGGAGTGGCGGAGGTTATGGCGTTGGAAAACGCATGAGCTTGAAGTATACGAGAGCGATGATCGGTGCCGCCATGCGAGGCGAATTGGATCATGTACCAACAACGAAGGATGCGATTTTTGGTCTTGAGAGTCCGCAAAGCTGTCCTGAAGTTCCTGCAGAATTGTTGCAGCCATCCAAGACTTGGGAAGACCAGGAGGCTTATCGCGAAGCTGCCAAAAATTTGGCTGGCCTGTTCACGAAGAATTTTGCTCCATTCGAAAACGAGTGCTCTTCAGCAATCATTGCAGGTGCTCCTGTGGTCCATTGAGTCATTTTCTGACGTGTCGGCTGTAACTTCGGCCCATGCGTTTTTTCTTCGCTTCTGAAATCAAGAACCCTCATGTGCTAGACGCAGATGAGACCAAGCATGTTGCACGGGTTTTACGTGCAAAAGTTGGAGATTGTCTTGTGCTTACGGATGGTAAGGGGCGGATTTACGAAGGAGAAATCGAACGCTTGGAAAAGCGTGCCTGTGTTTTAAAAACACGTCTATTAGAGACGCAAACACCTCCTTCCCCCGCATTGACTTTGGTCATTGCACCGACAAAGAGTACCGATCGCTTTGAGTGGTTCTTGGAGAAAGCCATGGAGATGGGGGTGCGTACCATTCAACCCGTTTGGACGGAACGAAGTGAGCGAAGGATAGAAAAAGCGGATCGTTGGAGGCGTGTGTTGATTTCGGCATTGAAGCAAAGTCAACAAGCATGGCTTGTCGACTTGCGTCCGGCCTGTTCTTGGGAATCTTGGATCGCCGATGCTCCCTCTGCGGGCTTCATCGCACACTGTGAAGAAGGCGAGCGCCGTCCGCTGTTTCAAGCCGTTGTGCCTGGACAGGAAGCCTGGATCGCAATTGGACCAGAGGGGGATTTCACGCCCACTGAAATTCAGTCGGCCATGGACATGGGGGCGGAGGCCATTTCCTTGGGCGAGAATCGTTTAAGAACGGAAACGGCAGGCTTGGTTGCGATTCATACGTTTCTTCTTGCACAGGCCCCTTAAATCAGCTCTGGCGGATTGGGTATCGGTTGCCAATGGGACACGTCCTTGAAGAACTGATTGCTATTTCCTTCGCCGGACCAAAAATGCAAGCCGTACTTCATTTTCTTTTCTTCATTTAACGCATAGAAATCCTTGCAAAACCGCAAGACGATAACTTCTCGAATCTCAAATTGCAGGTCGTTCCCGGGCAGGTAAACTTTGTTGCCCGGAACAAAAGCGAGAATGCGTTGATCGTCCTCAGGCAACGCCTCAATGACTGGAATCCAAGGGGCTTGTTTCATTGACCTGTGAATTGAGGGGACCGTTTCTCAAGAAAGGCAGCAACCCCTTCCTGGTAATCGTCCGTTTGAGAAGCTTCCATTTGAAGATCGCGTTCGAATGTGAGGTGCTCTGTCAAGGGTTGATTCCAGCTTGCATTGAACGCTTTCTTTGTGAGGCCAATGCCCCGTGTCGGAAGTGCCGCCAGTCGATCTCCGAGTTTCTCCAGCTCCTCATTGAATGCATCGTCATCAATCGCACGGTAGATGAGTCCCAATTCAACCGCCTCCTTAGCGGGTAGTTTATCTCCAAAAAAGGCGAGAGCGGCGGCCCGTTGCATACCGACCATACGCGGCAAGAACCATGTTCCTCCGCTATCGGGTATCAAGCCGATTTTTGAAAAGGCTTGGATGAGTGAGGCAGACTCCTTGGCAACGACCAGGTCGCAGGCCAATGCAATGTTGGCACCTGCTCCAGCGGCAACTCCATTTAAAGCTCCGATGACGGGCTTCTCCATACTGCGAATCCTACGAACACTTTGATTGTACGTTTCTTCGACAATGACTGTAAAGTCCGGTGCGTCCGGTGCGGTTACTTCCTTGAGGTCTTGTCCAGCACAAAATGCTCTACCCGTTCCGGTAATGACGACGCAGCGGACACTGGAATCAGCGGCGGCGTCATCCAAGGCTTGTTGAAACTCTTTTCCCATTTCCCGATTGAAGCTGTTAAATACTTCAGGACGATTCAGGGTGATCGTACGAACACTGCTGCGATTGGAAGTCAGGATGTAGTTGGACATGGGTGAGGGGTCGATGTGCAAATTTACCGCGGTCCGATGACAATGGGCCGTTGTTCGTTCCTTGTTTGAATGAAGTAAAGGCCTTGCCTTAATTGTGGCAGCTCCCATACCATGGAATGGAGGTCTCCGACGAAGGGGGCAGTGCTTAAAACACGTCCATTCAGGTCCACGAGTCGCACGGTCTCAAACGGTGTGAGTCCTTTGATGGTGATGCGGTCATTAGCCGGATTGGGGTAAAAGGAGAATCCATGATCCCGTTCGGAAAGAGAAAAAACAAGCCAAACCCCTTCAACCATGACCTCGCATCCATTTTGATCCGTAACGGTGGCAAGGACGACCTGGCCATCTTCAAGTCCTTGTGTGGAACAATCACCGTCAATCTCAAAGGAGATGCTGTCGCATAGGATGGTTCCTTGCTCATCGCTCCAAACTACCGTATATGCTCCTGTAGCATTTTCAATTTCCAATGAGAGCCCAGCACCCGTTTCAATCATTTGAGCCGTCAATAGGCACGGTTGACATGCCTCTACGGGAGTTGGATTCAATTCCAGGGGCTCGCCTGCAAGGTTCAATTCGGTAAGGATCTCTTGAAAAGCCGGATAGCCCGCCGGATAGCGCTTGGCCCGAAAGAGCAAATTGTCATTGATGCCCATAGCAGTGCCCTGAGCAATTGGAAGCCCCGCTTGCAAGGGCAATCGGTAACGCCATGCGGTATCCCCAGCAGCGGTGAATTCAAAAATCTCACCAGTTCTTCCGCTTAAAATTAAGTTGTTTCCATTGGGGAGGCGTTCAAAATTTGAAAGTCCGCTACTGAAGAAGTCAGTCGGTGTGGGGGCCGTCCAAGTCCAATCGAATGACTCCGGAGCAAATACACCGTCACTTTCGACAAAGGTGCCCGCAGAGTCGTTCCATTGCGGCTGGATGAGGTGTGCGCTTGAATAAGGCCCCGTCGCTCCGGGATTCCGGTTGTTGAAGACTGCGACTTTCCCGTAATCGGGGGAGTTTTGTAGGTAGGGGGCATCGAGCCAATGGGCGCTGTGCTGGTAATACAGTTGTTGCGCTTCAGGGCCTCCCACTCCAAAGGCTTCAGGATTCCCCCAACGCCATTTTAGTCCGGCTTCTGAATCATTGCGGTCAATGATCCACAGCTCATCAAAAGTTGGAACGCTCAGAAGAATGTGTCCTGTGCCGGGCTGGATATCGATGCTATTCATGTGCAGCCAGTCGGGGGAAGCGCTACTGGGCATTCCAAAATTGATATCGATGCGGTTCGAGTGGTCTGCAATGGTGCCAAAATTGGCAAGTGTAGAATCATGGTCTTGGACGAGGTGATCCCAAGCGCGCCATTCCCATATGATTTCGGCCCCTCCCAAACTATCGGGTGCCAATTCGATGAGGCGGTCGCTCCACATGCCCTCGCTCGTTATGTTTTCAGGAAGTCTACCTGCCGCGATGCAGTCGAGTGAATCGAACTTCTCCCATGCAATCGCAATGACGTGGCCGTTGTTGAGTGGAATGAAGTCATGATGGAGTCTTCCTGTGGAATCATTCAATGTGTAGCTCCATAGAGACTCGTTGTCCCACGTTTTCCGCTCTATGGTCGCTCCAGCACCGCCTGCCCAGATGACATCTTCCGCGTTGTTGGCGCTGCGATGAGCCCAGATGAGGTCTCCATTGGGAAGCAGGTGGGCGACATTTCCTGGCCTGCGCGATTCGTCGTTGGTCCA
>CAWVYB010000107.1:0-7312 GCA_963934215.1 uncultured Flavobacteriales bacterium | reverse complement strand
TTCAGCCCAAGGGTCTTGCTTCAATTGCTTCAGGCCAAGAGACATCTTACGTTCTTCACGATCAATGTTCAAGATCACACATTCGATGTCCTCCCCAACGCTTAAGAAGTCCTGTGCACTTCTGAGGTGCTGCGACCAGCTCATTTCAGAGACGTGCAGTAGCCCTTCTACGCCTGGAGCAATCTCAATGAATGCGCCATAATCGGCCATGACGACAACTTTACCTTTGATTCTTCCACCTTCAACGAGGTCTTCTGTCATTGAATCCCATGGATGTGGGGTCAACTGCTTCATGCCGAGAGCAATTCGCTTCTTCTCGTCATCAAAGTCCAAAATAACGACGTTGAGCTTCTGATCAAGTTCAAGCAGCTCTTCTGGGTGGTTGACGCGGCCCCAAGACATATCGGTGATGTGCACCAATCCGTCGATGCCTCCCAAATCCACAAACACACCGTATGATGTGATGTTTTTGACCGTGCCTTCCAAAACTTGACCTTTCTCCAAGCCACCAATGATTACGCGCTTCTGCTCTTCGAGCTCAGCTTCAATCAATGCTTTATGAGAAACAACTACGTTTTTAAATTCCTGGTTGATTTTGACAACCTTAAACTCCATCTGCTTCCCAACATAAATGTCGAAATCACGGATAGGCTTGACGTCTACTTGTGATCCTGGCAAGAATGCCTCGATTCCAAAGACATCAACGATCAAGCCGCCTTTCGTACGGCACTTGACCTCTCCTTGAATGATAAGATCGCCCTCCTTGGCTTCATTGATCTTGTCCCAAGCACTGAAGATGCGTGCAGTTCGGTGAGATACCACCAACTGACCATTTTTATCTTCTTGACGCTCAACAAAAATGGGAACAACATCTCCAATCTGGAGTTCTGGGTTGTATCGAAATTCGCTGGCTCCTACGATACCTTCGGATTTGTAGCCAATATTGACGACTACTTCCTTTTTAGAAATGCTTACGATCGTTCCGTCAACGACCTCCTTCTCTTTAATGAGGGTCAGTGAGTTTTCGTACTCATCTTCAAGCTTTTTTCGGTCATCTGCAGAATAGTCATCTGAAGCAGCTTCAAATGATTCCCAGTCGAAATCACCTGGCTCAGATAGCGCAGGACGTTCGGTTAGGATTTCTACAATGACTTCAGGTGCTGGCTCAACGACCACGTCAGTGGCAGCTTCAACAGCAGCTTCAGGAACAGCTTCAGCAGGAACTTCGGGAGTTTCTGATTCGGTTGTGGTGCTTTCTACAGCGTCGGTAGACGGCTGTGATTCTTGCTGGGGGATTGCCTCTTCGGCTCCCTCTTCAGGCTTCTGGGTTTCTTCGCTCATGGCTTCCCAGTTGATTTGTATTCCACATTTGGGACTAGAGTGTGGAAGGATTAAAATAAATCGCGTCCCAGCGATCTCCTTTTAAGGACGGCAAAAGTAAGGCTTTATTTTTTAATCTCCCGTATCCCTTTTGACTATTCTGACAAGAGAATGCGGTGCGATTGACCGCTTTCCAAGTGAAGCAGAAATAGACCTTCGCAATTGGGTAATCGTTGCACGCCCGGCATGGACCACGATTGGACCATCCGACCAGCAGAATCGTAGAGCTTACCGGCTTCGAAGAACTCCATTCTACCTTCTGGCTTAGAAGGGTTTGGATAAGGAAGCCAATCTATTGAAACCATATGATGAGATACAGCCATGGTTCCGTTCGTAGCATTGGGAGTCGGCGACTCAAACTCAATCCACGGCAACTGAGCATCATATGCTCTACCCCACGACACGTCAAAAGGCAATAAAGGAATGTCCAGTGAGTCCAATACAGTAAAGCCGTCAGGGGATCTCAATGCTGCATGCTCCCCTTCGTTGTTCAATTTGAAATTCATATGATTCCACCCTTGATCATCGTCATCGTCCGCATACAGTAAAACGAACCCTCCTGCGGGAATTACAGTAGAATCTGGCACTCCTACTGGCACCATCCACTTCTGAGGGTTGTCAATGCGGTCGGAAACGTAATAGCCTGCAATATCGACAGCAACATCTCCTGCATTGTACAATTCAATCCAGTCTTCATGCTCTAAAGCATTATCCTGAATATCAGTGAGATTCCAAGTCAAAACCTCGTTGATGACAATCATACCTCCCGGTATGATTTGGAGGGAATTTGTTGTGCGTGGAGTCGGCGTTGTGAATTCAATCCAACTGGGACTTCCATCGAGTGATCTACCATAGCTAGCATTCGATGCTGTAGTGGTATCCCATTCGACTTCATCGATTGAAGATCCATCAGGTCCCATTAATTGAAGATTCCCTCCTGCAATTGGACAGGATATCCCAAGATGATTCGCCCCTTCATTCGCTTCCCCATCCAACCACAATACGAGGAATCCATTGGCATCCACAGTTGTGAGCCACGGCTCATTACCCATGACAGTGTATGACTGGGAATCCAAAATCAGACTATATCCAGAAAGATTGACTTGGAAATCATTTGGGTTGAAGAGTTCCACCCACGAATCGTATTCACCCGCCTCATCAAACAAGGTGGTTTCGTTGAACGTTTGCCATTCGTTCACATACAGCACGTAAGCAGGAAGCTCTGTACTTTGATTTGTCGCTTCGGGGGTCGGTACATCGAAATAGACCCAGTCATCACATCCATCGCATGAACGGCCAAAAGAAATATCGCTTTGTTGCTGGCCGTATTGAATGGAGTCTAAAATGCTAACGCCATCGGTATCCACCAAGTAAACGGTTTCCCCATCACCGCTCAAACTGAAATCGGCGTGGTCTTCCCCTTGCTCAGGGTCTTTATCGCACCAAATTAACAGATGTCCCCCAGGTAAAATGGTCGTCAGGCCGGGATTGGTATCTGGGAATTTCCATTTGTCTAAGGAGTCCAGATCGTCGCTTAAGTAATGCCCTGCTAAATTGAGTAAGCTACCGGAATTGTGAATTTCCACCCAATCATCAAACTCGAAAAAATCGTCATAAACGCCATTGCTATTGCTGGCTTGAAGTTCATTTAAAATCAAGTCTTGAGACTGGACTCGCTGCATTCCAACACTAAAAACGAAGGCGAGAGCACTGAATAACTGTAATCTGGTCATCTTATTTATTCAAATTAGTCTAAAGGCTCAACTACGGCATCAATAAAACCGTTGCTTAAGCAAACTCCCAATACACGAATCGCTTCCCTTTCTGAATCGAAGGACTCCGAATAGTATGTTGTACGCTCCGATCGTCTTACCGTTTTAAGGTCAAAGTGATTGCCAAGTCTCAACAAATTTGCGACATCATTGGGAGCCATGGGTTGGCCATACGAAACCACTTTTACTCGAAAAGAAGAGGATTCTTCGCCCCTAGCATCAGTACTCGCAGGTGTCGGGTTGGAAGGACGCGTAGTAAGGTCGCGTTGAACTTTTGTTTGAATAGCCCCGTTTCTACTCAGAATAAATGCATCGGGGACCGATCTGATTATGCCATTAAGAGCTTCGGCAGCTTTGGCCTCTGAGGCATAGTTGCCATAGAAGTAACGCGTCAAGCCGTTTCCAATTCGCTGACTTTCCAGCTGCTCAGCGGGCAAAGACCATTCAGGAAGATTACGGAACGCACCCACTTGGATGCTGAAAAACGCAGTAGCCTCATTCGTACTTCCATTGTTTTCAATGGCAGGCGCGGTATCCTTCGAAGAAGAACTCATCAAAGGATATGCAGAATCTGTTCCTTTCAGGGATATATCCGGTTTGATTTTTAAAGTGTTGTTGATTACACCGCCATTCCCTCGAGTATTGTCAATTACTCTGTTCGATTTCGCCGAAGACGTCCCGAACATGGATTGCATTTCTTGAGCCATGTTAGAACGCATCGCAATAGCATTTTTAACAGCTTCTCTTCCCAATTTAGATTTGGCAGACAACAGGCGTATATGGTCTAGTTCAGCTTGATACAATTGCGCTTGGTCCAAGAGCATTGAATTGCCCTTCACGAAAAGTTCATAGCCCTCAAATTCTTGCGCAGACCCGCCAGCTTCATTCGGTCCGAATTTCTCCCACCATTCTCCAGAAGACATTTGGATATCGGCATAGACGAGGTCTCTTTTCTCTTGCCCTTCTTCAAGAGCATCCCAAGCCAAGGAAACGCTTCGACGTCCTTTCGAAACAGCATCGAATTGTCCCTTTCCGTTCTGAATTTCATCCATCAAGCCTCCGCTTCTCAAAAACCACTTTTGAGCGGACTGCATTTCAGGTAGATCGTAAACACCTAAAGATTGCACTTCAATAATGCTATCAACCAAGGATTCCCAAATAACTGATTGCAATGCGGCTATTGCCTCTTCTGGCTGGTCATTGGAGACCAGTGCTTGAGCCATCTCCCGCAACGATTGAGCAATGCGTTGTTGGTTCATTGATAAATGCACTAAGGAAGCCTGGAACTCTGATATTGAGATAGGAAGGGCATCAGAAAGCCAACGATTGAATTGCAAATGAACATCGATTCTTCGAACCAGATCTTCTGATTGGTTTTCAGTTCCCTTATACGCTTGCAAATGACTATCGAGATACATCTTCAATGAGATATACTCAGCCTCTTTCTCCGGGTTTAACTTCAAATTTCGTTCGAGTTGATTGAGGAGAGAGTCCCATTTCACTTTCTGTTTTTCAACATGCTCCATCAACTCAAGTGCCTCTTGGGCTAACGCGGCTAAAACGGGCTCTCCGAATCGTTCAATCGCTTCGTGTGCACTCCATTCCTTCGATCCGGGTGCAGCCCAACACGACAACGCCTCCAGTTTATTTTGAAGATGCAGCGCTTTCAATCGCGCGTTCTTTGAAGGCTCGAGTTCGTCAACTACATGAGCCAAATCCCCTAGCTCTAATTCAGCCATTCCGCGGACAAACCATTCGGGAAAAGATTCTGTAGATAAATTAGAAGATAGAACAGAGCTACTTTCAATTGCTTCAAACCTCCATTTCTGAGACTCAGCATTAGCTCGATAAACGAGTGACTCATCACTCAAAGTCTCAAGCATCCATATTCCATGCTGGTGTCGCGATTCAAAGGCGGATTCGGACCAAACAACTGCGCTTTCAGGAACAAACGTAGAGGGTATAGATTGCCATTTCACCTCCGAATCCTCAGAGGTCATGATGATAGCAGACTCCAAAGCAAGTTGTCCTCCATCAACATTGGGGATGACTAAATCTAACGGGTGTGTGTTTCCTTGGTTGTCCTGCCAAATAAAATTCAACTCGGCTCGACTCCCGACTATGAGATCCCAAACCGCATCACCTTCAAGCCGGTGCTCACGAATGACTTCATTTCGTTCTTGATCCATCACCTTCAGAATACCAGGAGCTTCTCCCGAAGCAAGTTCAAACCGAATGGAGACCGGTTCGACACGCTCTTCTCCCAACTGAAATTGCCATATTTCCTTCCCTTCAAAATCTTTTGAACGATTGGTTGACACCCACCCCTTATTCGTTGTCTCATCTAACCAAAACAGCCATTCATCTCGTGTGCTGTTGATTTCGAAAGGCAATTGTTCCAAGGTTTCTCGAGCAACCATTCCCAATGATTCGCCCGTAAACAGTCCATACACTTTAAAAATATCCATTCCCCCCATGGATTCTGGACGTGAACTACTGAAATAAAGTAGGTCCGGATTGGTGTATGCATTTGCTGAAGGGATGCAAATGGGATGAGAATCATCAAAGTCTGAATTCACCGGTTCTGGAAGCCTTTCTGGAATGCCATATGAGCCAGAACTGTTGACCGATACACGGTAGATATCCAAGCCGGTGGCTCCTCTTTTTCCATAACTGGAGAAAAAAGCGAATCGTTGCCCTGGCAACCAATGCATGATGGACGTATACCCCCGTCTGACATCCTCTTTTCCCAAGAGAGATTCTGGCGTAACAAGAAGTCGTCCGTTTTCAGGAGGCAATTGATACAACCGAAAAAAATCAGAAGAATGACTCTCTAACGATGAAATCAGGTCGATTCTCTTCACTTGACCAGTGAATCTAGAAACGCGATCACATTGCCCAAAACGGAGTTCGGCTTCAATCAACCATTCTTCGTTCCCTTTAGCCAAATCCAAGGCTTGACCCAATAACTCCTTGGCCTCTTCAAACCGATATTGCAACTGCCGCAACTTACCAGTGTAATAATACCAGCCACCTGCATGTTGAGTTTCCAAGATGTCCAATTCATTGGCCCATGCCAAGTGTTCCTCAGCTTCATCCAGTCGCGTACCAGTAAACGTGCAAATTGCACCAAAGCGATAATGAAGAAATGGGCGGTCTCCGGCCACACTGACTAAATGGGCGAAAAGACCGTAGGCTCGGCTCATCTCACCCGCGTCAAAAGTGTTCTCAGCACGATGCACAGATTTTGTCAAGTCTTTTTCTGACCATTCTTGTCCCTGGACTATGCTATAGCTAAATAAACAGACGACCACACAGATTAGTGAAGTGACATTTCTTAGCGACTCCTTCCGAAAAAACGCCACTGAACTCGGCACGTCCATCATTCTTTGATTGTGGTCCTTTACGTCGTTTAGACCTGATGTATTTTGCATTTAATGGTGGTGTTAACCTTGTCACAAGTTAAACCGACATAAGGGTCCTTGTGCAGCTCTAGATTCTTAGCTTTGCACAACAGATTAACAATAAATCAAGACGCTATGGCCAACGGAAGATTCAACATACCCTACCCAATCAATGAACCCGTATTGTCGTATGCACCAGGGTCTACAGAGAGAGAAGAGGTCCTAGAAACGTATCGAAACCTGTACAATCAACGGGATTTGGATGTGCCGTTGTACATCGGTTCTGAACAAATTCGAACGGATCGAAAAATTCCCATGACTCCTCCGCATGACCACAAGCACGTCTTGGGACATTTTAATTACGGAGACGCGAATCATGTTCATCAGGCCATTGATGCTGCGATGGAAGCAAGAACGTTATGGGCCGACATGCCTTGGCACGAGCGGGCATCGATTTTTTTAAAGGCAGCAGACTTGGTTGCAGGTCCATACCGAGCAAAGATCAATGCGGCTACCATGTTAGCGCAATCCAAGAATGTGTATCAAGCCGAAATTGACGCGGCTTGTGAATACATTGATTTCCTGCGGTTTAACGCGTATTTCTTGCAGGAAATTCACGAGATTCAGCCGGACAGTGCTGAAGGCATTTGGAATCGTTTGGAATATCGACCATTGGAAGGATTCGTTTTTGCTATAACGCCCTTCAATTTCACAGCGATAGCTGGAAACCTTTGTGCTTCGGCAGCGTTGATGGGC
>CAWVYB010000106.1:0-7371 GCA_963934215.1 uncultured Flavobacteriales bacterium | reverse complement strand
GCACAGAGCATTCCCAATGACGCTTGGCCTCGAATTTTTCCTTTTTTGATTGGGAAGGGCTCTCCCTTTGTCGGGTATAAAGTCGCTCCCACTTGTGCCACGATGACATGCAAACCGGTCCGTGCATTTTCCGCGCCACAAACGATTTGGAGGGGTTCTTCACTCCCGATATTCACATGGCACACCTGAAGACGGTCCGCATCGGGATGCTTTTCACAGGAGTCGATTCGACCCACAATAAGTCCTCTGAGCCCACCGGGGACGTCGTCCACGGAATCAATGCCCTCAACTTCTAAACCGGTTGCCGTCAAGACAGCCGCTGCGTCTTCGGCAGACTTGGTGTTTGGGAGCAATTCTTGCAGCCAGCGGTATGAAATTTTCATTGCAATTCAGGTTCAACGCAGTAAAGTTAGTAGGTCTCAAGGGCTAGACCACAATGAACTGCACTTTTGGTTTAGAGAATTTCAAATCACGCTGTTGCAAATTAGAAAGTTGAGTAACTTCGCCCTCCGTTTATCACATCGCGTGATGAATGAAACAAACATCGGGATGTAGCTCAGTTGGTAGAGTACGCGTCTGGGGGACGTGTGGTCGCTGGTTCAAGTCCAGTCATCCCGACCAATGAATCCCGGAGTGAGAGCTCCGGGATCTTTACCACATTCGGAATCAACCATGGATTACGCATTCGAAAACCAGTGGGTCCGACTTGAAAAATTGATGGAGGCTCGATTTGGAGAGCCTCCCGATTTGACCACGATGGTATTTACCGTGGGGCTGCAGGAATGCGCCCAGGGGTATCAACCGTTCAAGAAAGATGAGAAGTTGGAGGTGATGCATGTGGGCATTTGCACGCTCTTAGCTCCAATGGGATATTACGAGGAGGTACGTCAGGACGACGATGGATGGCCTCATTTTAAGCAATTGCAGCCCATACCTGCGGTCACAGAACAAGAACAAGAGTTGCTCATGCGCCGCGCTCTTGTTGAATATTTCTCCGCTTGGATTGAAGGAGACGAAAATGCTGAAAAGCAGAAGTAATCTGCTTCTTATTGATCATTCAATGAAGATCGTGGCCTCGTTGGTGAGTTCTTCTTCAATCTTAATCAGACCGGTTCCGTACAAGGATGCTTTTGTGGCTTCAATGTCCAAGACAGCAAATCCAGCTTGACCTTCGACATAGAAAGATGAGAAGTTAAAACTCACCAAACCCGCCGCATTTGAAACGGCTGTTGTGTCGAAGCGAGGTTCCCCAACGAAATCTTCGTCAACAGAACCGAAGGCATACAGTCGCACGGTTGCACCTTGCACTGGGGACCCGAGGTCATTGAGAACGACCACGTTGGCGATCGTTTCTTCCACTTCATGGCAGCTTGAGAGGCCAAAAAACACAAGCAATAAGCTTATCGGAAGGAGGATGTGGGTCTTTCGCATTGGACAATCTAACTTTGCAGGCAAGGATGAGTCTCCAAATATCTTCAAAAAGTCATGAAAATCAAGCACATCATTGGTCTTATCGGTTGGTTCTTTCTCGCATTCGGATTGATTTCCGCTTCGGGATGCAATGAAAAGGGGCCCGAAGGGCCGCGCCAAGTCATCATTCACACGTCTTTCGGCGACATGGTTGTTGCGCTTTCTGATTCGACTCCTGGACACCGAGATAATTTTATTCAGTTGGTGCAAACGGGTTTTTATGACAGTTTGCAGTTCCACCGCGTGATCAAAGACTTCATGATTCAAGGCGGTGACCCCGAGAGTAAACTGGCCACACGATCAAGTCGTTTGGGTTCAGGAGGGCCAGGTTATACCGTTCCTCAGGAAATCCGAACGGATAACTTGCACTTCAAAGGCGCTCTTGCAGCAGCCCGCCAAGGTGATGCAGCGAACCCGGAAAGGGCCTCGTCAGGAAGCCAGTTTTATTTGGTTCAAGGGCGCTCTTTTTCTCAAAAGGAGTTATTGCAGGTGCAAGCGCGCGTTAATCAGGATATCCAAAGTGGGAAGAATAAATTTGGTTACCCAGAGGGGGAAACCTTTGAATACTCCGCGGAATCGATTGCGCGTTACTCCACTGAGGGAGGGACTCCTTTTTTAGATAACCAGTACACAGTTTTCGGATATGTCATTTCTGGACTTGACATTGTGGACTCCATAGCAGCCGTCCAAACAGCTGCTGGGGATCGACCTGTGAAGGAAGAAAGAATGTCCATGGAGCTAATCAATTGAAGAATCAATGCGGGATCAATTGAAAGCATTGTTGGCGGAAACTTCCGCTGTGGATTTACCGGACACAGAGGCAGCAGAGGCGTTTCGCATTGCCTGGTTGGGTAGGAAAGGCCGCATGAAGGATTTGATGGCGGCTTTTAAGGAAGCGCCAAACGAAGAGAAGCGAGAGCTGGGCAAATTGCTGAATGAATTGAAGGGATCCATTGAAGAGCGGATCGAATCTGTAGCATCTCAAGGTGCTGGTCAGTCAGGGTCTGGTAGCTCTGGAGAGGATTTAACGCGTCCAGCGGGAGGGCGAGGTATAGGGACACATCATCCCCTGAGCGTCGTTAGGCGCGAGATCATCGGGATTTTTGAACGGATGGGATTCGTTGTGTCCGAAGGCCCTGAAATTGAGGATGATTGGCACGTGTTCAGTGGGTTAAACTTTCCAGAAGAACATCCGGCTCGTGACATGCAGGACACCTTTTTTGTCGATCGCAATCCGGATTTGCTCCTGCGCACCCATACATCGTCTGTTCAAGTGCGTGAAATGGAGCAACACGAGCCTCCGATGCGATTGATCATGCCAGGTCGGGTTTTTCGAAATGAGGCCATTAGTTCAAGAGCGCATTGCATGTTCCATCAAATTGAAGGACTTTACATCGATGAAGGCGTGTCTTTTGCTGACTTGAAGCAAACGTTGCTGCTTTTCGCGCAAGAATTTTTCGGTCCTGAAACACGCATTCGATTGCGTCCATCCTATTTCCCTTTCACTGAGCCAAGCGCAGAAGTGGATGTCTATTGGGGGTTGGAAACAGAGGTCGATAAACGCATTACCAAGGGCACCGGCTGGCTGGAGATTTTGGGCTGTGGGATGGTGGATCCCAATGTGTTGGAAGCCGCTGGAATTGATTCGCGAAAATACTCAGGATATGCCTTTGGAATGGGGGTTGAGCGCATTACGATGCTGCGCTATCAGATTGGTGATTTGCGCGCATTTTTCGAAAATGATGCACGCTTTTTGGACCAATTCAAAGGGCAATACTGAACGGATCTTGTTCAGGTCGTCGGAAGAATGACACTGAGCTTTTCTCTTACTGGAGAAACCCGTTCTATTTGAATTTTACCGGTCAATCTGCGCAACTGCGCATGCAGCTCATTCCAGCGAGAAGATGCCAGCGCATCCTTGCCGTAAAACAATCCGCGAAGTGCCTTAGAGGCCTCTGTATGGTCACTACTAAGACTGAACTTCCAATGGGAATCCATTTGTTCAATTTGAACATTCACGGGCTGTTCATCATGGGACAATTCGAGAAAACCTCGAAGGAGGTTGCGTAAGGCAACCCGAACATCAGGTCCAATAGTAAACTGTAAATCACCTCCAAGATCCCAGGCAATAGCGGATTGAATGTCCTCGTCCAGGTCACTCATAAAGGCCTGAATGGATTGTGGAGCGGGATTGTCATCGCGCGTGAAAACAAAGGCGCCATTGGGCATCAGGCTACCATTGCTCAAGGGCTCTTCATTGGTTGCCGGCAATGCGTTACCAGCCGTGTGAGGCAAACGATCGGTAGGAACTAAGCTTCGAAGACGAATGAGCCGGCGCCTTTCTTTTTTGAGTGCGTGTTGTGCCGTTCGGTAGCTGCGATTGAGAGCGATGAGTCCGATGGCTAAGAATGCGGCAATCCATGGCCATGCCCCGAGGTCTGGACGTCGAGCCTGTTTTTGTTCCAAATCCAAAACGGCTCTTTCAAACGGATCTGGTTCTGGAAGAAGCTGTTCAGTAAAACCTCTGACTTGCCGGTTCCCTGTGGATTGCAATCCCGCGAGTAAGGTTGTCTTGATACTATCGACTTCGAACATAGCGACGAGTGCGTCGCTGTAATTGGCACGGTCCATTTCGAATTCTGCACGATGCCGCAGCGCTTCGGCCAAAAGCGTCATGTCATTGGATGACCGGGCTGCTTTGACGGCTTCATGAAACCCAATGACAGCTTCCAACGGCCGGTGAGCGCGATGTGCTGACCTGGCAAGGCGAAGTTGGGCCAAGGCCACTTGATCCTTGGCTTTCTTCGGCGTGAATTTCAAGATGGTTTTTGCCCACTCAAATGCTTTTAGGTGATTGCCCTGAAGGGCAACCAAACCATAGATCTGCTCGCGTTGTGCCTGTGCTTTTTCCAATGGAATTTTAGCAATAAGCGTTTCGAATGAAGCAACAAGGCTATCGTTTGAGGCGTTGTTTTCGATGATATCCAATTGGATCGTGTAGCTCAGCCACTTCGCGTGTTGCTCATTTGTTCGAGACGGATCTGTGCTGGCTAAGCAAAACGCCAAAGCGTTTCGTGACCGTGTCCAATCCCCGGCGATAAAAGCGATTTCAGCCATCCGAGAATGCAGCAAAAGGTGGTCAGGCTGCATTTTCAATTCCCGCCTTAGAACGGCACTGGCGCGTTCTTCCTTTTGCAGCGCTAGCCAAAGATCGGCAGCCAATAATGTCAGAGCTAGACGGTCTGAAGCACTGCACGCTAGGAGACCTGAACTGGCAAGATTCAATGCGGAGCTGGCTTGTGCTGGATTTTGACTTTCTACATGAACTTGAGCAATTCCTGTGCGCGCCCGCGCGATGAGACACGGATCGAAAGAGCGTTCTTCAGCTCCTCGGAACATGGAAAGTGCAGCAACTGGTTTTCCGAGATCAAGCAGAGAGTCCCCTCGATGGAGCATTTGAGCGGCTTCAATAGAAGCGGCATCTTGAGCGGCGCAAGGGTGCACGATGAGCTGCAGAAATAGCAGAACAAAGGCGACGGAGGAGGTGTTGAAAAAGCGCAGCATAAGCAAGTACAACTTACCTCGCGAGGGCTCCATTCAAATCCCACTCTTCGGAAAATTGTTCACATGAAAGAGCGCAAAAGAAGCCAGACTATTCAGTCGTTCCAAAGAACGTCAAGAATCGTGTTTCCCACGGCATTCAACGGATTGCGGTCAATAACATCCATGTTGTCCGCATGTGTGTGATGAAATGGACCGTAGCCCATTGGAATTACTTGAACTTGGTAATGGACAATGTTGGCGGAAGGAATGCCTCCGAGCTCAGATACGAAGAGGTTGTCATCAACAGTTTGAGGGGTCACTTCATTTTGAAAATATGCTCCATACCCCAGAGCTTGAGCTGCGCTCCAAACCTTTTTTACAGTTGCAGGAGCATAGGCCATTGAGGTGCCTTCTTTGTTAAAGACGGCTCCCTTCGCACCGACCATATCCAACAGAATTCCATACTTTGCTTGGTATCCAACACGGTGGGGTTGATTGACCCAAAACTGACTTCCCAAGCACCAGGTCAACATGTTGTTTTGGCCCTTTTCTGCCCATTCCGGGGTGCCGTAGTCCTCGGCATCGAATAGAATGATGTCCACGCCATAGTCCAAGCTATCCAGACCCAATACACGCGCTATTTCGAGCAATACGCCGACCCCTGATCCTCCGTCATTTGCACCGTCAATGGGCTCTCGCATTCTAACGGTGTCTTTGTCTGCATATGGCCGCGTGTCCCAATGGGCATACAGCATGACGCGTTCTTTTGCGTCTGGCAAGAATGACCCGATGATATTTCGAATGTTCAAGATGGATCCGTCATACGCACGAACACGTCCTATTTGCTCTGTGACCTCAGCTCCGTGACGGGTCAATTCAGCTGACAACCAATCTCCGCATGCCACATGTTCAGGTGAGTTGGGTACACGGGGACCAAAAGCAACTTGTTCCGCGATATACGCATATGCGGAATCCGCATTGAATGCAGGAGCAGAGACTCGAGGGTTTAATTCTAAAACGGGTTTCTTAGGTTCATCGGTGCCACATGAAAACAGCGTGAGCGCCATGAAAATAATGCCGCTCAGCTTTAGGAATGAATGGGAAGCTTCGGTTAGTCTTTTTTCCATGTACTCCCGTCTTTTCCATCCATAATTGTAATGCCTAGTTGACTCAGCGTATCCCGAATGGTATCCGCAGTAGCCCAGTCTTTATTTGTTTTTGCGTTGCCTCGGAGTTCAACCAACAGCCCCATCAGGGCATCGGTATCCCCACCGTCTTGACGTGTTTTTTCTTCCACCTTCAATCCGAGCACATCAAAGACATACCCTTCCATTCCCTCTTTCAACTCCTGTCGTTGCGCAGAGGAGATTGCAATTTTTCCAGAAGTGACATTGTTGATCAACTTGACCGCATCGAATAGCACGCTGATTAAAATGGGCGTATTGAAATCGTCCCCCATGGCTTGTGCGCAACGATCGAGGAGACTTGGGATGTCCGTTTCGCTTCCTTCTGTGGAAGCTGTGGCAGGTAAATCGGCAAGCTTGGACATGGCCGTTACCAATCGTTCCAGACCTTTTTCAGCGGCTTGTAACGCATCATTGGAGAAGTCCAACGTACTGGCGTAATGCCCTTGGAGCATGAAAAAGCGCACGGTCATAGCGGAATAGCCGCGTTCAAGCAAAGGGTGATTGCCGGTAATCAATTCTTCTGGAGTGAAGCCATTGCCTTCCGACTTCGCCATCTTACGTCCATTGACGGTGAGCATGTTGCCGTGCATCCAATAATTGACTGGGCTGTCCCCACCGTGTGCTCCCACGTTTTGGGCGATTTCACATTCGTGGTGAGGGAACTTGAGGTCCATACCTCCACCATGAATGTCAAAGGTTTTTCCGAGATACTTTGTGCTCATAACAGAGCATTCTAAATGCCATCCTGGAAATCCTTCACTCCACGGAGAAGGCCATTTCATGAGGTGCGAGGCATCCGCTTTTTTCCAAAGGGCAAAGTCAAGCGGATCGTTCTTTTCATCTTGACCATCGAGTGAGCGTGTATTGCTCAATTGGTCATCAATGCGTCGCCCTGACAATTCGCCATAAGGGAAGTCTTCGCTGAACTTCCGAACATTGAAATAGACACTTCCGTGGGATTCATATCCATAGCCGCGTTCAAGGATTTTTTGAATCATTTCAATTTGCTCCACGATATGACCTGTAGCACTTGGCTCGATCGACGGAGAAATCATGTTGAAAACGCGTGTAACGTCGTGGAAGTCATTGGTGTACTTCTGCACGATTTCCATTGGCTCCAAATTCTCTAAGCGCGCCTTCTTGCCAATTTTATCTTCCCCGTCTTCTGAAT
>CAWVYB010000105.1:0-7399 GCA_963934215.1 uncultured Flavobacteriales bacterium | reverse complement strand
GTGTGTTGCAAGGTTGCCGATGCAATCAAATGCCAACCAAGTACGGATAATGATTCCGCCGCCATTGCAAGGGACTCCAGAGATGAATTCTTGGCTAAACACAACGATACCGTCCTCGCATGCGTCGACCGCAGTTAAATTGAAGGGTTCCGGAATATTGTCACAACTAACGGTGACATTGGTCGGAAGTGTTTCAACCCAAACCGGGGGTGTATTGTCTACGATTTCAATCGTTTGAGACGTGGAAGCGACATTGCCGCAGTCATCCGTTGCAATCCAAGTGCGAATCAGCGTGTATTGCGAACTGCAGATACCATCAAGGATCGTTTCTTCCAATACGACCTCGACTTCATCATCACAATTGTCTGTGGCACTGAGCAAGACCGGCTCCGGTACATCACTGCATTCCAAGGTGATGTCAAGAGGGGGGGGAGTCGTCCAAACCGGTGCTTGGTCATCAGCGACTGTGATTTCTTGGGTTGTACTCAGGACATTTCCAGAACAGTCTTCTGTACTCCAAGTTCGGATAACAGAGAAGGAGGAGCCGCACTGTCCGCTTCCAATGACCTCTTCAGAAAACATGACATCCATAGGGCCGTCGCAATTGTCAATCGCCTCCATTGCTAGAGCCTCTTCCAACTCACCGCATCCTATGGACATATTTGTAGGAACGGCCGTCGTCCATTCTGGACTCGTGTTGTCTTGCACCGAAATGGTAAATTGAACCGTCGCGCTATTGCCACAAGGATCTGTGGCGGTCAACGTGACCAGGTGCTCATAATTGCCGCAACCATTCTCGTTGATCACTTCGCGAGTTTCCGTGATGTCAACGACACCGCAGTTGTCGCTGGCGCTAAATTCGTAGATGTCCTCTTCGCATTCAAAGACCATGTCCGTCGGAACAAGATCAAATACCGGCGCAATGGAGTCCGTGACAGCGATGTTCTGAGAACAGGTTGCTGTTGAAACCAAGCCGCATGCGTCAACAGCCTCAATATTGAACGTGCGTACAAAGTTCAAGGCGCCTCCGCAGACAGTTTCGGGGGTGGAGTCTTCGAAGGAGATGAAGACTTCAGGTTCGTTGCAATCATCCGTTGCGATGACCACAGGCCAACCGATGTTGTCGGGTTCGGCATTGAAGGTGCAATTCGCTTGCAAGAAGACTTCGATGTCCTGGGGACAAGATTCAATGATGAGGGACGGAGCAATCAAATCGACAACCTCAATTGTTTGGATGTGTTGAGTGCTGTTGCCACTGCAGTCGGTAGCCGTCCAAATTCTGAGTAAGGTGTATTCGTTGATGCAATTCGCAGGGATAGAATCCTGTTCATAGCTCACCAAGATGTCCTCACAATTGTCCACAGCCGTCAATTCAATCGGAACCTCGATGGGATCTAAACAGGCCGCCGTTATGTCTTCTGGCAAGGCCTCAACAAAAGATGGGGCTTCTGTATCCTGAACGATGATCGTAAACTGATGTTCAGCACTGTTGCCACAACCATCCATTGCGGTCAAGGTTACCAAGTGCTCGTAATTGCCGCACTCATCTGCACCAATCGTTTCTCTTGATTCAGTGAGTTCAACGGCCCCACATTGATCAAGTGCAGATACGATGTATTCCGCTTCTTCACATTGGTTGATTTGATTTGAAGGAATTTCTGTAAACACAGGCGCAGTGGTGTCTTCAATGGTGAAGGTTGCGACGGTAGTCGCGGCATTTCCGCATGCGTCGGTAGCGATAAAAGTGGTTGTATGAACGCTCGTTTCATTGCAAGCCCCTACACTCATTTCAGCGTTATAACTCCATTCAATCATACCACATAAGTCCTCAGCTGTAGCGCCTCCGTGGTTGGTAAGCCAAGTCTGAAGTTGCTCTTCGTTTCCGTTGCCATCGCATTCAACAGTAGCGTCCAAAGCGTTGGTAATCGTTGGAGCAGTAGTATCTACCACGCTCAATGTGGCTTGTGTGGAGACGGAATTTCCGCATGCGTCTGTTGCTGTGAAGGTGACGGACGCGGTGCCAGAATTGCCGCAGTTCGGCTCCAGTCCGACAAAGTTATTGCTCCAAGTGATGTCGCCACATGCGTCGCTAGCACTCGCTCCTCCGTTGGTCATTATCCAATTGAACAAGGCTGCTCCGTTGTTTGCTTGACATTCGATCAAGAGATCGGAGGCAAAAGTATCTAGAATGGGGGCATCGGAATCAACGACAGTAAAGGTCGCACTGGTCGTGGTGATGTTCCCGCAAGCATCTGTAACCGTGAATTCTACTGTAGTTTCCTGTGCACATCCTCCAGTTAAACCGTCAGCGTTGTTGGACCATGTAATTGCGCTGCAAGCGTCTGCTGCAGTCGCTCCTCCATTGTTTTCAAGCCAAAGGATGAAATCCAATTCATTGCCCAATCCGTCACACGAGAAAGTGGTGTCCTGTGCATTTTCTACGATTGGACCCGTTGTGTCCACAATGGCAAACGTCGCCGTCGTGCTCGTCGCATTGCCACAGTCGTCAATGGCTGTGAAGGTCACCGTTGCCGCTCCTGTGGAACCGCACTCGTCACTCAGTCCAGTGAAATCGTTCGACCAAATCACTTCGCTGCAAGCGTCGACTGCAAATGCTCCGCCATTGGAAGAGAGCCAAGATTCGAGAGCTTCGGTATTGTTGGCGTTGTCACATTCAACCGTCATGTCGACCGCTTGATCAATGGTTGGAGAGGTTGAATCCTCTATTGTAAAAGAAGCAGTTGCACTGCTTGCATTGCCGCATTGATCGGTTGCGGTGAAGGTGATCATTGCCGCTCCAGTGGAGCCACAGTCGTTACTCAATGCATCGTAGTCATGGGTCCAAGTCACTTCGCCGCAAACATCAGTCGCTGAAGCACCGCCGTTGTTGGCGAGCCAGCCGACCAAAGTTTCGTCATTGTCCGCGCCATCACATGCAACCGTGGTATCGATTGCTTCCGTGAGGAGAGGTGGCGTCGTGTCTTCGATCGTGAACGTCGCCATGGTGCTCGATGCATTTCCACAATCGTCTGTTGCTGTGAAGGTAACGTTGGATAATCCGGTCGCGCCGCAATCATTACTAGGCGTGTCCGTATCGGTTGTCCAGGTGATTCCGCTGCAGGCATCCATGCCAGTAGCACCCCCATTGTTGAACAGCCAAACTTCAAAATCACCAATGTTGCCAGCGCCGTCGCATTCAACCGTAAGACCCTGGGCGTCTGTAATTTCAGGTGCTGTGTCGTCTGAGATGATGAATTCAGCGCTAATTGAACTCGAATTGCCACATTCATCGCTCGCTGTAAACGTAACAATGACGGATCCGCTGCCTCCGCATCCTTGCGGCAAGCCATCGAAATCATCGGACCAAGTGATCGCGCTACAATTGTCAACAGCTTGAGCTCCCCCGTTATTTTCAATCCAGCCCTCCCATGTTTCGGATCCGGCGATTTCATCGCAGGAGACATTGAGGTCAGTAGGCGTTTGAGTGAATGCAGGAGGGGCGATGTCCTCAACGAGGATGCTTTGCTCGTAAAAGGAAGCATTTCCGCATAGATCTTCAGCAGTCCAAATCCGCGTAAACATGTAGTTAGACCCACAACTCAACGTCTCGAAATCAACATCAATATAACTGATGTTCAATGAATTGCAATCGTCCGTAGCGATAGGAGAACCCAAGGCTGAGACAGAGGTGTCTGCTTGACATTCTGAGTCTATTTCCAATGCCCATTCAGAAGGCGGGAATTCGGTCCAAATCGGGGCGATGTCATCGACAACGCTGATGATTTGAACATGTTCGACTGTGTTTCCCGTGCAATCGGTGGCTGACCAAGTGCGCGTAATGACAATTTGACAAGAATCAGAGGAGTCTAAATCTTCGTTGAACAGCACTTGAATGTTTGGGTTGCAATTGTCACTCGCAGTGAGGGTGATCGCTGCTGGAATCTCTTCGTCGCAAGATTGATTGAGATTGTCGGGTAATGTTTCTGCAAAAACAGGTGATTCATTGTCTTGAACAACAATGGTAAATTGATAATCAGCTGCGTTGCCACATTCATCGATGGCGGTCAGAGTAACCAAGTGCTCGTAATTTCCGCAATCGTCCGAACTGATTATTTCACGGGATTCTGTCACACTCGTTGTTCCGCATAAATCGGAAGCGGCCGCGCTGTAAGCCTGCTCTTCGCATTCGTTTGTCTGGTCTATCGGCAGATCTGTAAATGATGGCGCTGTAGAGTCCTGCACGTTGATGACTTGGATGTGCTCAGCGATATTGCCCGTGCAATCGCTTGCCGACCAAGTGCGCGTAATCGTATAGCTCTGAGGGCATGAGCCATCCTCAATATTTTCCTGGAAATTCATAGCAATGTCAGCTCCGCAGTTGTCCGTAGCGGTTAGTATGACTGCTGCAGGGATTTCGTTGCATTCCACGGTGTCGCTTGGGGGGAGTGCTTCCGTGAATACAGGGGCTTCGCTATCCTGTATGATAATAGTGAACTGGTAATCTACTGAATTTCCGCATTCATCGATTGCTGTCAAAGTCACTAAATCTTCATAATTCCCGCATGCATCCGAAGAAAGGGTCTCACGCAATTCTGTGATTACGGTCAAGCCACAATTGTCCAGGGCTTCATAGGCGTATGGCTGTTCTTCACATGCATTGGTTTGATCCAATGGCATCTCAACAAAAGCGGGGGCTGTTGTGTCCAGTACTTCGAGCGTTTGGATATGTGAGTTTTGATTGCCAGCACAGTCGCTTAAGGTCCATACTCGTGTTAGGGTATAGGTCTGTGGGCAAGCACCTGAATCAACAGATTCTGTGAAATCAACAATCGGTTCACTGTCACAATTGTCAATTCCTGTCAATTCCGCAGCCATTGGAATGGCATCGCATTCGACCGTTGCATCGACGGGAAGTTCTCCATTAAACTCAGGAGCAATGGTGTCTTCAATCTGGATAGTTTGTTCGTGGGAAATGCTATTTCCTGTGCAGTCAATTGCTGTCCATTGTCTGATCAAAACAACTTGTCCAAGGCAATTGGAAGCCTCAGAGCTTTCATCGAAAAGAACTTCGACCAATCCATCGCATGCGTCGGAGGCAAAAAGGATGGGTGCGGTGGGAATGGCATTGCAAGAAGCTGTTGTGCTTTCCGGCAATACACTGGTATCCCATATGGGAGCGATCGTATCCTGAACCACAATGGTAAAGGAGAAATCGGTAAAGTTGCCGCAAGAATCGGATGCGGTGAGCGTGACGAGGTGCTCATAATTTCCACAGTTATCCTCAAACAGAATCTCGCGTGATTCTGTAACGCTGACTTCGTTGCAATTATCGAATGCTTCATAAACGAAGGGCTGCTCCGCGCATCCATTCACCTGGTCAGCAGGTGTGGAAATGAAGATCGGAGCCTCATCATCAATGATGGAAATGACTTGCGTATGCTGTAAGCTATTGTCGCTGCAATCCGTCACCAGCCAAGTGCGCTCAATGTCAAACTCACCCTGGCAGTCTCCTTGAACGATAGTCTCGTTGAAGAAAATGTCCAGCTCTCCATCACAGGAATCTGCTGCTAATAAAGACGAGGGGGGTAATGGCCACTCTTCGGTGCATGATATCGATATGTCGCTAGGAAACTCACCACTCGTCAAATAGGGGGCCGTATTGTCCTCGACGATGACTTCAAAGGAGGCATTGGCTTCATTTCCACATTGGTCTTTCGCAATGAGAGTGACCACATGGTGATAATTGCCACACTCGTCGGAGGAAAGCGTATCTCGCTCAAAGGAAACTTCAATTTCACTAGGTTCTTGGCATGAGTCAGTCAGCTCAAATTCAAAAGGCGATTCAGAACATTCGTTGAATTGGTTGCTTGGAGCTGAGAGGATGGTGGGTGGTGTGAAATCCACTGAGCAATCACACGGGTCGCACTCCTCTCCGGGTTCCGGAAATACACAGGATAAATCGTCTAACGTTGCTTCAGGGTTAAAATTACAAGCCACTGCATCTGTGCATCCGGCACATGTCTCAAATTCACAACTTTGATTTTCGATGGTGGCATCTGGATCATAATTACATGCTAACTCATCTGTGCAGCCAAGAAACTCATTGATCTCTTCGCAGGAGTCCCCAAATAAACCCAAGATTGCAATGAGATCGACGACACTAATGGAGCCATCATCGTTCATGTCGCCAGGACAATCACATGGGTCAAGCAATGTCTGAGCAATCTCAAATCCCGTCATAGGGTCTAAGCAACTGCCGTCATCCAGCGTAGCATCGGCGTCAAACCCGAAGGCCCAAGAGTACGTGCAGCCATACACGGTGTCAGCAAGCGCAGTGTGCTTGAAGTAATTCAATAATTCAAATGAATTATTTAGGTCGGCTAACTCTTCGATATGGGAAGCCCGGTCTTCAGCGGCGAAAACGCAAGGCGAAAAAACGAGACAGCACAATAATAGTAAGCGATTCATCATGACAGTTTGGTTGTTCAATATACTAGAATATGAGTATAATCAAGACTAAAGCCGTTTAACAGTCTTTCGGATGCTATTTTACTGATGCACAATGCAGTGTGGAGATGTTTAGGTGAATGGTTGGGGTTTTCTTGACAAGAACATGACGTTGTGGCCCCCGGAATCGGTCAGGAATGCAGGTACTTTTGACGCGGCATGTATTTTTATAATCATCGAAGTCCAAGGCTAGCAGAGACTTTGCTATTGATACTCGTTGTCCTCGTTCCATCTGAAATCCTTCGTGCTCAAATGTTGGAAGGATTGGACCAGGCACAGTCGGTATTCTCAATGCCTAAGGCGCAATTGAATCAAGCTACTGACAGCCTCGAAGTGCGGATAGAGACAGCTGTGCACGCTTTGACTGCTGCAGAGGTGGTGGTAGAGTCCTCCCCAGCTTCAGAGAGTTTCATTCCTCCGGTTCGCATGGACGCCGTCCAATTGGATCAGATTCCGGCCAGCTCGCGCATTGCAGCCTTGGCGGCGACCGCCGGTGTAGACATGGTGTCGGCTGGCGCCGGTATGCTGCGTCCTGTCATGCGAGGGTTGTCCGGTTTGCGCATTGCCACCTTGTTCAATGGCGCTCGGATTGAAAGCCAAGCTTGGGGGGAATACCATGGCATTTACATTCCGGAAGAAGGGGTAGAACGCGTCGAAATCATCCGAGGTCCAGGGACCTTGGCGCATGGATCCGATGCCTACGGGGGGGTGTTGAACTTTGTTCCCAATCAAGTCCTTCAGGAGCGAGGTCGGAAAAGCCAGGTGAGTTTGAGTGGGTTTTCGGCCACTTCGGGCTGGCAGGCGACCGCAGCAACGGAGAAACGCAGTCAATCCACATTTCATAGTTTTCGAGGCGGCTACAAGCGCCACGGTGATTATCGTCTGCCGAGCG
>CAWVYB010000104.1:0-7420 GCA_963934215.1 uncultured Flavobacteriales bacterium | reverse complement strand
GGTCCTGCTCTTGGTCCTGCTCTTGGTCCTGCTCTTGGTCCTGCTCTTGGTCCTGCTCTTGGTCCTGTTCCTGTTCCTGGTCGTTTTTCATGCGCATGGCATATGATAAGTTGTAACGAGCGGCGTCATGGCGCGGGTTTGCCCGTAGAGCCGATTTGTACGCTTCGATGGCTCCGTCCAAATCATCTTCCATGAGCAACGAATTCCCTGTGTTGTGCCAAGCATCTGCTTCCAATGAGGGGTCGCTTGTTTCTTGAGCAGCTCGTTGAAAAGCCTTGCGGGCATCCAGTGGTTCTCCTTCCTGCTCCATGATGCTACGTCCTCTATTGTAGGCCGCAAGGGGCTGCAATTCAGAATGAGTCTCACCCAAAGCGAACAGGCTATCGGCGTTCATCTCGCCGGAACGATAGGCCTCAATTCCATCAATAATGAATTTTTTTGCTTCGGAATCGGTTTGCGCCTGAGAACAAGGGACGGTCGCAGCAAGTGCAACACATAGTACGAAGAGATAGGTATGGGGCATCCGGTTCATGATTCAGAGGTTTTAACCATAGAACGGCTTTTCCCTAGTGGTAACCCGACGATGCTTTCGACCAATAGGAGCAAGAGAACAGCAGCAAGAAAATACTGGAATAAATGGGTGTAGTCGGTGTATGAAAGTGTAGCAACCTCCTGCTGGTCCATAGCACGCATGGCATCAAAAATAGGGTTGAGATTAACCAGTCCTTGGCCAGCAAGAATGAAGGTTCCATTGCCTGTTTTCGCAATTTGAATCAACGTTGACTCGTCCAGTGCTGTGACGATGGGTTGGCCTTCTTGGTCTGCTTTGAATCCGTTTGAACGACCGTATCGATCATACAAGGGGATGGGGCCTCCGTTGACTGTTCCCATTCCGATTGTGTGAATTTCAATGGAGGCACCTGCGATTTGTTTTGCAATGTCGACGGCGTCGTCTTCGTGGTTCTCACCGTCGGTCAAAACAATAATCATTTTTGATGCCAAAGACTCGGTGTCAAATCCCTCTTGACACACTTCCATAGCCCGGCCTACCGCCGTTCCTTGAACAGGGACCAATCCGGTACTGACCTGGTTTAAGAATAATTTAATGGCACCATAATCAGTCGTTATAGGACATTGTACATACGCATCGCCAGCAAAAACAACGAGTCCAACCCGGTCGCCGTCCAACTGTCCTACAAGACGTTCGATGGTCCGCTTACCCAAATCGAGTCGGCTCATTCCAAGATCTTCGGCTTCCATGCTATTGGATACATCAAGAGCGAGCATGATGTCCACACCCTCACTTTTCACTTCGCGCAGGCGCGCTCCCACTTTCAAGTCCATGATGCCGAAAACAGCACAGACCAACGCCAGCCGCCATAAAGCAAATTTCCACCCCAGAAGACGTGGTCTCCAAGCGGGCAGCGTATTCGGCCAAAGGTGTTCGTCAGCGAGTCTTTTCGCCCAACGACTCTTCAGGTTGTATGACCAAATAAACAAGACTACTGAAGCGGGAATTGTAAGCAACAAGGGAGCCCAATTCAATTGACCCCATTGAACATTGGGGGCGATTTGTTGAACTCCATACCACACCATGCCCACCACAATCCAGAAGACCACCTCGGTCAATACCAAAGCGACACCGGTCGGGAAGACTCGGAATCCGGTGAATTTTTTGTCTCCAATGCGGCTCATAATATTGAACGGATGAAGAGGTGACTCAACAAGAATTCGATGAACAACGCGAGCATTCCTGCCAATGCGAACGGGAAAAACTCCTCTGTTCGTTGATTGTAACGCAACACATTGAAGCGGGTTTTCTCCAAGGCGTCAATTTCTTCATAGATGGACTCGAGTTTGGTTTGATTTGTCGCTCTGAAATATTTTCCGCCAGTCGACGATGCAATGGTTTTCAGCGTCTCCTCATCAATTTTAACTTCTATCCAATCATACTGGTATTGGTTGCCCACTTTTCGCACGGGACTCCGAGCTTTTCCAATGGTGCCAACTCCGACCGTGTAGACACGGATATCATTCAGTTGAGCCAATTGAGCGGCGTCCATCGGTTCGATTTGACCGGCATTGTTGACACCGTCAGTTAGCAAAATAATGACCTTGCTTTTAGCTTCTGAATCACGCAGTCTATTCACGGCAGTAGCCAATCCCATTCCAATGGCTGTTCCCCCTTCAAGTAGCCCCGTTTCCAAAGATTCAATGCCATTCATAACCACGCGCTGGTCTGTGGTCAATGGAATTTGAGTAAAGGCTTCGCCTTCATACGCCACCACACCAATGCGGTCATTGGGCCGTTCTTCCACAAATTGTGACGCGACCTTTTTGGATGCTTCCAATCGGTTGGGATCGAAGTCTTTGCTGAGCATAGACGCGGATAAATCCATGCTGAGTACGATGTCAATTCCCTCTCGTGTTAGGTCCTCCACAGAGGAGGACGATTGCGGTCTGGCCGAAGCGATGACGAGCAATCCAATGGCCAGCGTGCGCAAAGCAAAAGGGATTTCAGGAGTAAGTTGATGTAATTTCTGTCTCCAACTTGGTTGGCTTCCCGAAGACTGCCAGCTATACTGCAATCCTGTTTGGACGGTTTGCCGGGTGCTCCAAATCCGAAGTAGAAGGTGGACACCAATGAGGAGTCCTGCCCAGAGCCAATGGGGCGATTCCCACTCGAAATGTTGGTGCGCATAGCGGGCGGCAAGACCCGCAATCAATGCCGAAATGATGTGTGGAATTGAGATCCAAAGTGCTCTGTTCATGATGCAGAATTGGATTCAGTTGCTTCTATGTTGGGAAGCGTTTGTTCTACAAAACGAATGGCTCTTTTGACGACACGGATGTGGTCATCTGTTGTCGGATTCCATTTGGCAAATTTCACCAAATCCGTTAATTCAAGGATATTCAACAGCGTTTCAGCATCTTCAGAAAGTAGGGGGAGGTGGAGGATTCCCCGCTTAATTTCCTCCGTAGAACGCTCCAAAGCTCGAAATTCAAAACGGCCTTCTAAATACCGTCTCAACACTTCGCTGGTGTTTGCATGGTGTTTTTTGACCTCGCCGTTCTCCCAAATCGCATCGGATTCGATGCGCTCTAGATCTCGGAGAGCCGAGAGGTGTGCAGGTTCGGTGGGTTTGATTTCTGTAGGGACCATTTTTTCTTCCGAAAGCTCGCGCGCACGCCACTTTCGAATAATCCATACCGAAAGGCCAATCACACAGAGTACCGCGAAGATCCAAGGCAGCCACTTGGCAAAGCGCTCGGAAAGGCTCCATTCGGTCGTGCGAATGTCAGCGGCTCCTGCAATTTTTCCAGCTTCACCACGAGGCGCCAATAGGACGTTCAATTCCAAAGAATTCGAAAAAATTGTATCGGCTCCATACAGGATACCCACGGGGGGGATGGCGATAAACCCACTGTCCCAACATGTCACCACATACATGCGACGAATGGCGAATGCAACCGATCCGTTTTCCAAGTCTACGACCAACGTGTCCGTTTCGAAAGGGCCGAGCAGTTCAAGTCCGCCCGGTATAGAGTCTTTCCAATCGGGCCAAGAGAAATCAGCTTGATTTTGTTCGATGTCACGCATCGCCGCAATGGTCAGGCGAGTCTGGTCACCAATGGAGATAGTCGTGGTGTCCAATGCCATCATGACGGACTGCCCGTGCGTTTGTCCAATCAAGGAAATCAGCCCCAAAGCAAGGGCCACAGTGCGGAGTGGGGGACGAAGTTTATCCACGACGATCAAACAATTGCATGAGCGGTTGCACATAGGGCTTGTTGGTCATGAGGACCGCTTGGTCGACACCGGAGCGAACAAACATGGAATTCAAATGCGCTTCGCGTTCCATTTCGGATACCACGTGTTTCTTCCTTGCGCGCTTACTGCTTGTTTGCATCCATCGGATTTCCGACGTTTCGGGATCTTGCAACGGCAGCCATCCCACATTGGGAAGCGTTTTGTCAATGGGGTCTGTAACACGCAGGGCGACCATGTCGTGTCGACGTCCGGCGTGTTTCAAAGATTGTTCGAAGTCGTCATCTCTAAAATCCGAAATCAAAAAGGAGATGGTCCTCTTTTTCATTGCGGAAAGAAAATGACCCAACGCTGAAGCGATGTCCGTTCCCGTTCCATCTGGCTCGATCTCAATGATCTCACGGATAATACGCAGCACATGTGAACGTCCTTTTTTAGGAGGGATGAATCGCTCAATCCGATCGCTAAACAAGATGGCTCCCACCTTGTCGTTGTTGCCCATGGCGCTAAATGCAATGACAGCACTGAGTTCTGCAATTAATTCGCGTTTGGTGCGCTCGCGTGTGCCAGACGCATTGGAGGCGCTGACATCGATGAGTAAGAAGACGGTTAATTCACGTTCTTCCTCGAAAACCTTCACGTACGGGTGGCCCATTCGGGCTGTCACATTCCAGTCAATGGTCCGGATTTCATCTCCGTGTTGGTATTCGCGGTTTTCGCTGAATGCCATGCCCCTTCCCTTGAAGGCGCTGTGATACTCACCGGAAAATATCCGATCGCTCAATCCGCGCGTTTTCAATTCCACGCGACGAACCCGTTGAATCAACTCCGTCGTATCCATGTTGGTTGGTTCATCAAGTTCCTCAAGGAACTTGGATGTGGTCCATTATTTCGGTGATAATTTGCTCCTGGCTGATGTTTTCCGCTTCTGCTTCAAACGTCAAGCCGATGCGGTGCCGCATCACATCCATGGCAACCGCACGAACATCTTCAGGCGTTACGTATCCCCTGTGATTCAAAAATGCATGGGCTTTGGAAGCGATGCCCAAGCCAATGCTTGCGCGCGGACTCGCACCGAAGCTAATGAGTTGTTTCAGATGACCCAATCCGTGGTTTTCGGGTTGACGCGTCGCGAACACCAATTCGATGATGTAGCGCTCGACTTTTTCATCCATGTATATTTCACGGACCAATTCGCGCGCTTTGATCACATCTGCTTTGGAGACAACAGCGCTGGGCTTTCGCATACCACCTGCTTTCAGGTTCGCGCGCACAATTTGTTGCTCTTCGTCTTTGGTGGGGTAGCCAATAACAACTTTCAATAAAAATCGATCCACTTGAGCTTCAGGAAGCGGGTAGGTGCCTTCCTGTTCTACTGGATTTTGGGTTGCCAAAACCAAGAATGGAGAGGGCAATTCAAAGGTCTCTGGTCCAATGGTCACTTGACGTTCTTGCATGGCCTCAAGCAATGCGCTCTGAACCTTAGCCGGAGCTCGGTTGATTTCATCGGCCAAAACAAAATTCGAGAAAACGGGTCCTTTTTTGACCTTAAAACTTTCCTCCTTTTGATTGTAGATCATGGTCCCAATCAAATCGGCTGGAAGCAAGTCAGGCGTGAATTGAATGCGGCTGAAATCTGCTTGTATGGCATCCGACAAACTTTTAATAGCGAGGGTTTTTGCCAATCCAGGAACGCCTTCTAATAGAACATGCCCATTTCCAAATAGACCAATAAGGAGCTTGTCCACCATGTCGCGTTGACCGATGATGGTCTTGCTCATTTCCATGCGCAGGAGATCGATGAACTGACTGGCTTTGCCAATGCGCTCATTCAACGCGCGAATATCAGGGGCTCCTGAATCGACGGGTTGCGGTGCATTTGCTTCAGATGTAACTGAAGTCTCCAATGCAGGTTGGACTGTTCCTGAAATCTTGGAATCTTTATAATCGTTTTGTTCCATGCGTCTAGCGACTCAAAGTCATTTGGGTTGAAAGCCTTGCGAATATACCTTTCGGTTGTCAATCTGCTTCTGCTGACTTGGTCAAATCATGTTAAACAACTGGAACGAATTTGCTCATGCCTTCTTCACTTAACACACAAACCTCTCTGCCATTTACTTCGATCATCGACGCTGTTCGAGAATTTCATGATCGATTCGGAATAGCAAATGCACCGTCCTTGAATGGAGCGCTTCCTGCTGATGTGGTTCGGTTGCGTCACCGCTTGATGGCTGAAGAAACGGACGAATACTTGGAAGCAGCGCTGAGTCATGATGCCATTGAGGTGGCTGATGCTTTGGGTGATCAACTGTATATATTATGTGGTACGATTTTAAGTCATGGGATGCAGCATGTGATTGAAGAAGTGTTTCAAGAAATACAGGCTTCAAACATGTCCAAATTGGGTGCTGATGGCAACCCCATCTATCGGGAAGATGGAAAGGTCATGAAAGGGCCGGGATATTTTCGACCGGATATCGCTGGGGTGCTGGAGACTGCTCAAGCCTCAACCTCTTCTGAATGAGGGCTTTTTTCACGTGGGCTGTCGACAAGGCTAGGGGAGGTCACCCTTTTTGGCTCAATGTGTTTTTTAAAAGAGCACTTCCTTTCAATGGTCCCCATGGAATTCGAATAGTCGAGATGGGCAGCTCGTTGGTCAAGGTTTCATTGCCCGATCGCCGGCGCAACAAGAATCATCTCAATGGAATGCATGCCTGCGCGATGGCGACCGCTTGTGAGTTTACTTCTGGACTTGCTGTACTTGAGCGTTTCAATATGGAGGATTATCGGTTGATCATGCACCGCTTGGAAATGGACTACCACCGGAGGCCATCTCGGGGTGCCTGTGAATCCCGTGCAGCAATACCTCAGGCGTTAGAACAAGAAATCCGCAATGAATTGGCATCTTCAGAGGACCGTGCAAGTCGGTTTTCTATGGTTTCTGAACTTTTTGACTCAGAGGGGCAGCGTGTAGCGACGGCCACTGTTCATTGGCATGTGAAGCCCTGGGACGCCGTGAAGTTTGGTCGCACATCGTGATGCCATCGATTGTCCTGTGGATTATTTGATTGGGTGGGGGTGTGCCGCTTTGCGCTGCGTATCTTTGTGAATCCAATTGAACAAAGGCATGATCAACATTACCCTTCCCGACGGTTCTACCCGGAAAGTTGAATCTGGCACCACTGCGCACGATATCGCATTGGAGATCAGCGAAGGCTTAGCACGCAACGTATTGGCAGCAGAAGTCAATGGCGAAGTGTGGGACCCCCAACGTGAAATTCACTCGGATGCTTCGTTGAAGCTACTGACGTGGAATGACGATGCGGGCAAAAATACCATGTGGCACAGCTCTGCGCACTTGCTGGCGGAGGCGCTTGAAGCGCTTTACCCAGGAGTGAAGTTTTGGGTGGGTCCACCGATTGAGCATGGGTTTTATTATGACGTTGATTTTGGTGATCAAACGTTTACAGATAAGGACTTCGCAGCTGTTGAGCAGAAGATGCTGGAATTGGCCAAGGCGAAGAACCCCTTTATTCGAAAGGAAATCTCAAAGGCAGATGCCATCGCTCTTTTCGAAGCGAAAGGAGATGAGTACAAACTTGATTTGTTGGAAGGGCTCGAGGATGGTACCATTACATTGTATACCCAAGG
>CAWVYB010000103.1:0-7420 GCA_963934215.1 uncultured Flavobacteriales bacterium | reverse complement strand
CCTTGATTGACCGAACTGACAAGCGCATTCCTCTCTTTCGTCAGACGATACGCCACACCACCCATCCAATGCTGGACCTCATTGCGCGCTGCCATCCGGTGCTTCGGAACAACATTGTCGATGTTGCGAATGAACACAAAATCCGTTTGCACTTCATTCAAATTGTGCAGCAATGCACCGTGGCCTCCTGGACGAAATAACAATTCGCATTGCGCATCGCGGACCAACTGCTTCGACTTTAAATCCAAGGCAACGGTATCCGTCTCAGCGGACTGAACGGAAAAATCAACCCGGTCAAACCCCTTTTCTTTCAAAAGGCTCCGAATCTGACCACGGTATTTCGAAGGAACGGTAAAATGCAGCCGGTGTCCTGGAGCAAGCGACTCCCACTCATGGGCATGCTCCTCAAATGGCGTGCGGACGTCTCCCGAAGGATACCGATGAAATGGAACGAGTCCTTTTGGCATAGAAGACCAACCCGGATCTGGGGCTAACAAATCCTTCGCCATGGTCGTGGCGCGATCCGGTGCAGACAGCTGATCATATTGCTCTTTTTGAAACATCGGCAAACGGTGACCGTTCGTTACCAAAGCACGGACGACATCTTCAGTCATTTCTCCGCGCAACGGAGCAAACATTCTCGAGGCTGCACCTGAAGCGGGTACAAAACGAGCAAGCGTCAGTTTGGAAGCAAGCAGTTCCGCAAACGCCTTCATTGCACGACGTTTGTCTTCGTCTGTCAAAACCAAAATACCATCTCCTTGGATACATGGCGCTAAAGCGTCCACAGGGATTCCTCCTTGAACCAGCTGTTCTTGTTGTCTTTCAGCCTCTTGAATGGGCCATTGGCGTAAATTAAATGCGCGCACATCTCCCTCATTCCATGGATTGTCCATGAAACAAATTTAAGTCCCAGAAGATGGGTGTAAAACGAAACGCCTTCAGAGCGATTCTCTCAATTGCTGGCAAGCACCAAGAAGGGCTGTTTCCAGCGCTTGCAATTCCGGTTCCAACTCTGAAGCGGGCTTTCCAGATCTTAGCGAAGCTCCAATGGACTCCACCTGATTGCGTATGTCAGGGAACCCCAGCACACGTAAGTTTGACTTCAGTCGAAACGAAACTCCGTGAAATTCATTCACTCGACTTTCGCGGACCAAGGTCACAAACTCAGAAAGCAACTTCGGTGTGTGCTCAAGGAAAAGCACGACCAAGCCCTCAACCAAGGGTTGATTTCCTTGGAACATCTCCACAAGATGACCGAGTCGCTGAGGGCTTTTCATATCTATCCTTACGGGATTGATTGCAAAATGTTACAGCGGTCTATGAGGCGATGAATGCCATGGTTAACTTTGAAACAATGAAGTCCCAACAGGTTATCGTCACAGGAGGTGCAGGGTACATCGGATCACATACCGTCGTGGAACTCCTGGGCGCCGGTTTCGAGCCCATTATCGTCGACAATTTCTCCAATTCTCATTCCCGTGTTTTGGACGGTTTGGAGCGAATTTTGAATCAAAAAATTCAACTTTTCGATGTCGATTGCTGCGATGAATCTGCTTTAAACGACGTTTTTGAATCCTGTTTGAAGCGTGGAAGTATCGCGGGCGTGATTCATTTTGCTGCGTTCAAAGCTGTTGGTGAGAGCACTGCTGAACCACTGAAGTATTTCAGCAACAACATTGGTTCCACGGCGGCACTGTTGGCCACGATGCATCGGCATAACGTTGGATCCTTTGTCTTCTCGAGTAGCTGCACTGTTTACGGTCAACCCGAGCAAATACCAGTTGACGAGACGGCCCCCTTTCTTCCTGCGGAATCTCCTTACGGCTATACCAAGCAAGCCTGCGAGCGGCTGATTTCAGATACCCATTCAGCACACGCTGAATTGAATGTGACCTTGCTCCGCTATTTCAATCCAATCGGAGCGCACCCTTCTGGAGACATCGGCGAACTGCCGTTGGGTCACCCCAATAACCTCATCCCTTTTCTGACGCAAGCCACAGCTGGCTTAAGAGATCCACTGACTGTTTTTGGGAACGACTACCCGACACCCGATGGAACATGCGTCCGTGATTACATCCACGTGATCGATCTGGCAAGGGCTCATGTCGCGGCTCTGAATTGGCTGAAAGACCAAAATCATGCGTGTGAAGCGTTGAACTTGGGTACTGGAAACGGAAGCAGTGTCCTGCAAGTTATCGAAGCCTTCGAATCAGCCAATGGCATCTTGGTTCCCCACACCATTGGACCGCGCAGACCAGGTGATGTGACAGCCATCTATGCCGATACCAAAAAAGCGAAGGATTTATTGGGATGGGAATGCCAGCATTCTCTGCAAGAGGCCTTGAAAGATTCGTGGAATTGGCAGAAGAAGCTCGGGCACAAAAGCTAACTGAATCCCGCTAGCTCTTCATCCACCCCACCCCATAACGACGGTTAAGAAACACACGCCGAAGCCGAGCAGATAACCGCTGTAGACTTCAATGTGCCGGTGAACTCCAAGCCGAATGCGTGCCCAACCCAATGCTCCAGCAAGGATGAACAGGATGGCATTGAGCTCAAAATGAGACTCAAAATGAATGTTTTGCACCGCCATAAGCGTTCCTAAAGCCCCTCCCTGCCCCAGCATGTGCATGCTAATTTTGAATCGCTTGGTAATCAGAAGCGCCAACGCAATCGAGACAATCAGCCCCATCAACGTCGATAAATAAACCGCTGGAATATACATGGTATCGCCGGTTACCAGGAGCACGTAAGTCAAGATGAAATAGGCCAGTACAATGAGGAACGGCAAAGTCCGTTCTGAGCGATTGGCGATTTCCAAGTCGCTCAGCACCCCCTTTCGATACAGGACGAACAACGAAATTGCTGGCGCTACCGTGTTGACCACGACCACCAACATTAAATAGACGAATACACCGGGCATGGTCCTCAAATAGGGATCGAACGCAAACAAAAGGATTAGCGTGAGCAGGGGCATGACCAACGGATGAAGCACCGTTGAAAGAATCCTTGCCCACCAAGGCCTATCCGTTGCCATTGATTGCCCCATTACAGTTGCTTTCGAAGTCGAGCTACCGGGATCCCCAACTGCTCGCGGTACTTGGCAACTGTTCTTCGGGCAATATTGTACCCCTTGTTATTGAGGAGTTTGCCCAGCTTTTCGTCTGCCAATGGTTTGCGCTTATCCTCAGCTTCTATGGCCTCAAGTAAAATCTTCTTCACCTCTCGAGAACTCACTTCTTCTCCCGTTTCGGTCGTCATGCTTTCACTGAAAAAAGACTTCAACAGAAACGTGCCGTAAGGCGTTTGGATGTACTTGCTATTTGCAACGCGCGAAATGGTACTGATATCCATACCGACAACATCCGCAATGTCTTTGAGGATCATTGGACGTAAGTCCACCTCATCCCCACTGAAGAAATATGCCTTTTGATGATCAATGATGGCCTGCATGGTGATGGTCAGCGTATGCTGACGCTGGCGCACCGCATCAACAAACCACTTCGCCGAATCGAGCTTTTGCTTTACGAAAGTAAGCGCATCCTTTTGTTGCGAATTGGGCTTTGATCCACTGGCATAGGTCTGCATCATTTCCTTATAAACCGGACTGATGCGCAATTCAGGAGCATTGCGTTGGTTGAGTTGCAACCTCAATTCATCGTCCTCAACGGCCAATAAAAAGTCAGGAACCACATGCACCGCACCTCCTCGATTGGACTCACTTCCGGAGTTCCCCGGCTTCGGATTCAACGCGGTAATTTCATCCAAGGCATCCTTCAGAGCTTCCTCATCAATGTCCATCCCCTTTTGAATACGGGTGTAGTGCTTTTTTGAAAAGGCGTCAAAATGATGTTCCAAAATTTCCAAGGCGATGCGTTGGGAAAGCTTGCGAGCAAGTTGGTGTTTTTGTGCGGAAGCCTCTTCAAACTTTCGTTTCAACTGCAACTGCAAACACTCTCGAAGGTCACGGGCGCCTACTCCAGCAGGATCCAATCGTTGGACGACCTCCAACGCGGATTCAACCACCAAACGTTCCACAACCAGGCCTTCCGTGAAGGCCAAATCGTTCACAATACTATCCAAGTCACGCCTCAAATATCCCGCATCGTCCAAATTGCCAATAACATGCCCAGCCATGGATCGGGTTTTCTCATCCACATCCAACAAGCCCAACTGAGCTAAAAGCAATTCAAAAAAGGTCGCCCCTCCTGAATACGGCACAGACCGATCCTCCTCATCCATTCCTTGGTTCCGAATACTCAGTCGGTAATCGGGCGTTTCATCGTCCAAGTACTCCTGGAAATCAAACTCCGACATAGCCTCTGTCTCATCACCATCCTCCTGCTCCTCTTTCCTCTCTTCATCCCAAGCCTCCTCTTCAGCCCCCTCTTCAAGCGCTGGGTTGGCCTCCAACTCTTCCTTAATTCGCACTTCTAACTCCATGGTTGGAAGCTGCAATAATTTCATCAACTGAATCTGCTGAGGAGACAGTTTTTGAAGCAGTTTCTGTTGGAGTGATTGCCTAAGCATGAGAATTATAGATGATTAAAAATCTGCGTTTTGCGGTGTTCTCGGAAATGGTATGACGTCCCGGATATTGGTCATACCCGTCACGTACATCACCAACCTTTCAAAACCCATGCCAAAACCGCTATGCACTGCTGAACCAAACCTTCTTGTATCAAGATACCACCACACATGTTCCTCTGGGATATCAAATTCAGCGCATTTCGCTTGAAGACGTTCCAGGCGTTCTTCGCGCTGACTCCCCCCGATCAATTCGCCAATGCCAGGAACCAAAACGTCCATAGCTGCCACTGTTTTTCCGTCTTCGTTGGAACGCATGTAAAAGGCTTTGATGCCTGCTGGATAATCCGTGATGATCACAGGACCATTGAAGTGCTTCTCTACCAGCCAACGTTCATGCTCGCTTTGCAAATCCACACCCCATTCCACCGGGTACTTGAATTTCTTCTTCTTGAACGGCTTCGAATTCCGCAACAAATCAATGGCTTCGGTATACGTCACATGCTGGAAAGGAGCATCCACTACCGCTTGCAAGCGATTGCGCAGAGGCTGGCCTTGGCGTTGATCTTGAGGCAATGATTTCTCAGCATTCGCCTCCCTTTCTTCGAGAAAAGCTAAGTCTTCATCGCATTGCTTCAAAACGTCACCCAATACACTTTTCAAACACGCTTCTGCCAACGCCATATTGTCAGACAAATCAGCAAAGGCTACCTCCGGCTCAACCATCCAAAATTCCGCAAGATGCCGGGATGTATTGGAATTCTCAGCGCGGAAAGTCGGCCCAAACGTATACACCTGGCCCAATGCCATGGCACCCAACTCAGCTTCCAACTGACCACTCACCGTCAAATTCGATGCCTTACCAAAAAAGTCTTCCGAGAAATCAACGGAACCCGCTTCATTCCTTGGTGGCGCATTCAGATCCAACGTGGTCACTTGAAACATTTCACCGGCTCCTTCCGCGTCACTCCCTGTAATAATGGGGGTATGCATCTGGAAAAAACCACCATCCGTAAAAAACTTATGGATTGCAAAATTCAAGGCGTGACGCACTCTGAACACAGCGCCAAACGTGCTTGTTCTAAACCGCAAATGTGCTTTTTCCCTCAAGAAATCAAGGGAATGGCGCTTCATTTGGATCGGGTACATCTCCGGGTCGGCATCACCAAGCACTTCCAATTCCACCACTTTTAATTCTGTCAACTGGCCTTGACCTTGAGATTTTTCAAGCAAGCCCTTGGCTCGAATCGAAGTCCCTGTCGTCAGGCGTTTTTGGGTAGCTTCGGGAATGCTTTCGCGGTCAATGACGAGTTGTAAATTTCCCAAGCATGAGCCATCGTTGAGCGCGATAAATTGATTGTTTCGAAATGTTCGAACCCAACCACACACGGTCAATTCCTCTCCAATATGCGCTTCATCGCGCAAGTTCACAATGCGTTCGCGTTGCATGAATTCTATCTTAATTGAAAACGACTCGTGTCGCCCTCCACAAAGAAACGGCAGGAACGGCAGAACCTTGCTTCACAACATTCCAGAAATCAACAAAGCACCCGGTACGAAATTGAATTAGCTCAGGTCCAGTTTACCATCGCGTAAACGAACCACACGCTTGGCACATGCTGCAATGTCTTCTTCATGCGTGACCAGGATGACGGTGTTTCCCGCTTCTTGGATTTCCTGAAACAACGCCATGATCTCCATGGAGGTCGCAGTGTCCAAGTTTCCTGTTGGCTCATCCGCCAAAATGATGGAAGGCCGATTGACCAGAGCACGTGCCACCGCAACCCGCTGGCGCTGCCCACCACTCAATTCATTGGGACGATGGCTCATGCGATCTGCCAGGCCAACTTGGGTGAGCACTTCCTTGGCTCTTTCTTCTCGACTTTCACGGTCCAAGCCGGCATAGATCAATGGCAAAGCCACGTTTTCAAGCGCTGTATACCGCGGCAATAAATTGAATGTCTGAAAGACAAATCCAATTTCACGATTGCGAATTTCCGCCAACTGATCTTCATTGAGATGAGCCACATCCTGCTGATTCAGCGTGTAATTGCCTTGAGTTGGTGAATCCAAGCATCCGAGAATGTTCATCAACGTAGACTTCCCGCTTCCAGAAGGCCCCATGAGTGCAACGTACTCATTCGTGTCAATCTGAAGGTCCAAGCCATCCAATGCATGCACGACCTGCGTTCCAATGGTATACGTCTTGCGCAACCCTTGCAAGGAAATGAGCGTTTTCATGGTGCTAAGGTATTGACGAAATTCAAGGTCCACTGTTAGCAGTCCATTTCAATCACGCGAACTGCAATGACAATAGAACGTATGTTTGGATGTATTCCCGTCGTATTCAAATTCATGAAGCACCCCTTTCACACACTCACCATTCGCGGCTGTTCTAAAGTGATTCGATTCCTTTTGAATGGCGATCGAAATTCCACACACCGCAGACCAAGGATGGAAATCGCTTTTCTCGGATTGGCTGTTTTTTCCTGGAGTGCTGCAACGGGCCAGATTCAGGTGGATCAAACGCTCACACCAGAAGAATATGTCAACACCGTGCTTCTTGGTGATGGTGTTGAAGCGTTCAACGTTACTTACACGGGTGGGATTTCACAATTGGGCTATCTAACCCAAGGAGAAGATTCCTTTTCCATCAGTTCAGGATTGGTTCTGAGCACGGATGCTTCAGAAAATCTTGAATGCTCTATCAACACGTGCGACGACTGTCTCGGAGGAGCCTTCGCTGACCCAGACTTGCTGGACATCGCCAATTCTGTACCACCGATGATCGGCCAAAACTTCACCGTAACTTCGGTCAACGATGGATGTGTCTTGGAGTTTGATTTTGTCTCCGGCGGGGATTCAATTAGTTTCAATTACGTCTTCGGAT
>CAWVYB010000102.1:0-7443 GCA_963934215.1 uncultured Flavobacteriales bacterium | reverse complement strand
CAGCGGCGCATGCAATTGCATGATTTCAGAAACGGCGTCATGCCCATACTCATACCCATCGGAGTCATCTGCGGGTTGATATTGCCCGCTGACTTTTCTACGGCCGCTATGCTCGCCATCGTCTGTGTCGGTATGCTCTTTATCGGCGGAATTCCATGGAGGCACTTGTTCCGGATTGCCGGATTTGGAGTCATTGCCTTGGTCGTTTTGTATGGGGTTGGAAAAACGGCTCCCGAAGTCTTGCCTCGTTTTGGAACATGGGCTGGTAGGATTGAGCGATTCGCAGGCATTGACAAAGCAGCCGAAGGCGACGCCTTGGATTATCAAATTGAATTGGCACAAGTCGCCATCAATCGAGGAGGTTTGCTGCCGCATGGACCTGGAACAGGAACCTCGCGTAATTTCCTTCCCCACCCTTATTCTGACATGATTTACGCATTCATTATTGAGGAATGGGGTGCGATCATGGGCGGTTTAGGGCTGGTTATGCTGTATTTAATCCTCCTCTTTAGAACAATCAGGATATCCACGCGATGTCCGAGGCATTTCGGAGGATTGCTGGCCATGGGGCTTGGGATTCTCCTTGTTTTTCAAGCCATGATCAATATGGCCGTTGCCGTGAGGCTTTTCCCCACCACCGGACAACCCCTTCCCTTGGTCTCATACGGAGGAACCTCCATGGTCTTTACATGCTTGGCGATTGGAATGATTTTAGCAGTGAGTCGATCGGTCACAGATCCAAAAGGCTGGGAAAAAACAAGTGATGCTTTGGACGCCCGTGATCATGAACGTGGCTCAGGCAATCGCTTTATTGAATCCGAAAACTCCTCCACCAGTGAGCACTAACAGATCACTGAAACGGGTCGTTATTTCCGGAGGCGGAACCGGGGGACACATTCACCCGGCACTTGCCATCGCCGATGAAATTATCCGGAGACATCCCGAATGTGACATTCAATTCGTGGGGGCCATTGGACGGATGGAGATGGAAAAGGTCCCGCTTGCCGGCTACCCCATCACCGGATTATGGATTACGGGGATCGATCGAAACTGGAAAAGCCTTCGCAATCTGCTCTTTCCATTTAAATTGATTCACAGCCTCATTCACGCCAACCGCTTGATTCGCAAGTGGAAGCCCCAAATCGCAATCGGTGTCGGGGGATTTGCCAGTGGACCTTTGCTTCAAAGAGCCTCTGTCAAGAAAATCCCCACCCTCATACAGGAACAAAATTCTTTTCCGGGAATCACCAATCGAATCCTTGCCAAAAGAGTCGACCGTATCTGCGCAGGATTCCCAGGGCTCGATCGCTGGTTTCCTGCAGACCGCATCCTTGAAACTGGCAATCCATTGCGGCAGCGTGTTGCGGCTCTGGCAAACACCATGGAAGACGAGGAGTTGAACCGAGCACGTCTTCATTTTGGATTCGACGATAATCGCCCATTGGTCTTTGTTATGGGGGGGAGTTTGGGTGCTCTTTCCATGAACAAAGCCGTACAACACTTGTGCGAAGAGCACGCCAGCGGACTGCCTTTTAATGTCCTCTGGCAATGCGGCGGACGCTACGAAACCACCTGCAAAGCCTGGTTGGAATCACAAACAACTGAGGCCTCCGCCCAGATTCGCTGCCATGGGTTCATTGACCGCATGGATTGGGCCTATGCAGCCGCTGACGTGATCGCAAGCCGAGCTGGCGCCATGTCCATTGCCGAACTGTCGTTGGTCGGAAAACCGACCATCTTAGTGCCCTCCCCATTTGTCGCTGAAGACCATCAAACCCGCAATGCGGAGTCTCTCAGTGAACGTGGAGGAGCCATTTTACTCAAGGACCAGCACGTAGTAGAACGATTGGGAGGCGCTTTAAAAAGCCTCCTTGAAGACACGGAGAAAAGTCAGCTGATGGCAAAGTCAATACAACAATCTGCTCGACCGGATGCCGCGGCTCGTGTCGTGGATGCCATTGAATCGCTCATTGCGTTGTGAGTTTTTGCTATGCAATTGAATTCCATTTCCACCGCGTATTTCATCGGCATCGGAGGCATCGGAATGAGTGCTCTCGCGCGCTATTTGAAGCGCAAGCATGCGATCCGCGTTGCTGGATATGATCGTATCCCATCAGACGTAACGGCTGCTCTCGAAGCTGAAGGCATTGAAGTCTACTACAATCAGAACGCAGTGCCTGCAGACATCACTTCGCTTCCTCCAGCATCCATTTTAGTGATCCGTACGCCCGCAGTTTCCTTGGATCACCCACATCACCTTGCTTTTGAAGAGCGAGGAGTCCGCATCATCAAGCGCAGCGAACTGCTCGGGCACATTGCACAGGAAACCCCCACTCTAGCCGTTGCTGGCACCCATGGGAAAACGACAACCACTGCCATGCTCGCCCACCTACTGGACGGCTGTCCCGGTAAATGCAATGCCTTTCTCGGGGGAATCGCCACGGGGATTGAATCCAATCTGTACCTGAATGACGGCGCTCCTTGGACCGTTGTAGAGGCGGACGAGTTTGACCGCAGCTTTCTCCATCTGCACCCCGAACATGCCGTGATCACCAGTTTGGACCCTGACCACCTCGATGTATACGGCAGCGAAAGAGCATTCCAAGAGGCCTTTCTCTCGTTCTCCCGCCAAGTCAGTCAAGGCTGTCTGATTCACGCTGACGTCGATTGGGTTGGTGAAGGGAATGAACGCTACGGCATTGCATCCCATCGAGAAGATACTGCCCAGTGGGCATATGCTGCAGTGGCCCCTCGTGTCCACAAAGGTGTCTGGACGGCAGACGTCAAATTGGATGCTGAATGGGTGGAAGGCGTGACCTTTCCAATGCCCGGACTTCACAACGTATCCAATGCCTTGGCCGCACTTGCTTTGGCACATCGCGCAGGCGCTCCGATGGACATTTGCTTGCAACGACTAAAAACGTTCAAAGGCATCAACCGGCGATTCACCTACCACATTCGAGAAGAATTTGGCGTGTACATCGATGATTACGCCCACCATCCTTCAGAATTGAATGCGGCCATTGAAGCTGCCCGAGCACAGCATCCAGGCAAAGAAATAACGGGCATTTTTCAACCCCATCTGTATAGCAGAACACGCGATCATCTCGTCGAATTTGGAGCTGTTTTGAGTCAACTAGATCGCGTCATCTTACTTCCAATTTATGCGGCAAGGGAACAGCCCATTCCGGGAATCGATTCACAAACGCTGTTTGAAAACATCCCGAACCCCTCCAAACATCTCATCGATTCCGAACGGATATTCGATTGCTTGAAAGCGCATCCACCTGAAGTGCTGATGACATTGGGAGCCGGAGACATCGACCGGAGTGTAATCCCAGTGAAACAGTGGCTTCTGGAGGATGGGAATCGATTCAAAAAAACAAAGACAACGCCCTCTCCATGATTCAACGCCTCCTGCCCATCGCAATGTCCATCGTCCTCTTGGGGACTACCGGGACATTGGTTGGGTTTGCCTTGCACGCGGAGAAGGAAGTGACCTACCTCGGATTGGATGTGGATGTAGATGAAATCAAAGGCATGTTCTTTGTCGATGCTGCAGGTGTCCGTGATGCCATCCTTGCACAAGACAGCATCCAAGGATCTTGGATTGAATCTGTATCACTCCGGCAAGTGGACGCATGGGTTCACTCCATTCCAGCAGTCGATAACGTCGAGATCTATCCCGGTCTCGACCGGATTTTACACGTACGTGTTTCACAAAAAGAACCGGTAGCGCGATTGCACATGGGTCCAGACGAACCCGATGTGTACATCGACACCGACGGAGCCGCCCTCCCCTTATCTCCATACTTCACTGCACGGGTGCCCATCATCCATGCACAATCCCTGGAACACGCATCCGTCGCGTTCTCATTGATTCAGTCAACTTGCAAAGATCCCCTGTGGTCCGCCTTCATTGATCAAGTGCAAGTAACCGGGGACGGAGGGTTGGAAATCATCCCTCGAATTGGAGGAGCCCGCATTGCCTTGGGCGATACCTCCCAACTCGATTCAAAATTGAACAATCTATTGACCTTCTACCGGGAACAAATCCGCAGAGGCAATCTGAACGAATACCAACGCATCAACTTGGCCTTTGCAGGCCAAGTTGTGGCTCAACGCTATTATTAAGTCAACGCAATACAATGGAAATGGATCAACAAGCCCACAATGACGAATTGGTTGTCGGACTCGATATCGGAACAACCAAAATTGCTTGCTTCGTAGGCCGTCGCAACGACCATGGAAAAATTGAAATCCTTGGCTACGGAAAAAGTGAGTCCGTTGGTGTGTCACGAGGCGTAGTTGCCAACATTGAACGCACCGTCGAATCAATCCGCAAGGCCATCGATGAAGCGGAACGCACATCTGGCGTCGCCATTGAAGTCGTCAACGTAGGCATTGCAGGGCAGCATATCAAGAGTCAGCAAACCCGCGGACAGCGAACCCGAGACGACCTGGAGTCCGAAATCAGCAACGAGGACATCCAAGCGCTGATTCAGGATATGTACAAGCAAGTCATGCAGCCTGGCGAAGAAATCCTGCACGTGCTTCCTCAGGAATACACTGTTGACAACGAGCAAGGCATCAAAGAGCCTGTGGGCATGAGCGGCATTCGATTGGAAGCCAACTTTCACCTCATCATCGGCCAGATTGCCGCAATCCGCAACATCTATCGCTGCATTCAAAAGGCCAACCTTACCGTCGACCAATTGATCTTGGAACCCTTGGCTTCATCCGCTGCTGTTTTAAGCGAAGAAGAAAAAGAAGCCGGTGTTGCCTTGGTCGACATCGGTGGCGGCACTACTGACATCGCTATTTTTCAAGATGGAATCATCCGGCACACCGCGGTTATTCCTTTTGGCGGCAACGTCTTGACGGAAGACATCCGCCAAGGATGCCTCATCATGAAAAAACAGGCTGAACAACTCAAGCAGCGCTTTGGGTCGGCCATCTCCACCGAGATGAAAGACAATGAAATCGTCTGTATTCCTGGTTTGCAAGGACGTAACGCCCGCGAGATCAGCCTGAAAAACCTCGCTGCCATCATTGAAGCGCGCATGACTGAAATCATTGAGCATGTCCACTTTGAAATCAGAAATTCTGGCTTTTCCGATCAGCTGATTGGTGGCGTCGTCCTGACCGGTGGCGGTTCGCAGTTGCGTCACGTCACACAATTGTTTCAATACGTAACTGGTTTAGACTGCCGCGTTGGCTATCCGAGTGAACACCTCGCCGAGGCTCCTGACGCGCAGGCCACTGCTCCTAGTTTCGCAACGGGAGTTGGCCTCGTCATCAAAGGATACGACCGCTTAGCGCCCAAAAGCGATTCCATGAAGGCTGACGACATCCGGAAGGATGCCGAAAAGTCTCAACACATGCGGCTTATTGATAAGCTCAAGAATTACTTCGTCGAAGAAGAAGAGGAAGACTGAATCCTTCCTGCATTACAGAACATCTCATTCCCTGAATTCTCCATTCATGATCGATTACAACAATCCACCAGATTCAAAGGCTATTTCGCATGCTCCTATTAAAGTCATTGGAGTAGGCGGCGGCGGATCAAATGCCGTAAACACGATGTACAACCGCGGCATAACCGGGGTCGACTTCATCGTTTGCAATACCGATGCGCAAGCATTGGATGCTAGTCCAGTACCCGTTAAAATCCAATTGGGAGCAACGCTCACTCGAGGCCAAGGCGCCGGATCTTTGCCTGAAGTTGGCCGCAATGCCGCCATCGAATCCTTGGACGACGTGAAAGAATTGATCGGTGAAGATACCAGCATGGTCTTCATCACAGCAGGAATGGGCGGCGGCACCGGAACGGGTGCGGCCCCCGTGATCGCGCAAGCTGCGCGTGAGATGAACATTCTCACTGTCGGCATCGTCACCGTACCCTTCCTTTTTGAAGGAAGACGACGAACTGAACAAGCCAACAAAGGGCTCGCTGAGATGCGCGACGCCGTGGACACCTTGCTCATCATTCGCAATGACAAATTGCGGGAATTGTACGGTAACCTGACCATCCGAAAAGCCTTTGCCAACGCAGACGAGATCTTGTGCACGGCAGCCAAAGGCATTGCGGAAGTGATCACATTGACTGGAGAAATCAATGTGGACATGAACGATGTCAACACTGTTATGCGCAACTCAGGTCGTGCCATCATGGGATCCGGCGTCGCCTCGGGAGAAGGACGCGCGAGCAAGGCTGTTGGCGAAGCACTTGAGTCACCACTACTGAATGACTGCGACATTACAGGGGCCAACTTCGTCTTACTGAACATCACATTCGGCACAGAAGAAATCTTGATGGATGAGATTATGGAAATCACAGACATCATTCAAGATTCAGCGGGACAATCCGCTGAGGTAATCTGGGGATATGGAGTGGATGCTTCGCTTGAAGACGACCTCTGTGTCACCGTCATAGCGACAGGCTTTAAAGGACAAGACCTGGACAGCTCTGAACGCGTGGCTGCTCCCAAGAAAATCATGCATTTGGATGAAGACCGCGAAGTGAAAACGCCCGTCCAACCGGTACAACAGCAAGCACAGGTCCCTCAATCACGTGAGCCCTATTTGCGTTCAACTGAACCTGCAGAAGCCACACCGCTAAATAAAGAATCTGACACCTTTGACTTTGTAGGTGTCGAAGACACGAGCGAAGAAAGCACCGAAGATGATGACGGATTGCATTTTCAATTGATCAAAAAAGAGGAAGAAACAGAGGATACGGCTCCCTCCATCGCTCCCAACCCTGGAAACGACACGCCTGAAATCACCGTCTATACGTTGGACAGTGAACCTTTGCCTTTGACCTCAGACATTCCTGACTTGGAAGGAATTAACTTCCAAGAGAAGCCGGAACCGGTTAAAAAATCGGATGTGCCGGCAACTCCACCTCTTTCTTTCACAGGAATTTCCCGTGATTCTGAAGAACCAAAACCGAGCGCTAAACCGGCATACACTGCCCCTGCTGATGCCGCCAAGACGCACGTCAACCGCACACAACGCATCCAGCAATACACACGGAAATTAAAGACGCCTGGAGGTCTAGCCGACTTGGAAGCGGAACCCGCATTTAAGCGACGTCATGTCGTCCTGGATGACGTGGACCATTCTTCAACTTCAAAAGTGAGCCGTTTCAATCTGAGCGAAACCGTCGATGAAGAGGGCGAAAGCCACATCGAATTGCGCAACGACAATCCATTTCTACACGATAACGTCGATTGATCATGTCCTTATACACAACCATATCTGATGGCATCAAAGATGCCATGCGTGCCAAAGACAAGGAGCGGCTATCTGCACTTCGAGACGTCAAGAGTAAGCTGATGCTCGAAGCCACCAAAACAGGTGTTGACGGCGATGCGATTGAAGATGCCAAAGCCATGGCCATCTTGAACAAATTGTACAAGCAGCGCACCGAAACCGCGA
>CAWVYB010000101.1:0-7718 GCA_963934215.1 uncultured Flavobacteriales bacterium | reverse complement strand
GGTTGGCGGAATTGATTGATAAGCGATTGCACGCAGCAATACGGATATGGCCTTCACACCATTGGGCTGCAAAGCAATTGGCAGAAATGGACTCAAATATGACAGAAGACTGGCCTTCTATTTGGGATCCAGAAATGATCACTGACAAGTCTTCTAAGCAGTGCGAATGTCGAGTGAAAGAAGTTCAGTTGGCCCTTCAAAGCACGCCGTTTACAGCTGAAGAAATCCATCGAAAATGGTGTGAGATCGCAGTGAGACCTTTGCTAAATCTACAAGAGCTAGAGACCTCTCAAGCTTTTATTTAACGGTCCAAACGCGAGCGATTTCGGAGCACACAATAGCGCCAGCGATTCCTGCATTTAGAGATTCTGCTCCGCCTTGCCTTGGGATGTGCACCGTTTCATAGTGCAATGCGCTAACATCGGTTGATACCCCGTGAGACTCAGAACCAACCCAAAGAAGCCCTGATTTCCATTCAATATCGGTGTAGCGGGTTCCGCTCATCTCCAGAGCATAATGCTGTTGTGCTTGAAGGAGTGCTTCGTCTTCAGGTTGGATTTCAGCAACGGGAATCCGGAAAATAGATCCCATCGTAGCCTGCACGCATTTTGGGGACCAGGCATCGGTGCTTCCAGGTGTGAGTAAAACGCCGCGCATACCGAACCAATCAGCAGTACGAATTAACGTTCCGAGATTCCCGGGGTCAGCAATTCCAGCGGCTACAAGTACAAACGGCAAAGGTGCTTGAGTGTCTCCAACCTTGGAGGATTCGATAATGGTCTTTGTGTCACAAAAAGGAATGCTGACAATGGCCATCAAGCCTGGTGGTGTTTTCAAGTTGGATATTCGCGCCATCGCTTTGGTTGTGATGACTTCAATATGACTAGAAAGTGATACAGGAACATGTTCAAGCATGCTATCAAGACTGTAAATTCGCAACACCTCCATGTTGCTCTCACTCAATTCAATTAATCCTTTTACGCCTTCGACGATGAAGCGATTCGTGCGTCTGCGCTCGGGGCGGTTGTGGAGAGAGCGAATGGATAGAATTTCGTTACGCGTCATGATGGCAAGGTTTCAACCCCAAAAGTATAGGGAAACCCGTTGGTGTGGTTGGATCATTCCTCTCCTCTTTTTGGGTGTTCAGGGGTGTTCCCTAGAACGTCACTTGCAAGGAGAGGATCAGCTTCTTGTGAAGAATGAAATAGTGTGGAAGGGAATGCCTTCTCTTGATGCCGCTCCTGATGGCGCAACTTCGGTGATTCGACAGCCAGCCAATCGTCAACTGTTAGGCTTGCGTATTCCACTTTTCATCCATGGACTCATTCGTCCTGAAAAATTGGAAAGGGCTGAAATCAAGCGGCTTGAAGCCGGAAGAGAAGGAAAGGGGTTGAGGCATTGGATTGCACACAGTCTTGGTGAGCCACCGGTTATTTTCGATCCTGAAGCCAAGGAGCGAACAGAACGCAACTTGGAAGCCTTGAGTCGAAGGGCAGGTTACTTGAATGCGGACTGTTCTGCTGAGCTTGAAAAAACAGGAACGCATGCGGTAGCGTTGATCTATTCCGTGCGCACAGGACCACTGTGGACCCTATCATCGGTGTCGTTGGATGTTGAGGGAAGTGGTATGCTTGAAAACGAAATAGAGGGCCAGTTGAGTATTCTTGAAGGCGATGTGTTTGATGCGGACCGACTCGAGTTGGAGCGTGCTCAGTTGGCGCGTTACCTCAAATCAAAGGGCTATGCGAGTTTGGATGAAACGCACATCTCATTCAAAGCCGACACATCGTCTCGAAGTGGTTCGCATACGGTAGCGCTAACCGTGGAAATTAGTCCTGCAAAATATAGTGCTACGGGGACTCCCGTGGCACATCGAAGGTCTCGATTTCGTGATATCGAGTGGTTGGTTGATTCGCTGTCAAAGCCAATATCAGATCCCGTTCTTGACCATTTGATTTCAATAGAGCCCGGAGTGAGGTACAATGAGGGGGCCATTGAGACGACGTATCGGCGTTTGATGCAATTGCCTTCAATTGCACGTGTTGAAATTCCCGGCTCTTTGGAATTTGTCGAAGGGCCAGAGGATGCATTTGATGTGTCCGTCAGACTTATTCAACGTCCTCGATATGGCATTTCTGCGGCATTGGATATGACACGTACCAACGCGCGATATGGACCTGTCATTACCGGTGTATTTACAGATAGAAATGTTTCGGGAAGAGGAGACATGTTGGAGTTCTCGCTGTCTGGAGGCATCACTTCTTCACAGCCATTTAGCTATACCGTGTCTACGCTTGTGCCCAATAGTGGAGCGTGGTCTGTTCAAGCGCATTACTCTACGTTGGGAATTCCTCCGATTGCGTTGAGTCGTTTGCGAGCATCGAATGCTGCGAGAACTGATTTTACCGGTTTATGGAGCCGGGAGTCACGACCAGAGTACTCTCGAAATTCTGTGGGCTTTAAGCACGGCTTTCATTTTGTGGAAAATCCAGATCGTGAAAGCAGAATTTCTGTGGATCTTATAGAATTGACGTATGCCAAGATTGACTTAGGGACCGATTTCCAAGCCTGGCTTGACAATGAGTCCAACCCTTTTATCCAGTATCGATTTCAGGACTACGCATCCGTTCTTTCTCGCATGCGATGGACATCACGATGGGTGCAGAGCAAATCGATCTTTGGTACTGTGAACGTTGGAGTTGAATGGACGGGGTGGGGGATGAACGCACTCGCTCCAACGCTCGGGTTGATGAAGAATGAGGATGGACAATTTCTTTTGGGACAAGTCCCATTTGTTCAATTTATTCGTTGTGAAGGAAACTGGACAGGCGCATGGATTTTGAATCCCATGTCAGGGACGTCGCTGCATGCTCGTTTTCATGTTGGAGCGGGTTGGGCTGGAGAGAATTTCAATGCGCTGCCTTTTGATCGGTCTTTTTTCACAGGAAGCGCCAACGGTATTCGAGGATGGCCGGCACGACAATTGGGGCCGGGGCATGCGGGATATGACATTGACGCATTGAATGTGGTGAAAGGGTTGGGAGATTTGTTGGGTGAAGTCAGTTTAGAGGTGAGAAAGCAATCCACCAACATGATCGAGTGGGCTTGGTTTGTGGATGTCGGTAACGTTTGGCTTATGAAACAACCGTTGTTGGAGGATGCGCTGTCGAATACACGTCTAGAATGGTCTAGTCTGGGCTTTAGTTCGGGCATTGGCATTCGACTTGATTTTGACTTTTTTCTTTTGCGATTAGATGGGGGACTTCGCATCCATGACCCTGGATTGGAAGCAGGTCTGCGTTGGTTCAGTCAACACAAAGCGAAGGGAGGGATTCATTTGGGGATAGGGCATCCTTTTTAAGGGAGGCTTTTTGGATGGGTTGGTTACCTTTACGGCATCTAAAGGAGTAAATCATGGGATGGTTCAAGCGGATACAGGACGGCATTACCACTAAAAGCGCGGAGAAGAAAGAAATTCCGGAAGGTGCTTGGTATCAATGTCCAAACTGCAAAACAGTGGTGACGTCTCAGCAGCATGCTGAAAAGGGTCACGTATGTCATTACTGCGATCATCATGATCGACTAGGAAGCAATGGCTACTTTGAGTTGCTTTTTGATGACGGGAAATTCCGTGAAATCGCTCCTAAAATGACGAGCGCTGACCCGCTTGAGTTTCAGGACACCAAAGCGTACAAAGATCGATTGGTCGCAGCACAGAAGAAGACAAACCTCGAGGATGCCTTGCGCACTGCCTCGGGTGATTTGGATGGAATTCCTGTCGTGATCAGTTGCATGGACTTCGCTTTTATTGGGGGGTCTATGGGCAGTGTTGTCGGTGAAAAAATTGCACGCGGCATTGATTTGGCCTTAAAGAAGGGGTGTCCGTTTATCTGCATTAGTAAATCTGGTGGAGCTCGCATGATGGAAGCCGGGTTGAGCCTAATGCAAATGGCCAAGACAAGCGCTAAACTATCGTTACTCTCAAAGGCAGGTTTGCCTTATATATCGGTATTGACGGATCCTACGACAGGAGGTGTAACAGCCTCTTTTGCTATGCTAGGGGACTTGAATATTGCAGAGCCGAATGCGCTCATTGGATTTGCTGGCCCGCGTGTTGTGAAGGAAACGATTGGGAAGGACTTACCGGAAGGTTTTCAACGGGCAGAGTTCTTGCTGGAACACGGCTTTTTGGATGCCATCGTTGAACGCAAGGATTTAAAGGATAAACTGGCCTTTTCCTTGCGTGCGATGTACGACGTGCCCTCAAAGCCATAAGAGGCGTTTTGCTGTCGAAGAAGTATTGGTAACCTCGGTTATTCTTACTATCTTTGCGGCCTTATTTCACATCACGAACATCTAAACGATTTCGACATGTACTACTTAGACGCAGACAAAAAAAAGGAGTTTTTCTCCACTTACGGTGAAGGAGAAAAGGACACAGGAAGCTCAGAAGCTCAAGTGGCTATGTTCTCTTACCGCATTGCTCACTTGACTGAGCACCTCAAAAAGAACCGCAAGGACTACCATACCCAACGCGCTTTGATCAAATTGGTCGGAAAGCGTCGGAAGTTATTGGACTACTTGAAGTCAACAGAAATCAGTCGTTATCGCGATATCGTTGCCAAGCTCGGCTTGCGTCGCTAATTTGAAATTATTGAAACAGGAAGGCAATTGGAACAGCTCCATTGCCTTTCTTGTTTTTGTGCACACTTCCTAATCGAGGAGGGTGTTTATTGATGCATACACAGGAAAGATGAATTACACGGTACATAACCAAACTATAGATCTCGGCAATGGGCGTGAGATCACAATTGAAACTGGCAAATTGGCCAAGCAGGCTCACGGTTCAGTAGTCGTAAGATGCGGCGACACCATGTTGCTTGCTACAGCAGTTTCTTCGCATGAAGTGCGAGACGATGTGGATTTTCTTCCACTCACAGTAGACTACCGTGAGAAATATGCGGCCGCAGGTCGTTTCCCGGGGGGCTTTTTTAAGCGTGAAGCGCGTCCTTCAGATGGTGAAGTACTTGTAATGCGTCTTGTTGATCGCGCATTGCGACCAACGTTTCCTTCGGATTACCACGCAGGGACGCAAGTCATGATTCAATTGATGTCCTCTGATCCAGAGGTGATGCCAGATAGTTTGGCAGGTTTAGCTGCTTCTGCTTGTTTGGCTGTGAGTGATATTCCATTCGATGGCCCAATCTCTGAAGTTCGGGTTGCACGTGTAGAAGGTAAATTCATCATCAATCCGTTGCGTTCAGAATTGGAATTGGCTGATATGGATATGATGATTGCCGGAACCATTGACAGCGTCGTCATGGTTGAAGGTGAGATGCATGAAGTGAGTGAAGATGAAATGGTGGATGCCATTGAAGCAGCTCACGCGGCCATTGTTACGCAATGTGAAGCTCAGATTGCTCTTGCGAAATCTACAGGTCATTATGGTGTTCAACGTGAATACAGCCATGAAGACCATGATGAAGATATGCGCGCTCGTGTAAACGACTACTTGCAGGACAAATTTTATGCAGCTGCTTTGCAAGGCAAAAGCAAAGAAGAGCGTAAGGCTTCTTTCAATGAATTGAAAAAGGAGTTTATGGATACCCTCAGTGACGAGGAGCGATCTTCGAAAAGCTTCATGTTGCGTCAGTACATTGGTGCTGCTCAGAAAAAAGCAATTCGTGACTTGTTGTTGAACGAAAATGTTCGACTTGACGGCCGAAAGCCGACCGATATCCGCCCTATTTGGACGGAGGTAGATTACTTGCCAAGTACGCACGGAAGTGCGATTTTCACACGTGGTGAGACGCAATCGTTGACCACATTGACGTTGGGAACAAAGTTGGATGAGCAGTTGATTGATAGTGCGTTGGTGAGAAAGACAGAGAAGTTCTTGCTCCACTATAATTTTCCTCCATTCTCGACGGGTGAAGAAAGACCCTTGCGTGGAGTGAGTCGTCGTGAAGTTGGGCACGGAAATTTGGCGTTGCGCGCCTTGAAGCCTGTTCTTCCTTCCATTGAAGACTGTCCATACACCATTCGTTTGGTGAGTGAGATTCTGGAGTCCAACGGCTCTTCTTCCATGGCAACAGTTTGTGCGGGTACGTTGGCAATGATGGACGGAGGAATTCCAATCAAGGCGCCTGTTTCTGGAATTGCGATGGGCTTGATCACAGATATGGAGTCGGGCAAGTATGTTGTTCTCTCAGACATCCTTGGTGATGAAGATCACTTGGGTGATATGGATTTCAAGGTAACGGGTACCGAACACGGTATTACAGCGTGCCAGATGGACATCAAGATCAAAGGATTGAGCTTCGCCCAGTTGCGAGAAGCTTTGATGCAAGCGCGCGAAGGACGTCATCACGTTCGTCGTGAGATGTTGACCAATCTTGCTGAACCACGTGCAGATTACAAGGACCATGCGCCTCGTATTGTCACATTGGAAGTTCCAGGTGAATCCATCGGTCCAATCATTGGCCCAGGTGGTAAGATCATTCAGGAGATTCAAGCAGAAACAAAAACCAATATTAGCATCGAAGATGTTGATGGAAAGGGTATCGTCGAAATTGCAGCGTCTGATAAGGCAGCAATTGACGCGGCTTTGGCTCGAATTCGATCCATTGCATTCCCTCCAACCGTAGAGATTGGAACTGAATATGAAGGCAAGGTGAAGAGCATTATGCCATACGGAGCTTTCGTTGAAGTGATTCCAGGCCAAGACGGATTGTTGCACGTTTCGGAATTGGATTGGAAGCGGATTGATCGTGTTGAAGACATTTTGAAAGAAGGCGAGTTGGTCAAATTCAAAGTTGTTGGACGCGACGAGAAGACGGGGAAAATCAAATTGAGTCGCAAAGCGTTGCTTCCAAAGCCAGAGGGCTATGTGGAACGACCTGAACGTTCAGAGCGACCTCGTGGAGATCGTGGTGGAGATCGTGGTGGAGATCGTGGTGGAGATCGTGGTCGTGGAGACCGTAACCGTGATCGTGGAGATCGTGGTGACCGACCTTCGAATGATTCACCTCGTTCGGAAGGTGGAGATTCTTCGAATGATTGAGTGAGATTTGCAACCATTGGATCTTTTGTCCGTTAGAACATCGGACACAATAGAAGCAAAGAGTTTTCGTTTTATAGCATTCTACTTTAAAAGCAAAGCAATCACATGAGGCAGCTAAAAATAACCAAGCAGGTAACGAACAGAGAAACAGCTTCTTTGGATAAATACTTGCAGGAGATTGGCCGAGTTGATTTGATTACAGCGGAAGAGGAAGTGGAGTTGGCTCGACGAATCAAAAAGGGTGATCAAGTCGCCCTTGAGAAGTTGACCAAGGCGAATTTGCGTTTCGTGGTCTCTGTGTCGAAGCAATACCAAAATCAAGGTTTGTCTTTGCCTGATTTGATCAACGAAGGCAATCTCGGATTGATCAAGGCCGCTCAACGATTTGATGAGACACGAGGTTTCAAATTCATTTCTTACGCAGTTTGGTGGATCCGTCAGAGCATTTTGCAAGCCTTGGCTGAACAGAGTCGAATTGTTCGCTTGCCATTGAATAAGATCGGGTCTATCAACAAGATCAATAAAGCCTTTGCTCGACTCGAGCAAGAGTTTGAGCGTCCTCCTACTGCGGCTGAATTGGCCGAAACATTGGATATGACCTTGGATGAAGTGAAGCAAAGCATGAAGAATGCTGGACGTCACGTTTCCATGGATG
>CAWVYB010000100.1:0-7759 GCA_963934215.1 uncultured Flavobacteriales bacterium | reverse complement strand
AGCCACGGAGGAGGGTGGATTTCAATTTCGAAGGCCATGGAATCCAAGTTTGGAAGAAGAGTCCGGAGAAGCAAATCCATAGCAGACGCTTCACCACATTGCCGGGGTGGAAATCTGAATTGTCAAACAGGTCGAGACGGGTGGATGCTCTTTGCTTGTTCATCGCGTTTTGGCCAAGTTCCCGATCTGTGGCATCAGTAGGCTGTAGGTTGGCTTTTGGCATAGCAGAAGCAGTGTCATGTTCCTGACCCGCCTGGTTTGACAGCGTCGCTTGATCGCTTTGGACGTTCTGATTCTTAGGGTTTCCCTCCTGTGACATCACATTGATTGAATATCACCAATTTACAAACGCTACACCTTTTGGAGGATTTGCTCGGTAAAGTTGTCTCGGGATGGCTCTTGAAAAATCACCCCAACCGGATGCCTCCAAATTGATCCGCTACGGCTTCATCGTGGGTGATGAGGATGACCGTTGTTCCTTGTGAGGCTTCCTCTTCGAGGATGCGCAGCACCTCAGTTCCCAGAGCACGATCCAAGCTACTTGTTGCCTCATCTAGAATGAGCACGGGGCGCTTTAGCTGCAAAGCCCTGATGAGAGCGAGCCGTTGTTGCTGGCCACCGCTCAGGTTGGAACCGCCTTCCTGCACCAGGAAATCCAACGGATGTTCACCGAGTGCTTCCGTTAACCGCAAGGTGGAAAGCAAATGAACCATGTGGGGCTCATCGAGGTCTGCAATCGCTCCGCCCAAGGTGAGGTTATCGCGCACGGTCCCTTCGAAGAGAAACGGTTGTTGAGGAAGGTAGGCCACGTTCCCAAGCCAATCGGCTGTGGAGAGTTCGGACCGCAGCGCTTGAGTCTTGTCCACGGACTGCACGCTAACCTGTCCATGGTCGGGGGCATGCAACCCCAGGAGCATGCTCACGAGCGTGCTTTTCCCAGATCCTGAGGGGCCGGTGATTGTGGAGAGCTTCCCGGCTTCAAAACGATGCTTGAGACCTTGAAAAACGACGGTTTCCTTCCCTTCGTATCGTGCAGCGAGGTCTTGGATTTCAATGGAAATGGGCCCCTGAAGGGTGGGGGTTTTGGCGGGCGTGGGGTGTGCAGTGGACGCCGAAGCACCCGTTTCCATGGCGTCGATGAGGTGCATTTGGCCGCGCATGGCAATCATCCGTGCATTGACTCGCGCCATGGCGGGCATGACCCGGTAAGCACTCAACGCGAGCAGAGAGAGGGATTCAAAAAAGGCGGGACCTGCATTGCCGAACGTCAGACTCACGATGATGGCCGTACACAAAGCGCTCACAGCCAAAAATTCATAGAGACGAGCAGGAGCGATGCCCAACACCAATTGGTTGCTATGCACGGCATACAATTTCCGGGTCTTGCTCAAGTAATTGGCTTGCATGGCCCGCACGGCTCGGAAAGTGACCAATTCCAGAAAGCCTCGCACGGCGTTGGACACCAAAGAAGTGGCCTGCGGAGCGATCGTTCGAAGGGTGGTACTGTTGCGCTGGAGTCGGCGTTTCGTAAGCCAACGAATCAGCAATCCGCCTGTGCCAATGATGCTCGCTACACCCAGAAAAACCATTGGGCTATAGGCAGTCAAGCCAATGGCCAAGAGCGCCATGACCACGAGTTCGTTGAAATACAATTGTCCACCCGTGATGAATACCCGGGCAAACAGAATGGGCCACCCGTTGATTTCTTCGAGGATGCGCCCTGAAGATTTGGACCGCATGCGCTCGAGGGAATCCGAAAAGTGGTGCATCCATAAATTTCCACTGAGGCGATGGGCCACACGAAATCCAAAACGCGTTTGCACGTGATTGACCCAGAGTCCGAACAATGTTTTGAAGAGAAAGGCGCCAATGAGAAAAAGGCACAAGGCAATCAAAAAGCGTGTTTGGCTGCCGATTCCCCAGCTGAAAGCGACATCGTAAATCTTCCCCAGGAATTCGTGCGTCTCCATCAATTCGGGATTGATGACCAGCCCGATCACCGGAATGACCACCGCCAATCCGAGCAAGTCGACCACGCTGTTGAGAAGCACCGCTGCTAACAGCAACCACCCCGTTTTTCGTTCCCGCCGATTCAACAGGCCGTATACCCTACGCAGGATATTCCAAGCGCCGGTTTGGGTCGAGGGGTCAGGCATCAAAAACGGCCGTTACAACAACCCTTGAATAATGGATTCGACCGTATGCCCTTCGGCTTCTGCCTTGTAATTGCGGACAATGCGGTGCCGCAAAATCGGCAGTGCCACGGCTTGCACATCGGCGATGTCGGGACTGTATTTTCCGTTGAGAGCGGCGTTGACCTTGGCGCCCACAACCAAATATTGCGAGGCCCGTGGACCAGCGCCCCAAGACAAGTATGCGTTGACTTCCGCCGTGGCACGTTCGCGACCTGGACGGGTTTTCCCGGCCAATCCGACCGCGTATTCCAACACGTTGTCGGCGATCGGCATGCGGCGAATCAATTGCTGGAAATACAGAATTTCTTCACCGGAGATGACCGGGTTGACGGTGGCCGTCACATCCGAAGTGGTGGCCTTGACCACGCTCAATTCTTCGTCGTGCGTCGGATAATCCACCCACGTGTTGAACATGAAACGGTCGAGTTGCGCTTCAGGCAACGGATACGTTCCTTCCTGTTCAATCGGGTTTTGTGTGGCAAGGACAAAAAATGGAGAAGGCAACGGATAATTCTGGCCGGCGACCGTCACCGACCGCTCTTGCATCGCTTCGAGCAAAGCAGATTGGGTCTTCGGTGGCGTCCGATTGATCTCGTCTGCCAGCACGATGTTGGCAAACAATGGACCCTTCATGAATTGGAATTGGCGCTGTTCGTTGAGAATCTCCGATCCTACAATGTCACTTGGCATCAAGTCCGGAGTGAATTGCACCCGATTGAATTGCAGTCCCAAAGCCTGCGCGATCGTGTTGACCAAAAGCGTTTTGGCCAGGCCGGGAACGCCGACAAGCAGGACGTGTCCGCCGGCAAAAATGGCGGTGGTCACTTCACGGATCACTTGATCTTGGCCCACGATGACCTTTCCAATTTCTTGGAGCAATTGCTGCTGTTTCGCGTTGAGCGCTTCGAGCGCTTCCTTATCCGATGCGTACATAGTGGCTTGGTCTCAGATGTTCTCCACACAGGAATCTATGCGGCGAGTGTAAAGATAGAACATGCAGAAAGAGCAGCTGGCCATTCCTCTTTGAAATGCCCGTGTAATTCAACCCAAATAACCGAGGCTTGGTCCTACTGGAGAGGAGGGAATGAGGTGAACCAAGTATTTGAAATGGACTTCCACAATCGAATGAAATAAGTGTTTTTACGCGTCATGATTCGATGGCTTTGAATTCACACAAATAGGATGGGATAGTTACATAGTAAACATATGAATGCACTGGGTTTTTGCCTCACGGGCTCCAAAAAGTGATACCCCATAGCATGTTGAAAAACTGTAAAAAGGGTGGTGCGAGCAATGAAAAACGATAGTCCCCTGCCGGGGAGCTGTCATCATCGCTTCCAGAGCTGGTTCACCTTTCGTAACGGTTTAAGAAACAAGGTCCAGGGGTAAGGGGTAACACCATTCATTCGCCATGCTTTGCGGTCCTCTCGATTGGCTCGCCAACGATTGCCGAGTGAAGCATTGCTCAGTCCTCCCACCCGCATGCGTACCAAAATGGATGGCAAGTAGGCTGTTGTGATGCTGGTCTTGAACAAAAAGCGGAGCATCAACTCGTAGTCGGCTGCTGATCGAAGTTCGAGGGAGAACAGGCCGTGAGCGTCGTAAACAGATTTCCGTACGAAAAAGGTGGGGTGTGGGGGCATCCAGCCGTTTAGAAACGCCTTGCGATTGAACGCGCCACTGTTCCATGTTCGGGTGACCTTAGTCGGGTCATCCCTGTCGACATAGACCAAATCACCGTAAACGGACTCGGCTCCACTACTTTTGAAAAGGGCTGCAACCCTCATCAATACGTCATCAGAAGCGTATAGGTCATCTGCGTTCAGAATTCCCACATAATCTCCTGAGGCCAGGGAAACCCCCTTGTTCATGGCGTCGTAGATCCCTTTGTCGGATTCTGAAATTAAAGTGAGACGGTCTTGGTAGGGAGCCAAGATATCCAATGTTGAATCATTGGAAGCCCCATCGATGATGAGGTACTCCAATTCGAATCCATCACGTCGTTGGGACAATACAGATTGCACAGCATCTTCAATCGTATCTGCTGCATTGAAAGCGATTGTGATGATACTTAGCTTCATGACTGCGTGAAACGCGAAAGAGATTTAGCGACGGTCCATGGTGGACCCTGCCGTCCAATCCTGTTGGAATGTGCAGTCACTGTATGGAGCGTCAATCCGCACATAAGTGTCGTTGATGGCTTTACGCATCCAGTTGTTGAGTTGGGTCTCCCGCATGGAAGCTTCAACGATGTTTTGGAAGTAGCCAAAGTCTTGGGACGGATTGGCTCGGTGGGCTGGAACGCGCTCTTCGAGCTGAACGGCAATCCAGTAGCCTTGATCTTCATCGTCTACCAATTGAATGGCGTCGGAGACTTCGGCTGGAGCCATGCCATTGAGCAAGAAGAACAAGTTGGGGTCCAATTCATCGGAGCCAAAGAGTGTGCTGCCGTCACGAGGATTCACAACCAGCCCGCCTTGATTGCGTGAGCTTTCCCGCGTCGAGTTTTGCAATACTGCGTCGGAAAAGGAGATGTCTTTTGCCCGCAAAGACTGCATCAACGCATCAAAATCCGCCCCCATATCATCGAGTGCGATTGGGTCGATTTGAGCGGACATCAAAACGTGACAAGCAGAGAATACCTGGCCACGACGGTCGACGGTGCGCAAGAAGTGAAACCCGTAATCGGTTTCAAAAACCGGAGAAAGGTCTCCAATCGGTGTGTCAAAAACGGCTGCTTCGAATTCCGGTAAGAATTGTCCGCGCGGGATGTCTTCATAGCAGCCTCCTTTGTATTTGGAGCCCGGATCTTCCGAGTGGCGCGATGCGGCCAGTGTCATGCTCAGTTGTCCCGTGGAGACTTGAGTTCGAATCGAGTCCAGATTGTTTCGAACCCCCGCTTTCTGGGCTTCCGTGATGGATGGTTGCATCATCAATTCTCGATAGCGTAAAGCCTCGGGTATAAGGGGGAGGCTGTCCGTTGGGGTGCTGATAAATAACTGCTGTACCTCTGCAGGAGTCGCCCGGACTTGTTGGTTGATTTGGCCCTGCATGCGACCAGCGAGAAGCTGTTCGCGAACGGGGTCCTCAAATTCAGCCTTCCACTCGCTAACCGATTGTCCGTACTCCGCTTCAAAGGCCTCGACAGACCCAAACATCCGGATGTAGTAGGCGAGACGGCGATCGATTTCATCCATGATCTCGCCATCAGACACCTCTAAACTATCGAGCTTAGCGTGGTGCACTAGGAGTTTCTGAAACAGCAATTCGTTCAGCAAATTACAACGCTGCAGAGCGTTGAGTTCGTTTGCCGACTTTCCCTGTTGAGCGAGCTGCGCTTTCAAGGCAAAAGCTTGTGCTTCTACCTCGCTTTCCAGCAAAATACCATCTCCAACAACGGCGATAATGGCGTCTAAAGGAGTGAAGTTGAGGGCTGAGGTGGTGGTGGCAAGGGTCGAGTCTTGGCCGTGTAGATTGGTCGCGTTCGCGGCTATCAGGATGCACCAGGCCATCCCGCGGAGTTGATTCTGAATCGTTGATTTCACGGACGCAAGTTAATCGCTTTCGAGATGTCTTGAATGCACGTTACGACTTGTTAGCGTTCGGACAGATTTGGTATCGATTCAGAACGCGTAAAGCGTAAAGGTCGAATGGTTTTTCCATTGCAAAAACGGCGCTGGGAACATGGACTTCGAAACTGTGGATTGAGATTGCGACGGTGTGGTCACAATAGCGGACATGCTGACGTCCCTGACCGTGTTTGCTTCACAGTGCGACTAAGCCATCCGATTGAGGTCTACTCCAGAATCAATTTCTGAACGCTCCCTTTTTCCCAAGCTTGAATCAAGAGCTCTTCTTCCAATTGGAGGAGGAGCTCTTGTTTTTTGCCGTGTAAAATCAGCTCGGATACGCGGTCTTGAACCACTTCAAAAGGAGCGACACCATCGATCAATGCGTGCTCATGAAACCGGATGAAGTAATTGCGCCCATCCGCATCAAACGTGATGAGCTTCCTATTGGCGAGTTGTTTTTCGGCGCGATACAACTCAATAGGAACCTCCTGAATGAGATCTTCGAGGTACCACCAGGTTTCCCGATTCAACGAATGGATAGCGGCGTGCTCAACACACCATTGCTGCAGGGGAAAAGAAGGTGCAGTATCTGGAGCCAGCATGGCGGACTTGATGAAATCCAAGTGGAGATCATCGTCGTCTGGCAAATGCACGAAGGTGGCGCGCACAGCGTAGTCCATCAGTATGAATAAATCCTGGTGTGCCATATAATAGGCGAGCGCCTCTTCTTCAGGAACCTCCTGTCCCATGCGTTGTTGGACATAGCGCTCTTTGTAATGGTGTAACAGCAGCGCATTGCGGTAGGCCTCAATTTCGCGTTCAAACGTTTGTAGATCTTCGGGCAAGCGATTTTCAGCTTCGTGTACGACCACTTGCTCTCGAATCCATTGATCTACATAGCGCTCCGCCATCAACGCGGAGTCGGAGTCGGCGGCATTGTTCGGGATGTGATCGCAAATTTCTTGCAGGGGTAAAGCATGCTCGAAAGCCGTAGCGACAAATTGTTCCGCTGGCTTTTCGGGTTCATCCCGTTGTGCACACCCGAAGAGTGAGAGTCCACTAATGATTCCGCAAAACCCCCAGGTGAAACGCACTAGCGCACGTCCAAGAAACCCGCGTACTCGGATCGGTTGATGTTGCATAGATCCCCTTTGAAGAGGGCGAAAGACGCTGGAATCAGTCAGCAAGAGAATGGAGCAATGATCGGTTCACTTCGACCGCTGTCTCACTGCGCAAGGAGGCGACCCACTCGGTTTCAAGCTGATCTTGGTACGCTGCGATGACTTGTCCGCGTGCTTCAGCCAGTGTTTTTGGCTCGGGTTCTCGAATTTCTTGAACCTGGACCAGGATCACCTCGTCTCCACCAGCCGTATATTCCACAAACGTCGCACCCTTAGATGCCATGACCAAAGAACCCGAAAGGTGATCGGCTAAAACACGATCGGCCCAGGGGTTTTCGCCTGCACTGAACAAGCCTTCTTCTAATCGATAGGCTAAGGAATTGACGGCGTTAGCCTCTTCGGAAATAGGGAGGAGCGACTTGTTCTTTTTGATGGCCTTTTGGACCTTTTTTGCCAACGCGGCGTCAGCCAAAATAAAGGCGCGTATGTCCGCTCGCTCTGACCACATGAAGTCGGAGGTTGTCGCAGCGTGAAAGGCTTCAAGTCCAGTTGAATCCTTTACGGCACGGCTCCACACTTTCTCGTCCGTCAACTCAAAGAGAAGAATGCCATCGTGGTATTCTTCCATCAACAGACGAAATGCATCGTGCTTGTCTTCCAAACGCACATCTTCATAATCCAAGAGCATGTTTTCAGACCACAGCTTCAATTGCTCGTCAACGACAGCCTTTCCGCCGATCGAAGCGTTGCGAATTTTGCTCGTATTGAGGTGGTCAACGAAATCACCAACGGTTGCAGTTTCACTTCCAATCGTAAGTAGCGTTCTGGACCGATCCGTGGACGTGACACCTGTGACGGGGTGGTTGGGGTA
>CAWVYB010000099.1:0-7792 GCA_963934215.1 uncultured Flavobacteriales bacterium | reverse complement strand
GCAAGAAGTTTGAAAAGGGAAAGTTCCCGTTTCAACAAATGTACGATGCGAACACTGCGTAACTTCGTACCATGCAGGTTGAAATGACATTCTTAGGAACAGGAACTTCGCAAGGGGTGCCGGTAATCACTTGCAAATGTGCTGTATGCACGAGTCTGGATCCAAAGGACCAAAGATTGAGAACTTCGGTCTTGATGCGATCGTCTAGCCAAACGGTGGCCATTGATTCAGGGCCTGATTTTCGACAACAAATGCTCCGTGCTAAAGTGGATCATTTGGATGGCTTGGTCTTAACACACGAGCACAAAGACCATATCGCGGGGTTGGATGACATTCGTGCGTTCAATTTTGCAAGTGGTCTTGAAATGCCGGTGTATTCGACCGCGCGAGTGCAAAGGGCGCTACGACAAGAATTTCATTATGTCTTTGCCGCTAAAACGTATCCGGGCATACCTCGAGTGACATTGCACGAGATCGATGATCAGCCGTTTAGAATTGGTGAGGATGTGTGGACTCCTTTACCCGTGAAACACTGTGACTTACCTGTCTTGGGATTTCGACTTGGAGGGGTTGCATACATCACCGATGCGAACTACCTGGAAGCGCAAACATGGAATCGGTTAGAAGGCGTTGATGTATTGGTGTTAAATGCTTTAAGAAAGGAACCACACCTGAGTCATTTTACCTTGGATGAAGCCCTTGAAATTGCAGAGAAAGTGGGAGCCCGAGAAACGTACTTAACACACATTAGTCATCAATTGGGGCTACACGAAGTGGTTCAAAAGGAACTGCCAAAGGGAGTTTTCTTGGCATACGATGGTTTGGTTGTTTCTTCTCAAACGAAAATATCATGATGCTCCGGTTTTTGTTGCTATTGAGTCGACTGCCCTATGGCATGCTGCATGCCTTAGGCGAGGTGCTGGCATTTCTAGCTCACCGTGTTTTTGGATACCGAAAAGCGGTGATAAGAGGCAATATTCGTCGCAGTTTTCCGGATGTATCCGTCACGTATACGCGCAGAATTGAACGGCTTTATTACCGACATTTTGGTGCGATCACCGTAGAGTCGGTCAAACATTTTACTGTTACAGAGTCCGACGCCATGAATCGAATGGAATATGTCCGTGCTGATGTCTTCGACCCTTTTCATGCTGCTGGACGAAGTGTATTGATTGCGGGAGGGCACATGAACAACTGGGAGCTTTATGCGTTAACAGCGCATCAGAGTGTTCCTCATGATGTTATGGCGGTCTACAAGAGGTTGTCGAACTTGGCGATGGATGTTGCCATGCGGAAGTCCCGTGAACGGTTTGGATTGGAAATGGTCCGGACCATTGATTCCGCTGCCTGGATGGAGGCGCATATGGGCAAGAATCGCCCCAAGGCGATCGTTATGGGATTTGACCAGAGTCCAGCAGACCCTGCAAAGTCTTGGTGGAACGTGTTTCTGCATCAGGAGACGGCCTGGTATTTTGGATTGGAAAAATGGGCTCGTCAATATGACCTACCTGTAATTTTCGGCCACATTCAGAAAACCGGAAGAGGACGATACCGAACTGTATATGAAGTGGTCACGGATGCGCCCCGGACGCTTCCAGAAGGAGCCATCTTGGAGCGCTGCATACGTTTGCTCGAACAGGATATAAAAAGCAACCCTGAGCAGTGGCTTTGGTCGCACAAACGATGGAAACACCCGAGGGGAGAGGGACAGGTTTTGCATAAAAATATAGATTCTTCGGCGCAGGTAGTTGTTCCAATCCAATCTGAACGCCATGCATGAATCGCCATTGGCAGAGCGAATGCGTCCGCGTTCTCTGGAAGCGTATCTCGGGCAAGGTCACTTGGTCGGAAAGGATACCGTTTTAAGACGAGCGTTGGAAGCAGGTAATCTGCCTTCCATGATTTTGTGGGGGCCTCCAGGGGTGGGTAAAACGACGTTGGCGCGGATATTAGCGGAACAGTCTGAACGACCTTTTCATCAGTTGTCTGCCATACACAGTGGTGTGAAAGAAGTCCGCGAAGTTATTCAAAGTGTCAAACGTTCAGGAATGTTTGCCGGCCGTGCGATTCTATTCATTGACGAAATTCACAGATTCTCAAAATCACAACAGGACAGCTTGTTGGGAGCCGTTGAACAGGGCCTTGTGACGTTGATTGGAGCGACGACTGAGAACCCCTCTTTTGAAGTGATACCGGCTTTAAGGAGTAGGTGTCAAATATATGTTTTACAGCCTTTTAGTGAAGATCAATTAAAGTCATTGGTAGCGAGAGCGATGGAGCAAGATCCGCTCTTTCAGAAGACCGAAGTTGTCATCGAAGAATGGAATGCTTTGTTGCGAGCTAGTGGAGGTGATGGCCGCCGATTATTGAATATTTTAGAGCTCGTTGTTGAAGGCCATCAAGCGGAAAAGTTATCATTGACTGACGCCATGGTCTGGGATTCTATTCAAACGCAACCGGTGGCTTATGACAAAACGGGAGAGTCGCACTACGATATCATTTCTGCGTTTATCAAAAGCATTCGAGGCAGTGACCCCAATGCTTCGGTATACTACTTGGCTCGGATGCTTGAAGGGGGTGAAGACGCCAAATTCATCGCCAGGCGGTTGATCATATCAGCATCTGAAGATATTGGAATGGCCAACCCTACAGCATTGGTGATGGCGACCAATACATTCCAAGCTGTTGAGCGCATCGGCATGCCAGAAGGACGCATCATCTTGTCACAATGCACGATTTACTTGGCGACTAGCGCAAAGAGTAACGCTTCGTATGCTGCCATTGCGGAAGCAACGAAAGCGGTGCGTCAAGAGGGGGATTTACCTATTCCGCTGTCTTTACGAAATGCCCCCACAGACCTCATGAAGGATCTCGGATATGGTTCTGGGTATGCCTATGATCACGATGCAGAAGGAGGATTCAGCGGACAGGAGTTGATGCCGGAAGCGCTGAGCGGTCGTGTTTTTTACCAACCGGGAGATAACGCTCGTGAACAGCAATTAAAGGCCCAATTGCGGTCAATGTGGAAGGAGAAGTACGGCTATTGAGGATTCCAGATCCAAGGTGTAGAACCAACGTGTTCACCTGATTCAAGCCATTCAAGCAGGTATGCACCTGGGCCAAGTTGAGCAGGCCCATGTAACCATCCTTGCAGCACCCCTTCCGAAGTGACCCAAGAATCAATGAGCCCCGTGGCGATCAATTCCCCTTTGGTCGATACGATGCGCCATTCATTGGGTGATCGGTCACCGGAGTATTGCCAGCGCACAGGCCATGTGGTGGTCGGGTTGGGAAAAATTAGAATCGATAGGTCCTCATTGGATGGACTAAACCATGTTGCGGCTCCACCGTCATCCAAAAACTCAAATGCACGCTGCAAATTGGGGATGCCGTGCCCCATGCTGTCACTTGGAGATGTCGATAAATGAGCCGAGGCGATAATAGCGGCTCTGATTTCAGCTGCAGATTTTGTGGGAAAAGCTTGCCACAAACACGCAGTAGCACCGCATAAAATGGGGGATGAGAAACTTGTGCCATTCCCATGGCGAATGGTTGAGTCTGCATTCGGATATGCTGCTTGAACTCCAAGCGCCATGACTTCCGGTTTAATGCGACCATCTGAAGCGGGCCCCCAACCGCTAAAAGAAGCATGCTGCCCTTCTGCATCGACGGCGCCGACGCTTAGGATACCGTGTGCATCTGCCGGCGCAGTAATGGAGTGCCAGGGGGAGTTACCGCTATTTCCAGCGCTCGTTACGCATAAAATTCCACGTTGAGCGGCCCAGGTCATGGCTTGTGAGATTCGGGCTGTTACACCATTGAGATCTTCGGGTGTATGATTCATGGTTGAATCGTCAAACAAGCTATATCCCAACGATGTGTTGATGAGATCCACTCCGACACTGTCGGCATGCTCGGCAGCGGCCACCCAATAGTCTTCTTCGATGAGGTACTCACTGTACGCGTCTTCCGTGCGGTACAGGACATACGTGGCGTCAGGAGCCGTACCAATCAATGAATCTTCCAAAAAGCCAGCCATGGTGCCTAGAACGGATGTTCCATGACGGTGGTGGGCAAAGAGACCTCCCTGGCTATTCATTGCATCCATCCCTTCAAGAATCCGTCCTTCTTGCCAAGCTCTTTCAAAGACAGGCAGGGATTCCACATATTCGAATCCGGCATCGAGCACTCCAATCCACATGCCCTCACCTCGAAAACCGAGGCCATGCAGCCAATCTCCATGCAGCTGCTCCAGCCCCTTCCAGCTGCTTCCATATTCGGCAGCAGTGTTGCCGTGATCACGTGTGCTCCGTTTCGCAACCGCGATTGGATCGAGATCAATGGTGTCTGATTCAATTTGAATGACTGATTTGACGGCTACAACGAAGGGCAAATCGGTCAGAGAAAAAGGGTCAAAAGTAGAATCTGTCGTTGCCACGGTGACAGCGTTGAACCAGCGGCTGGACAGGATGACTTTCAATTCGGACATCGCTATGATAGCGGCAACATAATCGGGCGGAATGGGCATGTCACGTTCCGTAACGGCGATACTTTGCATGGAGCGACGGGCAAGGGAGCGTGCGCTTAGAAATACTTCAGGAGCATCCAAGCGATACGAAGTGGAGTATCCATCAGGCAAGTCCTCGGCTACTTTTCCTTCAAATTGCACCCAATAACGATCGGGAGCCGATTGCGCGAGACCCGTTTGATTGAGTCCTGAGAGCATGATTACAAGAACTCCAATCTGACATAAGATTCTCATTGTTCATCGGTTTCCACCAATACACCCGCTTCGAATCGTTCTGTTTTATGGAGGCGGCCATTCTTGTCGAAGTGAAATACCTCACCATCTAACAGGCCGTCTTTGTATTCGCCCTCTTTTCGAATTTGTTGGCCTTTGATGACCCGACGGACATACGTATCACCGCTTAGTTCATCAACCTCCTCCACCATGGTCCATTCGCCATTGTCATGCCATTCAGTAAAAGCACCTTCCTTCAAGGTGTCTTCAACCGTAAACTCCTCTTTGGGACGTTCGTCAGGAAATAGAAGAAGCACGTGACCGTTCTCTGGGGTTTCCTGAATCAACTGCCCATCCTCGAATTGCCTCGTTGTTTCTACTTTGCCATTTTCAAGGAATGTTTTCCAAAATCCGTGCTCTACACCTCCTTTGTACATTCCAATTGAGCGGGGCATACCTGTGGGGTAGTTGGCACGGCAAAGACCATCAAACAGCCCTTCGCTGTATCCCATTTCTGAAAGTAGAGAGCCCGTTTCGCTGAAGGTCTTCCACACACCATCCCGTTCACCGTTGCTATAACTCCCGGACTCGATGATCACGCCATTGGTTCCAATCGTTTGAGTAGCTCCATGAAGCTTGCCATTGCTGTAGTTTTCCGTGAGTCTCAATTGGCCTGCTTTATCGTAGAAATTCCATGTGCCGAGCTTTTGGCGTATTGGCTCCAATTCGACATTGAGTTGCTTGGTCCTCACGTAAATTCCTTCCGCTTGAAGAGATCCATCTTCACGAAAGTGCTTCGCCTGAGATTTATTTCCATTGTCCGTATTGATGATTTCGGACATGATTTCACCCGATTCGTAATAGTGCAGAAATACGCCTTCTGGCATATCCGCTTGAAATGACCCCGAATAATAGAGGCTTCCGTTTGGCCACACGCGAATCCAAACACCTTGTTTTTTGCCATCAGAATCCAAGAGGTTATAGTCAACTCCTGCTTCACCTTCTGGCCACTGTGGTCCCGATTTTGAGGCGGGTTGAGCGAAGGAGGTCGCACAGAAAAAAAGGAAAAATCCAATTGTGAGAAGAAAGCCTCTGAGCATGGTGGAAGGTTGGGAAGAAAGGTGAATCATGGGTACGAAAATAGCAAAGGGAGGAAGACGACAAAGCAATCCAAGGCAACAGCTGATAACAAGTGAACGAAAGTTCATGAGTTTTCTGTGCCCAATACAAGATTAGAGGGGTCTGTTGTCTTAGTTTTGCCAGCAATTAGACCCCTAATTCTTATTGGATCATGAAAGTTACTGTAGTCGGAGCTGGAAATGTCGGAGCCACTTGTGCCAATGTTTTGGCATCACGTGAAGTGGCCAATGAAGTCGTTTTATTGGACATCAAAGATGGATTTGCAGAAGGCAAGGCCTTGGATATTTGGGAAACCGCCCCCATTAACTTGTACGACACCCGGACGGTGGGGTGTACGAATGATTACGCGAGAACAGCAGGTTCTGAGGTCGTGGTCATTACCAGTGGTCTTCCAAGAAAGCCGGGGATGAGTCGGGACGACTTGATTGCGACGAACGCGGGCATCGTAAAGAGCGTGACCAGTCAGATTTTAGAGCACAGCCCAGAGGCGATCATCATTGTCGTTTCCAATCCATTGGACGTGATGACCTATTGCGCTTATCTAGCAGCTGGTGTGGACTCCAAGAAAGTGATGGGCATGGCGGGCATTTTGGATACTTCACGTTACCGAGCCTTCCTAGCGGAGGCGTTGGACTGCTCTCCTAAAGATATTCAAGCGGTTTTGATGGGGGGGCATGGGGATACCATGGTTCCACTTCCGCGTTATACCACTGTCGGAGGGATTCCAGTGACGGAATTGATTGATGCGGATGCCTTGGAGGCGATTGTAAACCGCACGAAGAAAGGTGGGGGTGAGATCGTGAATTTGTTGGGCACGTCAGCCTGGTATGCTCCCGGAGCCGCAGCCGCGCAAATGGTAGAAGCCATTGTTCGGGACCAAAAACGCATCTTTCCAGTATGCGCTTGGCTCACAGGTGAGTACGGAATCAATGATTTGTACATCGGTGTCCCAGTAAAATTGGGGAAAAACGGAATCGAAGAAATCATCGAACTCGAATTGAACGATGAAGAGAAAGCGTTGCTTGTTGAGAGCGAGAAAGCTGTGCGAGGCGTAGCGGAAGTTCTCGATCGAATGAACGATTGATTAGCGATTCGTAACGATTACGCGAATAAAGAAAGGCTTCTCCAATTGTGGGGAGCCTTTTTTTAATGGGGTTAACTCAAGTCCGTAGCAGCCGGGTTCTGCAGGGGCAGTTAACGATTGCTGACCGTTTTGAATGGCAACGGAGGGGCCGCTTCTACGGCCGTCGAGTGTCCACCATTGGGCCGCGTAGTTTTGCTGGATTGCATCGGCTGGCGCTGTCAAATTCAATGCGTAGCCGGCTGATACAGGATTGGGAAATGCCCCCCACGTTTGGAGAGATTCATTCACGTTCTCTATCGAAGTGATGGTCCCCTGATACCAGCGAATGCCTCCGTTTTGGATGCCGATGAGCATTTCAGGAAACCCATCAGAGTCGACGTCCGCAAAACTCGCTGCAGCGCGAAGTCCAGGTTGTGCTCCTCCAACGTTTGCTTCCAGCTCTGTCAATGGAGCATGTGGAGCATTTGGGTTCACCTCTCCAAAGTATTGCACTTTTCCTGTTTCATTGGCGACGAAGACTTGCCATCCATTTGGTCCATCATGCAGGGCGGGCACGCTATATCCGTTAATCCCGAGTGTGTTTTCCACCGTTATTCCAGCCCAATCTATTCCCGATTCTTCTGAAGAAATTAAACACCAAGATCCATTGCATCCTTGATAGCAAGTGAGGGTTCCATTTTTTTCACCGATGAGCAAGTCCAATGTTCCGTCTCCATCGAGATCCAACAATTGAGGGGTTGCAAATTGTCCCACATCAATGGCATCCCCGTCATTGTCTTGAACTGAAAGGAGCTGCATTTCCCAACTGGGCCATGCTCCGGCTCCAC
>CAWVYB010000098.1:0-7794 GCA_963934215.1 uncultured Flavobacteriales bacterium | reverse complement strand
TTAGGAGTTGTAAACGGAAGATTAACGCTATCAACGAGTGGGTTGTTAATTAACTTGCTTGAAATTTGAATCCATGCGCATCTCAATTGGAGGCGATCACGCCGGTCCAGCACTTAAAAAGGTAATCACGGAACAGTTAGTATCCAAAGGCCACGAAGTAATCAATCGGGGAACAGATTCCAATGAAAGTGTAGATTATCCAGACCACGCGCATCAAGTAGCGTTGGATGTTCAAAACGACGAAGTGGATAGAGGTATCCTTATTTGTGGTTCTGCCAATGGTGTGGCGATGACAGCTAATAAACACCAAGCCGTGCGGGCAGGGATAGCATGGAGTGCTGAAACAGCAGCACTAACAAGACAACACAACAACGCAAATATCATATGCATCCCTGCGCGGTTTGTGGATGAAGCCGAAGCTTTGGATATCGTCACAACGTTCTTATCAGAGGAATTTGAAGGGGGTCGGCATGATCGGCGTGTGGGTAAAATAGCGTGTGTGAGCTTGGTTGGTTTTATGGCGTTGTTTTCAGCGCTATCAGCGCAATCCACAAAATGGGCTGAAACAATCAACGCAAGTGATTTAGAGAACCACTTAACAGTACTCGCGAGTGATGCTTTTGAGGGGCGTGAAACAGGAGAACCTGGTGCGGAAAAAGCGGCGGCCTACATAGCGAGTTACTTCGAGTCTGTTGGGATAGCACCGTACCATGAAGCAGGTTATTACCAAGAGGTATCGATGGTTCGATCGCAAATTTTAGGGGGAAGCTTGACAGTTTCAGGTACGTCCTTTGCGTTTTTAGAGGAGTATGTATTCTATCCAGGTATCCGGGATAAGTCAATGGAAAACCTTCCAATGGTGTTTGCTTCCTGGGGTGAACCAGATGATTTCATAGGGTTGGATTGTACCGGTTCAGTGGTGGTTGTTTTTTCGGGAACAGCGGGTGCAGCGGAGGAGAATTGGCGCGATGGTCTTGAAAAGAAGCGATTGAATGCAGAAGCCAATGGAGCTAGAGCTTTAGTGGTCATAGGTGAAGGGTTGGGAGCATATAAAGGCCGTTTAAAGCCCTGGTTATTGAGAAAGTCAATGCGACTGGATCAACCGGACCCAAAAGAAACAGAAGGAACGCGTTTACCTACCTTTTTCATGGAAGGCAGTTCAACCAAGGGTTGGTGGGGTAAAACAACCTTGAAAAGCTGGAAAAAAATTCAGAAGAAGAAAGCGAAAGGCGCAGTTTTAACAGCTCAAGCAATACCAACAGCGAGCTGGTCTTTTAACCTGGACGACCGTTCAGGGAAATTCAACACACAAAATGTACTCGGTTATATTCCGGGAAGAGACTCCGTGTTACAAGAGGAGTTGGTGGTGATTACAGCACACTATGACCACGTGGGCGTGATCGACGGTGAAATCCATAACGGGGCGGACGACGACGGTTCAGGGACTGTTACGTTATTGGAGTTAGCACAAGCTTTCATGGCGGCGGTAGATGGCGGAGAAGGTCCTCGCCGGAGTGTATTGCTGATGACGGTAGTCGGAGAGGAAAAAGGCTTACTCGGAAGTGAATGGTATTCAGATCATCCTGTTTGGCCTCTTGAGAACACGGTGGCTAATCTCAATATTGATATGATCGGAAGGACAGATGAGGCACACATGGATGACGATCGGTATGTATACCTCATTGGATCAGATAAGCTGTCTTCTGAGCTCCATGAGATCAGTGAACACGCAAACAGCGAGTTCACGCAGTTGGCGTTGGATTATACATTCAACGCACCGGATGATCCGAATCGTTTTTACTACCGGTCTGATCACTATAATTTTGCGAAACACAACATTCCTGTGATTTTCTATTTCAGCGGTGTGCACGAAGACTATCATAAACCGGGAGATGATCCGGAGAAAATCCACTACGACAAGACGGCTGAGATCGGCCGTTTGGTGTTTCACACGGCGTGGCAACTAGCCAACCAAGACAAGCGTATCGAGGTTGATATGGAAAATGATTTTCCAGAGAAATAATTAAAAACCAGGGGCTGCAGAGAGGAGTTGATTGAACTTGTTTTTCTCTACTTCGTACGCTGCGCCTGTCGCGGGCCCATTGAAGCCGGAATGGATCGCTACACGTCCGTTGGGGTGGATAAAGAGTGTAGTAGGAAAGCTCAGAACCTGATCCAAGAAAGGAAAAGTGCGCGCAGCCATTGTTTTGCTAGCGGCTCCTCCCCAATACACCTCCCAGTTTATTCCCAATTGTGAGCGGTAAAAATCCAATCGACGGTACACATCTAAAGCAGTGGTGTCCCTCTCGTATGCCATGGAAATGACACGGATATCCGGGTGGTTTTCCTGAACCTCTCGAAGTAAACGGACTTCATCCATGCAGTTTGGGCACCACGTTCCTAGAATGTCTACAACAACGACCTCACCGGGTTGAGGAACCAAGGACACCTCTACAGACGACCCGTTCCGATCGAGGGTGGTGATCAAAAGGTCTGAGTCTTGGACTTGAATTTCTTCAACGGTATCACCGTTTGGCCAAACATGACCACTGCGACCGGACCACTGCGTGTGGTAATGGTTACCGCTATAAAAACTACCGTTAATCCAACTTCCCTTACTGTAGCGCGCTTTGAAGCAATAGAGGTGGGCCCCATCATAGGTCTGCATGTGAAGCAAGCCAGAGCGATAAACCCCTGAGAAAAAGCGATAATCCCCGGTAGGGGTTCGCATCGTTCCGGTCATGCTACCTGCAACACACTGAAGATCCAACTGTGCATCAGCGAACGCGCTGGTATCGCGATCACCAAACCAAACATCCCAAGTACCCTCTGGAGCATCGGCGGTGTTGATGACAGAAGACAAGGGTTGAATATCAAAATCTACGCGGTAGTTGGATGACCGCAAGGAATCCGTCCACACCCCTCTCCTATCCGTTGAATCCAATACCCACGAACCGCCAAAAACAGGCACCACAAACGTAGAGTCGTTGGTTCGAAGTAACTCCATTTCCTCTCCACCGTTTTGAAGGGTAAAGAGGTCATTTTGTTGCTGCAAAGGAAACGATACGCGCGTACTATCATTGAGATGGAACACCACCTCGAGGTTGTCTTGTGTTTCGTTGACTTCAGCGCAGCGGACAAAGAGTGAAACACAGACAACACACGTGGCGATCCACTTCATATCAACCCAAGTCGAATTGAATCCCTTGTGCCAATGGAAGGGTTGATCCGTAGTTGATGGTGTTTGTTTGTCGGCGCATGTAGGCTTTCCAAGCATCTGATCCAGACTCGCGCCCCCCTCCTGTTTCTTTTTCTCCTCCAAACGCTCCTCCAATCTCCGCTCCTGATGTGCCGATGTTGACGTTTGCAATACCACAATCGGAACCATTGACAGACAAAAACCACTCAGCTTCCTGGACATTGTTCGTCATAATAGCAGAAGACAACCCTTGTGCAACGCCGTTTTGCAATGCAATGGCTTCATCTAAGGTGTCGTATGCCATCATGTAAAGCAAAGGTGCGAACGTCTCGTGTTGAACAATTGCTAGATCGTTAGAAGCCTCAGCGATACTAGGGCTGACATAACAACCGCTCTCATAGCCAGGACCTTCCAACAACCCTCCTTCGACCACAAACGTACCTCCTTGATCCTTTACGGATTGCAATGCAGCGAGATAGGTTGCAACAGCTGCCTGGTCTGTCAACGGCCCAACATGGTTGGACTCATCCAATGGGTTGCCAATGGTGAGTTGGCCGTAGGCGTTTTTCAGAACAGTTTTGACTTGATCGTAAATGGAACGATGTATGATCAAACGACGTGTAGAAGTACACCGTTGACCGCACGTACCGACAGCGCCAAACACAGCAGCAGGAACGACCATTTTCAAATCAGCATCAGGAGCAATAATAATGGCGTTGTTTCCACCCAACTCCAAAAGCGATCGGCCCAAACGTCCGGCAACAGCCTTTGCAACAGCCTTACCCATTCGTGTGCTACCTGTTGCGCTCACAAGGGGCACCATGGGATCATTGCTCAACATTTCTCCTACATCAGCCATGCCATTTACAACGCAAGAAAGCGCTGCAGGAACGTCATTGGCTTCAGCAACCTCATTCCAAATGTGCTGGCAAGCAATGGAACAAAGCGCGCTCTTTTCAGAAGGCTTCCACACGCAAGAATCACCACAAACCCAAGCGAGCGCAGTGTTCCAAGCCCATACAGCTACCGGAAAATTAAAAGCAGAAATGATTCCCACCACTCCCATAGGGTGGTACTGCTCATACATGCGGTGAAGAGGACGTTCAGAGTGTGTTGTCATTCCGTACAATTGACGGCTTTGACCGACTGCGAAATCACAGATGTCAATCATCTCCTGTACTTCACCCAAACCTTCTTGGAGTGATTTACCCATCTCATAACTCACTAACGCCCCTAAAGCATCCTTCTTTGCACGAAGGGCATCACCGAATTGGCGAACGGCTTCACCTCGTTTTGGTGCAGGAACATGTCTCCATTCGAGGAATGCAGCTTGAGCGTGCTCCATGACTTCAGCATAGTCTGCCGTCGTTGCGCTTGAAACTGAAGCAATGCGCTTGCCGTCAACTGGTGAAATTGAATCAATAGTGGCTCCACTTCCAAAAGCCCGCTTACCAATCATAACGCCGTGGTTGTGATCTTGTATTCCTAGCGTGGAGAGAATGTTTTGAATGTCCATTGTGTGTCTGTTCTAATTGAAGGTGCAAAGATAGTTCGTGCTCGACCAAGACCGGAGGGCTCTTCTTGGCTGGAATAATGTATTTAAATAGCTGATATACAGTATTTTGTGTAAAAAATAAAGAATGAAGAAAAGAGAACGTGTGGGTTACTCGAAGTCTTTAAACGCTACACGACCCCTTAAAAAGGCCCATGTGATAATGTTTCACGTGGAACAGTACCTATCGGCCGAGGTTCACAAGCAAAACAGCCAGATCAGATGCGCTCACCCCAGAAATACGCGAAGCGCCAGCAAGCGTTTCGGGTTTCGTTTCTGTGAGTTTTTCGCGGGCTTCGCTACTTAAGGATTCGAGTGCGTGATAATTGAAGTCATTCGGTATAGCAACGTGATGCAACCGCTGCAATTTGTCAGCGATTGCTTGCTCTTTTTCAATGTATCCAGCATACTTAATTTGAACCTCAATAGCCTCAAGAGTTTCAATGTCCATTTGCAAGTGTTTGCCGATGGCGTCGATTTCTTGGATATGATCAAACATCAACTGTGCGCTAACACCAGGTCGATTTAATACGGAAATAGCCTTTTGCTTTTGTTGTAATGGCGCGCTTTGGATGGATTCGAGGAGCGTTTGAGCTTGTTCTGGGCTGACGCTTGTTTTTTCGAGTTGGGTCTTGAACGATCGCATGGTCTTGATCTTGGACTGCAATGTTTCCATGCGTTCGCTCGATGCTAAACCGATAGCGTGTGATAAAGGGGTGAGGCGCTGGTCGGCGTTGTCTTGGCGCAAAAGGATACGGTATTCGGCTCGTGATGTGAACATGCGGTAAGGCTCCTTAGTGCCTTTAGTAACCAAGTCATCAATGAGGACACCGATGTACGCTTCATTTCTTTTGAGGACGACTGGTGGTTTGTTCCACGTGGAACGTGCAGCATTGATTCCGGCCATTAACCCTTGAGCGGCGGCCTCTTCATATCCAGTTGTACCATTGATTTGACCAGCAAAGAATAGGTTTTGAAGTTGCTTGGTTTCTAGGCTGTGCTTAAGTTGGGTAGGGTGGAAGAAGTCGTATTCGACAGCATATCCGGGTCGAAAGAACTTCACACCTTCGAAACCAGGAACGCAACGTAGCGCTTTCACTTGGATGTCTTCAGGTAAGCTTGTGCTGAAGCCATTGACATAGACTTCGACTGTTTCCCATCCTTCGGGCTCGACAAACAATTGGTGTGAATCCTTGGTGTGGAATCGCTCAATTTTATCTTCAATGCTCGGGCAATAACGGGGGCCAAGACCTTGGATGCGGCCATTGAACATCGGTGATCGGTCGAACCCGTCGCGCAAGATATCGTGGACCTGGACATTGGTGTGAGCGATGTGACAGCTTCGTTGATCTTTTAATATAGGGGTGTCTGTATAAGAGAAACGTCGAGGATCAGGGTCTCCAAGCTGTTCTTCTAAGACGCTGTAATTGATGCTTCTTCCATCCACGCGAGGTGGTGTGCCCGTTTTCATGCGGTCAGCCGTAAAGCCATTCTCCACTAACTGTTCTGTGATCCCAACAGCAGAACGTTCGCCTGCACGTCCACCGCCAAATTGTTTTTCTCCGATATGCATCAGGCCGTTGAGAAATGTACCTGCCGTTACAACAACGGATTTGGATCGAATGGTAGATCCCAATTGCGTTTTCACACCGCAGCAAACCCCGTTTTCAATGATCAACTCGGTGACGGCATCTTGCCAGAAGTCGAGTAGGGGAGTGCCTTCAAGCATTAAACGCCACTTTTCAGCGAAGCGCATCCGGTCGTTCTGAGTGCGCGGAGACCACATAGCTGGCCCCTTGGATCGATTGAGCATGCGGAACTGGATTGCGCTGTGATCACTCACAATTCCAGAGTACCCGCCCATGGCGTCAATTTCTCGGATGATTTGGCCTTTGGCAATCCCTCCCATAGCCGGATTGCATGACATTTGGCCAATGACGCCCATGTTCATGGTGATCAAAAGGGTGTGGGCACCAAGGTTCGCTGAAGCGGCGGCCGCTTCGTTTCCTGCGTGGCCTGCTCCAACGACGATAACATCATATTCTTGATGGATCATGCGTTGAGCGTATTGAAGGTTGTCAGCCACTTGTTTTCTAAGTGCGTCATCTGTGTTTGCTCAGCCTTTGACTTATCCATATATCCCAATAAATGCAGCACTCCATGCACAACAACCCTTTTTAACTCATTGTTAAACAGTTGTTTGTGTGTTTTAGCGTTGTCTGTGACGCGATCAATCGAGATGTAAAGTTCGCCAGAAACCGAGTGTCCTTCACAATAATCAAACGTGATAATATCGGTGTAATAGTCGTGCTTTAGATGATCTTGATTGATTGTCAAGAGATACGCATCCGTACAAAATACAATCGAGACGTCTCCCACGATTTTCTGATGGGATTGTACCACATCAGTGAGCCAGGTTTTGATCAAACGGCGTTGCGGGCAGCGATAAGGGTGGTCCGCATTGTGAAAAGAGATGGGCAATACAGAATGTGAATTCAGGGCGCAGAGAACACCCCTTGGAACGTCAGTTCAACGACACGGCCATCATCAGAGAATGTGCACTCATCGGATAATTGGCGCATCAAGAAAACTCCTCGGCCGTTCGGTTTCTCAAGGTTTTCAGGCGCTGTAGGGTCAGGGACGTTTTCAAAATCAAAACCGGGTCCTTGGTCCGTGATCTTGAAATAAAGATCGGATTCGCGCAGTTCGTACTCAACAAAAACGAGTTTCGTCTCATCCAAACGGTTTCCGTGGACAATGGCATTATTGACGCCTTCTGTCATTGCGATGAGAACATCGCCGTAACATTCCTCTTGAAAGGATTGTCCGTCTCGGATTTCATCAATCAATCGCTCGATTACAGCAATGTTTTCGGGTTGAGAGTGGAATTGCAGTTGTTGCATGGTTTCGGTCATGGTTCCAAAGATTGTTACCGCGGATTCAATTCTGGGGTCGTGACGTCCAAATTATTGAAATATTCATTGACTCGGTCACGATAATAGGAATCCAATTCAAGGGGAACTGTTCGTAACAATTCAAGCTC
>CAWVYB010000097.1:0-7835 GCA_963934215.1 uncultured Flavobacteriales bacterium | reverse complement strand
AGGTTTCCTTTTTTCGTTAGGCCGGTATTCAAAGCCAACTCTCGACCACACAACAACCCAACAAACACCCAGGTCGTCGACATCGGGATGTTATTTAATTGCTTAAAATACAAAAGGAGGAAGGCGTAAACGAGATCAATGAGCGTCGCTGAACGTACATATTTTGTGCTCTGTTTGTCCAACACAATTTGCTGAATTTTTCCGCCCTTCTGATAAAATATATGGCCCAAACCAAGGACAAAGAATCCCATAACCAACAACAACTGTGTCAATGAAATTTGACGCGGTAAGAAAACGGCAATATTAGCGACATCGTGAGACAACCAAGTAAACCACAAGAAACCTGTTGAACACCACTGGAACACCCTCCAAAACTTCTTTGTGCGATCGCTTACATCTTCTTTTTCATCGATGAAACGAGCAATGATGAGCCAGAGAACATAAGCGACTATAGCAGCGAGGCCATATCCCATTACGCTCTTTAAGAGCATTTTCTCCAGAACAAAGGTGGATGCAAATGCTGAAAGCACGAGAAAAGATGTGGATACCGGAATCCCTTTTCGCGTCAACAACACCAGGGCTAACGGCGCCATTGCATGGTACCACTGTGGCTCCTTGTAGGGGATCTTCGTCAGACGACCGAATGAAATGTCACCATCTCCTGTGTACCATCCGTAAGCTAACGTCGCTACCAATACCGTTGCGGCGGCGGCCCAAAGCGTTGTCCATTTGAATTTATCTCGGTTCGAGGCAATCCACGTTCCGAGTGTTTGCACGCTATCATTGGCAATCACTGAGTAGCCCGCCAAGATGAAACCTACTGTAGTAAAAAGTGCGATCATACCGTTCTATTTGGAAGTGTGAATGTCACCCGTATTTGTGAGAAAATAGACCGATGTCTGTTACCCTAATGTTACCTCTTCCATGGGTTCAGTCAAACCAACAGGTATCTTGAGTTTTGTACATTCCACGAGGTCCCTTGCTATTCTTTGCAATCATCGCTTGGGAGACGGTTGATTTGGTGGGGGATAACTTCGCTGGGTTTGGTCGCGTTTGCCCTTTATTGCATTGGGTGTTTCCGCATGCCGGCTATCTGTCTTTCTCGAAATGGGCTATCTTCATTGTTTCGCCGAAACGAACCATGCGCACACCTTCATTTTTTGTCGACCCTGACATCCGACGAGCTGAAACACTTCCTGCTGAATTCTATACCCGCGATGATGTTTTTGAGGCTTTGAAGGTTTCTGTTTTCGAGAGGTCATGGCATTGGGTTGGGCCCGCCGTAAATGCAATTTCTCCTGAACACTCGGTTTCTCCTTTTGTTTTGTTGCCTGAATTCCTTGATGAGCCCTTGTTGTTGTCCCGTCAAGAAGACGGTCACATCCAATGTCTCGCCAATGTGTGCACGCACCGCGGTAACCTTCTCGTCGACAAGCCTTGTCTGTTGCGACAGCTTGTATGTGGATACCATGGCCGCCGTTTCGAGATGAATGGGGCTTTTAAAAGCATGCCCGAGTTCGAAACAGCTCTTGACTTCCCTCGGCCATGTGATCATCTAAAAGACCACCCGATCACCTCCTGGGCGACGCATGTATTCGTTGGTCTCGACCCTTCTTTTGATTTGTCAGCGTTGATACAGATTCTCAACGAACGGGTTGGTTTTATGCCCGTCTCACAGTTCAAGTACCAACCAAAAAAAGAAGAGGTTTATGAAGTGGACGCTCACTGGGCGTTGTACTGTGATAATTTTCTAGAGGGCTTTCATATTCCTTTTGTGCATCAAGCTTTGAATGCTGCCGTTGATTACGATCAGTACAAGACCGTCCTGTTCGAATACGGTAGTCTCCAAATTGGATATACCCGTGGAGATGCTGATACGTTTGATTTGCCAGAAGGCCACGTTGATTTCGGGTCCAATATCTCAGCGTATTACTTCTGGTTGTTTCCCAACATGATGCTCAATTTCTATCCCTGGGGATTGTCGGTCAATCGGGTTGAACCCATTAGCAAGAATAAAACCAGAATCACATTCAAGTCTTACGTTTTCGACGCTTCTAAAATGGATCGTGGCGCTGGGGGTGATTTGGATTTAGTAGAGCAGGAAGATGAGGCAATCGTCGCCGCTGTTCAAAAAGGAATTCAATCAAGAAGTTATTCAACAGGACGATTTTCACCAACGCGAGAGCAAGGCGTGCATCAATTCCATTTGTTGCTTTCCCGTTTCTTGGAAAGCGACAACAGGTCTGAATAAAGTGAAAGAACTCGGTGTTTTTCAGCTTGCCTTAAAGCAAGTTGATTCGATCCGCTAAAGAGTCCTTATAACTTCCCCCAACAGGGATTTCCTTGTCCATTCCGTCAATTGTAATCATCGCGTATTTGATGCTTTCAATGGCTTCAATATTTACAATGAAACTGCGGTGAACGCGCAAAAAGTCTTTACCTCCGAGTTTTGTTTCTACATCCTTCATCGTCGAATGAATGGTATAGCTCTCTGTTCGTGTGTGGACCACAACGTAGTCTTTCAATGCCTCAACAAACAACAAGTCCTCGTTCTTCACACGAACCAAACGACTACGGTTTTTGACAAAGATGACGTCTGAATCTTCTTTGTGTTCAGCCATACTGCGCAAGAAGTCAGTTTCCTGCTTCATCTCACGCTCCTTGCTGTGCTTGTGCAAAGCCATTTCAATCGCCGTTTGAATATCGACGTCTTTAAATGGCTTCAAGATGTAACCATGCGGTTCGGCCATTTTAGCCTCATTCAGCGTGCCTTCATCTGCGTAAGCTGTGAGGAATACGACCGGGATGTCCATGTTGCGTTTAATCTCCTCAGCCGCTGCAATTCCGTTCATATCTCCCTTGATCATGATGTCCATCAAAGCGAGGTCTGGCTTGTGCTTCATCGCCATTGAAATCGCATCCTCCCCGTTATCCGCAGAGGCAATCACATTGTATCCAAGGTTTCCAAGGCATCGTTCGATGTCTTTACGGACGATGCTTTCGTCCTCAGTAACAAGTATATTGATTGGCATGGTAGTCGTGTTCCGTTAATCCGCAATTGGGGTAAATCTAACCAAAAAGGAGCTCCCCGTGGTCTTTTCTAACGCACTCGTCGTGGAATTGTTATTCACAATCAAAACTCCGTCGAGTTGTTCTGTTAAGGCTTGAACAAGGTATACCCCTAAAGAATCGTTCGATTCGAAACTAAAACCTTCGGGCAAACCAACACCGTCATCCGAAACCTCTATTTCCAATTCATTGTCCTTTTCCTCTACCCTTAGTGTGAGTTTTCCATGCTTTTTTCCTACAAAAGCATACTTCAAACAATTCGATACCAACTCGTTTACAATCAAACCACATGGTATGGCTTGCTTTAAATTGATGTACACATTATCCAAACAAGAGACCAACTTTACTTCACACGAAATTTTAGAGTAGCTATGAATCAGGTTGTTGGTGAGGCGTTCCAAATAAGAAGAAAAGCTGATCGAGCTAAAATCAGAGTTCTGATACAATGACTCGTGGATGAAGCTCATCGTTGAAATTCTGTTTTGACTCTCTTCTAAAATATTCAACATGAGTGGGTCCGATATGAATCGGCGTTGAAGATTGAGCATGCTTGATATGACCTGAAGGTTGTTTTTAACCCGGTGGTGTACCTCTTGCAACAACACCTCCTTCTCTTTCAGCGCTTCTCGGACTTGCTGCTCTATTTCTTTTCTCGCTGTGATGTCATAGGCAATGCAACTCAACTCCTCTTCCTGGTCATCATATCTGACTGGGTTCACAAATACTTGGTACCACACCACGTCTCCTGCCAGGTCGACAAGGGGCAATTCGAATTGTTGTTGTACACCTCGTTGTGCTTGTTTTAGTAAGCGCAATTGGCCGTTGTACAATTTCTCCGAAGTAAAAGAGTCCAACAACTCAACAACAGCAGTCCCTTTTTGAATGTCAGCCTTGAAACGGTTTTGGAATGTACTCTCCATGTTGAGGTTCGATGAACTCACACATAAAGACTGGTCCAGGGTAAACATCAAGAGATATTTCGTTGAGTTGAATATGGACTCCAGCTTTGCAGACTGCACCATCGCATCATGTTGGTACGCTCGCATTTCTGACACATCCAAGAAAATCCCCCTCACTCCTGTTGTTTTTCCGTTGTGGTCTCTTTGCATCGACGCTCCTCCGAGCATGTTCAGTGGGGTCCCGTCTTGTTTTTTGAAAACAAGTTCTTTGTTCTTCCCTGAAATCGATTCGGCCCAGTTTTCATTATCAAGAGAAGTAATAGATTGGAGGTTTGTTTCCAACAAGGACGCACCGTTATACCCAAGTGTTCTGAAAAATGCCGGATTCGCGTAGGTGAACTTTCCGTGCTGATCAACCAAGAAAACCAAGTCGGTGGCGTTGTCGAGAATGTCCCGATAGCGCTCTTCGCTTCTACGAAGTTCTTGTTCCGCTATCTGCAAACCTGTAATATCCCTTCCCACTGTTACCGCTCCCAGGGTTTTACCATCATCATCCCGCAACGAAGCAACCGACATTAAGAGTTGAAACTTTTCACCTGAAGAACGAAGGCCTGTTAATTCTCCAACGAAGTAGTTCTTTTCTTTTAATTCCCTCATCACATCCGCGAATTCATTTTCATCCGCTAAAAACTGCTTGGGCCTCAGTTGTTTCGCGTCCTCAAAAGTCCACCCAAACTCTACAGATGCCGCATGATTAAATTGAATCAAATTCCCATTGATATCGAACGCAAGGATCATATCAATAGAACTCTCTACAATAGACCCATTCAATCTTTCTACCTCCTTTAGTTGGATTTGTGTCTTCTTGTGGCGCTTAATTTCTTCCTTTAAAAGAGCATTCGATTCTTCAGCCGAAGAAGCTCGCATTTGCTCCCGCACAAGCATCATTCGGGTCGATAAATCACTCACGGTAATCTGAACGGCGGGTTTCTGATCATAAAACGTCAAGCCCATTTGAATTCCAACTGGTTTTGACTGCGCGTTCAAACCCTGCGTAAACAATTCTATATACGTTGGTTTCTCTCCTCTATAAACCGCTTCAACATCCTCCAATACCCGTTGGCGGTCTGATTCTATAAAGAGCGAAGCAACATCCTTATTGTACACTTGCTCCTCATCCTCAAAACCCAATAAACTCGCTGCCGCTTGGTTGATGTATTGGATTTTATTTTTAACAACGAGAAACAAACCAATCGGGCTGGATTCAACCAATAACCTAAATCGTTCTTTGGTTTGAAGCAGGTCGTGCTCAATCCTCTTTTTTTCAGTAACATCAAGCATTACCAATGCTTGTAGGTTGTTTGTTTCTTTATTTGTCGATGTGAGTTGAGCCTCTATGTTGACCTTTAAACCCTTCGAGTTTTCAATTTCAAAATCAAACACTTCATTCAATCGCCTAGTTAAACGCTTCCAATCACGTGTTTTAAAGAATCCTTTGAGGCCGTTTTTAATGAGTTCATTCGCTTCATTAAACCCTGTAATTTGAACCATGCGTTCATTGACATCAACCACCTCATCGCCACTGAATAAAGCGATTCCTTCCATGGTTCCGTTGCTCAACGTTTTAAACTTATTCTGATTAATCGTTTGAACTTCTTTTAGAACCTCCAACTCTGTAACGTCTTGCAGTGTACAAAGCGTCGCGTTGTCGTTCAGCTTGCTTTTTAAACCATGAATCGCACGATGGTTGCCATCCAGATCTTTCACAACCCCCTGAAAAGGGGTTGATTCGTTGTTTTTAATCCATTCGAAAAGCGCGGAGTGACCTGAATCCAAGTAGGTCTTGAATGCATCATTCGATGCACAGATCACACCGTCTTGATAAACGGCAGCAGCATCGTTTAATGCAAACAACCAAGAATACACCGTGTCTTGATCCTTCATGGATTTTTCGTTCTTTTTAAATCACGGTCTGCACGTTTTTCCCTTCTTGTTTTAATGGTTTGACCATCCACTTTTATCAATTCTCCTTGGCGATATTCTCGTGTTTGCTCAATGAGATTATCTGAATTGTAGAAAATCCATTTTCCTTGTTTCACTCCTCCTTGATACCGTTCTATGCGATCAACTCCCCCGCCTTCTTGATAAAAAACGTGTTTTCCTTCAGGTAGTCCAAAAATAAAACTGCCTTTAAAGCTTTGTTTTCCATCTGCATTTAGATGTTTCCACTCATCATCTTTCATTCCATCTAAATACGCTCCTTCCTCTCTGTGGTCATTGACATCTTCTATCCAATCACCTTGCTTCAAACCGTTTTGATAAACACCTTGATTCAGTAATTCACCGGTGATATTCCATTCAATGAATTCACCATTTTCTTTTCCTTTTCGGTACTGTTCTTTTCGGTGGATGGATTGATTGGGATAATACCAGGTCCAATCCCCATGATACTGTCCGTTTTTAAAAAAACCCTCTTGGATGATATCACCCAAGGCGTTGAAATATTCCCACTTACCCTCCTCTTTTCCAGTTATATAGTTTCCACTGGCTTTTTTATTTCCCATTTCGTCAAACCACACCCACCAACCCGTGCGATTACCTTCCTCATCTGTAATGCCTTCGGCTACTTTTTTATTGGCCTCGTATAACGCCCCTGCATCAAGTGTTCCAGAGGTATCATATGCTCTAAAAATACCAATCAATGCATCCTCTGAATACGTAGCTTTTGTTGCAATCACTCCATTTGGATGACGTGTTGTTCGCACATCTACAGGTGTTGTTGCCTCTGCGTCTTTTACAATCTCTCCAAATTCATATTTTTCTAGATAATCCAACTGGCCAAAACCATCGTAAAACTTAAAAATTCCGTTTCGCTTTCCCGCAAGCCAAGGACCTTCTTCTATTTTCCGTTCCATCGAATTCCACTCCATCCAAATCCCTGTTTTTCTGTTTTTCTCATCCAGCGCATTGATCCGTTGCGTTGATCTCAAACGGCCCTCATCATATTCGAATAATGCGATAACTCGGCCGTCCTCCGTCCATTCTCTGCCCCAACCGTGAGATTTACCCGTTTTGAAAGGAGTTCTCTTTTTAATCCATCCAGATGGATCATAATCCAACTGACTTCCTACCTGTACACCTTTTTCGAAAACACGTTCTGTGACGAGATTTCCTTGCTCCTTAAAATTCCACTCTTTCCCATTCTTCTTACCTAATTCAAATTCTACCCGTCTTTTAATATTCCCGTTTTCATGGTAAAATTCCCATACACCATCCAATTCAAATTCACTCCGTGAACCCTTGCTTTTTAAAACTCCATTTTCAAAAAATGTAGTCCATTCTCCCTCTGGTTGGTTTTCGACCAAACACCCTTCACTTGCTTTTTTTCCATCCTCAAAAGTATATGTTGTCCAGACACAATTTTCAATTTCTGGCTGAGCAGCAGCAGAGATTATGAATGAACAACATAGTATATATGTATATATTCTTAAAGAATAATTCATAGTAACTATAGGTCTGTTGAAACGGTTGGTAACATGATGCAATGGAAGTAGAATTTATGAATTTTGAACAATATCTCAGTTGGTTTTAAACATAGAATCTAACAAGAGAATATTGAAAATCAATGGTTTAATGATTTCATTAACATCTTGGGGTCTTTACTGGCTGTGTAAACATTTCACACATGCAAGTTGTCCGTAATTGATCGAAGTTGGGTGATAAAATGAACGAAAACTTCCAACGAAATAAGTTGGATAAATAGCGTCGGGGTTGGCTTACGTTTGAGAGCTTGAAATAGCAAGCATGAGTTGTTAGGAGTTGTAAACGGAAGATTAACGCTATCAACGAGTGGGTTGTTAATTAACT
>CAWVYB010000096.1:0-7865 GCA_963934215.1 uncultured Flavobacteriales bacterium | reverse complement strand
CTCTCGTTTTGTACCCGGAGCGGGACTCGAACCCGCACGCCCGAAGGCACAGCCACCTGAAGACTGCGCGTCTACCAATTTCGCCACCCGGGTGAAACTCAGGTAAGCTGACAAAGTGCCCAGAGCGGGACTCGAACCCGCACGCCCTAAAGGACACATGGCCCTCAACCATGCCTGTCTACCAATTTCAGCACCTGGGCGGTGCAAACAATGGACGTCAAAACCGTCCTTTTCTGTGACCCCTCTGGGACTCGAACCCAGGACCCTCTCATTAAAAGTGAGATGCTCTAACCAGCTGAGCTAAGAAGTCTATTTCCCTCGTTTGGGGGGGCAAAGATAGACAGATTTCCTATCGTTCATATTCTTGTGTGGAAAAAGTGAGATTAGGCATCAAATTAATGAGAATTTGAGATTAGAAAATGCCATGCAACTATCAGGCGCTGTAGGTTGTTTATCTTGCAGCCATAAACCTGTTAGAACATGTTACTTTCTCTGATTTTTAGCCTGTTTATTGGATCGGTTTTTGACCGTCCAAATCAACCGACGGTGCTTCTTTCTGCCCATGATGTAATGGAAACCCCTCTTTCTTGGGAGGATTGGCTTCAAGATGAGGCTCGAATGAGCTGGTGGGAATTGCATGGATGGGTCGTGCTTGAAGAATTGAAGCCCAACATGTCCGTTTGGATTGGTGAAATCGAAGAAATGACGGATTTCCATCCCTTGGATTGGGGGCTGAAGCCTGATTTGGAGAAGTCAATTCAATGGGCTTTTCCAAATGGAACGGGCATCCACTTACATGGATTGGACCGCTGCGAGGTCCTATATCAGCGATTTTTAGTCAATAAGGCTGCTGACACAAACCAAACAAACCAATGAGCATTTTGAAGTCCGTAATAACCCTCGGTTCCTTTTTGACTCTGGGTCTTCTTTGTGGAATTACAGAGCTCGAAGCTCAAGAGACAAGCATTTCGAATGGGGCGTTTGAAACATGCCAAGGATTCTTGGTCGATACAGGTTTGAGTGCGGCGGACTATGGTCCCAATGAGGACATTGTCATGACCATCTGTCCGGAAGCTCCGGAAACCATCGTCACCCTCTATTTCGCATTGGCCTCTTTCGGTCCAGGCGATATGTTGCGAATTTATGATGGGACAGACACCAGTGGCCCTTTACTCGGAACGTACATCGAGTTTGATGCGCAAGGATTGGAGATTTTTGCGACTGAAGACAATCCGGGAGGTTGTCTAACCTTGCATTGGACCACAGATGACACAGGCAATGGAAACTTCGTCGCCGAGATGAGTTGCGGGTATCCGTGTGATCGTCCCTTTGCTATTGTGAGCAGTGGGGAACCTGTTCCTCATTTAGCCTGCCCTGGAGAGGAAATTACGTTTGATGCGACCGGATCAACGGTAGCCGATGATTTCGAAATCGTTTCTTGGGGTTGGGATTTTGGGGATGAAGCCACTTCAGCCGATGGCGCGGTCGTGACCCATTCATTTGATCAACCCGGCGCGTATAAAGTGCAGTTGGGCATCGCCGATAATAATGTTACGGATGATGAGCCTGATGGCTGTACGAACAACAACCTCATTGACCATTTGGTGTTGATTTCAACTGAACCTGATTGGTCAGGCACCTCTGTGGATGCGACCATTTGTTCGGGCCAATTGTTTCCATTGGATGGTATGGTCGCGGGCGTGACATATGATTCGGAGCCGACGGCTGATTTCGGGGGAGGCTTGTTCATACCAGATGATCAGACCCAATGCTTCAATGCCGAGTTGACTTTCACATCATTTTCACCGGGCCAAATCGTTGAAAATGCGGCAACAGACATTTTGGATCTGTTCATCAATTTCGAGCATAGCTGGATGTCAGACTTGACGATCACCTTCATTTGCCCCAACGGCCAAAGCTTGGCTGTCCATCAACAAGGTGGAGGAAGCACTCAACTCGGCGTTCCAGATCAAGCAGACGGAACGGGACCAGGGGTTGGTTGGGATTATTACTGGTCTCCGACAGCGACCAATGGCACATGGGCGGACAATGGAGGAGGTACGCTGCCCGCAGGAACATATGAATCAGCACAGCCTTTTACGCTCTTAGAGGGGTGCCCATTGAATGGGACTTGGGAAGTGGAAGTGTGTGATGCGTGGGGTGCCGATGACGGTTATATTTTCGATTGGACGGTCCATTTCGACCCAGAGCTGTATCCTGAACCGGTGGTGTTTACTCCGGTTTTTGGAATGGAATGTGACAGCACCTCTTGGGAGGGATTGAACATCTATGACGAAAGTGATGACTGCAATGAAATCACGGTGATTGCAACAGAGACCAGCACTTACACCTATACAGCAACCAATAATTTTGGCTGCACCTACAGCACTGATGTTGAGTTGACGGTCGTTCCTGGACCGACATTGGAAATCAATTCGCCAGCCGGATTTTGTGGCTCTCCAGTTTCGTTGGTCGGCAATGTGACCAATGAAGCAGCAGGCTTCAATTACAATTATGACTGGTCACCCGCTGACTTGGTCAATGGTAACGGTTCGAATGTGACGGTGGATGGATTGACCCAAGACACCATTATGACCTTGACGGTGACCGTAACCGGGGGAGACTTGGACAACTGTGAGGTTACGCAAAATGTGGAAGTGAATTATGTGCCGGAACCAACGGGTGTTGACTTCAGTGGGTCGATTTGTCCTGATGAAGAGTTTGATCTCGTTGCCTTAAACTTTTCGATGGAAGGAACCAGCGAGAGCGATTACACCTACGAATGGACCAATGGGAATGGCGAAATCGTTGGGACTTCAGCGATTTATCAGGCAGGAAGTAATGGCTTGTACGAGGTGCTTGTTACAATGGTTTCTCCATGTACATGGTCCACAACGAGTTTCTTTGATATCGATGAGGATGTGTGCGAATTGACCATCCCGAATGTGATTTCACCCAATGGATCGGGTCAATGGGACGCCATGAATGATGCGTTCATCATCAACGGTTTGGACAGTGATCGCTATGATGGCAGTACCGTCCGAATTTACAATCGGTGGGGAGATGTTTTATTCTCGAGCAACGATTTCGGGAAGTCTGCAGGTTGGAGTCCTGAGCCTGATGAGGCTTCAGAAGGCACCTATTATTACGTCTTGGGTATCGCGCGAACCAATTCGGAATTGATTATCAATGACGTAAACGGACAGACGACTGATACAGGCCAGGGCTACAAATACATCAGCGGATCATTCACCCTGGTGCGCGATTAGGCTGACTGATTAGATGAAGTCAGCCGCTGAGGAGTTAGGTGCACTGGCTCAGGCCATTGTATGGGAACAGCGTGAGGGTGAAGGTCGATTGGCGGGTGCATTGAAAGGGCAGTCGCTGCGTTATCGAAAGCGAGAGGGCTTGACGTGGTCACCAGTCGCCTTAGAGTCGCAGTCTACGACTTTCGGAGGTCGTTCCTGTGTGGTGCTTTCCAAACCCGTACATGGTGGAATAGCGGGATCTTTCCGCTCAGGTTCTCCAGTCTCATTGTATCAAGCGAATGATGCGGGAGTGCCTGACCCCGATGGCCCGCCTCCTCGCCGAGGATTGGTGAGAAAAGTACGCAAGCACCAATTGGAGGTGGTGCTTGACGGCGAACCGCTGAGCGCTCAGGATTTTCATGAACGTTGGACTTTGGATGTCCGTGGTGATGACCGGTCGTTCCGATTCATGGCCGAGGCCTTGAGCCATTGGATCAATACGGAGGATCCGGCGGAACGAGCCTTCAGAGACGGTCTGCTTGGATTTGGAGAGTTTCCTCTTGCGTCTGGCGAGTTAGAAGCTCTATTTACAGGCCATGAAGCCAGTTTGGAACCTTTGAATGCACTGCAAAGAGCTTGGGTGAAAGCGGTTTGGAGTGGACGCCCTTTTTCCCTGCTGCACGGACCTCCCGGTACGGGAAAAACCACCACATTGCTTGCCCTTATTGAAGGCTTGGTATCAGCAGGAAAACGGGTGTTGGTCACAGCACAGAGCAATGCTGCCGTTGATTGGATTTTGCTGGGCTGTGCTCATCGGTCAATGGAAGCTGTGCGGATTGGTCACCCGATGCGGGTGGACCCCAAGGTGTGGTCGTTGAGCCTAGAATCAAGAGTGGAGGCTGAACCAGAATTCAAGCAGGTCCGGGATTTCCGTAAACGTTCTGCACAATCCTGGAAGGAGGTGGATCGGTTTCGACGCAATTTTGGACCGGCAGAAAGGAAAGAGAAGGCAGAAGCCAAACGAGAAGCCCTTGATTTGAGCCGAGAAGCGCGCGAGATGGAGGCTTACATCGCGGAGAAGGTCATCCGTAAGAGCTCTATTGTCGGAGCCACACTCGCAGGGACTTCGGACATGATGCTGCGCGATGAGCCCTTTGATTATGTAATCGTTGACGAAGCGGGACAGGCCATGGAGCCAGCGGTTTGGATCGCCATGCGCAAAGCGCCCTGTGTCGTCCTGGCCGGCGATCACCAGCAACTTCCTCCCGTGGTCAAAAGCTCCAAAGCCATCGGTGCTGGACTGGAGAAGAGCTTGATTGAAAAACTGCTTGAGCGGCACCCACAATCCGAATGGAATGTGATGCTTGAGGAGCAATACCGAATGAATCAGGTGATTATGACGCCTTCATCAGATTGGTTTTATGAGGGGCGATTGAAAGCCGCTCCCGGCAATGCCGCATGTGCACTCGAAGGCATTCCACCTTGGAATTGGATTGACACTGCGGGCTGTGGGTTTTCGGAGGAACGCGAATCAGAAGGAAGCAGCACCAGCAATCGAGAAGAGGCTCAATTTGTTCTGGATCGATTGGCGGAGTTGGTTGAGCAGGCTCCATTGGCGACTATCGGTGTGGTGGCACCATATCGGGCCCAAATTGAGGTGTTGGAGTCCCTGTGGTTTGATCGCTTCGGTCAGGCCCATGAAGGCATTGAATTCGCCACTGTGGATGCATTTCAAGGACAAGAGCGCGACATCATGATCCTCTCCTTGACCCGCTGCAACGAGGAGGGAGCCATTGGATTTCTTAAAGAATACAGGCGTACCAACGTTGCTATGACACGAGCTCGGGCGCATCTTTTGGTGGTCGGTGACGGCGCGACCCTCGGAGGAGATCCGTTTTTCGCGCGCATGATGGAATTAGCGGAGGAGGCCGGTGCCTACCGCAGCGCCTGGGAGTGGATGTCTTAAAGCTCAGGCTCTAAATCACACGAGGACTTCCCCGGTAGACTCATCGATGACTTCCGACTCAGAAGTTGACTGCGTTTCCGTGTGGTGCGGTGGCGTTTCTACAGAGGACGGCAAAGGATTGGAACCTCCCACTTCGTCCAGCGGAAACACTTCTGTAATTTTTTGGTACGCGACAGAAGGGATCACATAACCGAGTCCAACCTTGGACATGTGCTGCGCCACCTTGTCGTATGCGTCACGAACGTCATTCGCTGAAAGCAAAATGAATTCGTTGGTTTCCTTTTCTGTGCCGCGCTGTTCGTCCATTGAAGTCAACGCAATCTTGACTTTAAACCACTTGTCTGCGTCTTCAAAGCGAATGACCTCTGAGAGCACGGATTTGGTGATTTGAACAATTTCAAAAGGTCGAATGCCCTCTTGTTCGCAGATTTCAGTCATGCGCGTCTCCGCCTCGGTGTAGTTGTATGCGTCCAAAACAAACGATTCAGTGGCCTTGATTTCAGCACCTTCGTTGTCGTGACGGACGTACTTGACCTTGCAAGTAAACCAATGTTTTGTCATGGCTTAAAGGTACGTCTAGAGGGGATGAAGGATCATCTTGATTCGGGTGCTTTCCATGAACAAGCAATTCACAATGTGCGTTCCAAAAACGACTAAGAACTCAATTCAAAGGTGCCGATACGCGTGCTATCTTGACCCGGAAGATGATGAAAGACGAATACCGCCATAAAGGCTTGAGAAGGAAGTTGCTGGATGAATTGCGGGCATTGGGCATCGTCAATGAGGAGGTGCTCAGCGCAATTGATCGCGTGCCGAGACATTTCTTCTTGTCTTCAGCATTCGAACAATTTGCTTACCAAAACAAGGCTTTTCAAATTGGTGCGGGTCAAACCATCAGCAAGCCACATACTGTGGCGCGTCAAACGGAATTATTAGGGCTCACACCAGGACAGAAAGTGCTAGAAATCGGCACGGGCAGTGGATTTCAATGTGCTGTGCTGTGTGCGATGGGATACAAGGTGTATTCCATAGAACGTCAGCGTTCGCTTTACGACACTGCAGGACCGCTTTTGGCTTCGATGGGATTCAAACCTCATCTTTTTTATGGAGATGGATACAAAGGCAAAAAGACGTTTGCTCCTTTTGATGGGATCATTGTTACCTGCGGTGCTCCAGAAGTCCCAGAAACGCTTCTTCAGCAGTTGACCATTGGTGGGAAATTGATCATTCCAGTGGGTGAAGGAGATAAACAGCACATGTATAGCTTCGAACGCATGACCGAAAAGGATTTTACGCGCCAAAAACATGGTGAGTTTGCCTTTGTTCCGATGCTCACGAATAGAGCCCAAGGCTGAGATATTTAGTTGGCGAAAAAGCCTTCGGTTGGTCCGAGACCCTGACGAATAAGTTCGGGCTCACTCCCCGTGCAATCAAGGACTGTTGAGGCGTGAATCTGACCCATTCCACCATCGATAACCGCGTCCACTTGACCCGAAAACCGTTCTGCAATCAGCTCGGGATCCGTCGTGTACTCGACAATGATATCCTCATCGCGCACGGATGAAACAATCAAAGGGCGATTGATTTCTTTGAGTAAAGCGAGAGTGACGGGGTGGTCAGGTACACGAATTCCAATGTTTTTCCGCTTTCCCATAAACCACTTGGGCACCATGCTACTCGCTGGCAGGATGAAGGTGTACGGACCAGGAAGTGTTTTGCGCATCAGCTTGAAAAGCCAATTGTCCAAGGGTCTTGTGTAGGATGAGAGCTGACTTAAATCGGCACACGCGATACTAAAATGCGCCTTATTTAAAGGGGTTTCTTTGAGTCTAGCGATCCGCTCAAGTCCCTTAGCAGAACCCAATTCACAGGCAAAACTGTACACCGTATCTGTCGGAATGACCACCAAGCCATCTTGCTTTAAGATTTTTACGGCTTGGCGAATTTTCCGTTCATCCGGATTGTCCGGGTGAATTCTCAGGAGCATCAGCCCTTTGCTTTGGCGTGATCTGCCAAAAATTGCTGCAATCCTGAATCAGTCAATGGATGCTTCATCAAGCCCAGAATGGCACTCAGTGGTCCGGTCATGATATCGGCTCCGATTTCAGCGCATTCGATGACGTGCATTGAATGGCGAACGCTGGCCGCAAGAATCTCCGTTCCGAAGTCGTAATTGTCATAAATCGCTCGGATCTTCTCGATGAGCTGAAGTCCATCGGAGCTGATGTCATCTAACCGACCAACGAATGGGCTGACATACGATGCGCCGGCTTTGGCCGCCAATAGGGCTTGACCAGGCGAGAAAATGAGCGTACAATTTGTTCGGATTCCGTTGTCTGTGAACCAACGAATGGCTCGGATTCCGTCTACAATCGCAGGGACTTTTACGACAATGTTGGCATGCAATGCTGCCAACGCTTCGCCTTCCGCGATCATGCCTTCGAAATCTGTCGAGATGACTTCAGCGCTTACGTCGCCGTCAACGATTTCACAAATAGCAACATAGTGTGCTTTAACAGCGTCATCTCCGGTGATACCTTCCTTCGCCATAAGCGAGGGGTTGGTGGTCACACCGTCTAAGATTCCGAGTTCTTGGGCTTGGCGAATCTGGTCGAGGTTCGCAGTGTCGATGAAAAATTTCATGCCGCGAA
>CAWVYB010000095.1:0-7967 GCA_963934215.1 uncultured Flavobacteriales bacterium | reverse complement strand
CATCAGATGTGCAGCGCGCGGTTGTCTGTCGCAGCAAGTGCAGCTTCTTTGATCGCTTCAGTGAATGTCGGGTGGGCGTGTGACATGCGGCTGATGTCCTCAGCGGTAGCACGAAACTCCATGGCCACAACGGCTTCAGCAATCATGTCGGCAGCCCGCGGCCCGCAAATGTGAATGCCCAAAATTTCATCCGTGTCGGCGTGAGCCAAGACCTTGACTGAACCGTCCGTGTCCATAGATGCCCGCGCCCTTCCGCTGGCTTTGAAAGGGAATGATCCTGATTTGTAAGCGACTTCAGACGCCTTCAGCTGTTCCTCAGTCTGCCCTACTCCGGCCACTTCGGGCCATGTGTACACCACATTGGGAATTAAATTGTAGTCGATGTGCGGATGCTGTCCAGCGATGACCTCTGCAGCTACAACACCTTCTTCCTCGGCCTTGTGCGCGAGCATGGCACCGCGAACTACGTCACCGATGGCGAATATGTGAGGAACGGTTGTCCGCATCTGCTCGTCCACAGGAATGCGTCCGCGCTCATCCAAAGAAAGTCCAGCCGCCTCCACATTGAGACCGGCGGTAAAGGGTTTTCGTCCAACCGAAACGAGGCAATATTCGGTTTTCCACTCGACCTCTTGCCCTTTCTTATCATCGGCTTTTACCACTACGCCTTTCGCGCTTGCTTTGACATCTTTGACTCCATGCTGAAGATGGAATTTTACGCCCAGCTTTTTCATGGAACGCATGAGCTCTTTGCCCATCGTACGGTCCATGGTTGGAATGATGGTATCCTGGTATTCAACAACGTGAACTTCCGTGCCCAAACGAGCATAAACACTGCCTAATTCTAAACCGATCACACCTCCGCCAATGACTACCATGTGTTTGGGTAAGTCTTTTAAGCTCAGCGCTTCGGTCGATGTGATGACCCGCTTTTTGTCCACATTGATGAAGGGCAGGGAAGCGGGCTTTGATCCCGTGGCAATGATGATATGCTTTCCACTAATCGAAGTGGCCTTGCCTTTACTCGGTGTCACAGCAATGGTGTGCGCATCGACAAAAGAGCCGATTCCCGTGTGCACTTCGATACCGTTTTTCTTCATTAAGAAATCAATGCCGGCAACCGTTTGCTCAACAACGCCAGCCTTGCGGGAGATCATTTGTTTGAAGTCAAGTTTCCAGTCTGCGGCGTGAATGCCGTGTTCTGAAAACTGATGTACTGCTTGGTGGTAATGCTCGGAGCTATCCAAAAGTGCTTTGGACGGGATGCAACCAACATTTAAGCAGGTGCCTCCAAGTGAGCTGTATTTCTCAACCAATGCGGTTTTGTTCCCCAATTGTGCTGAGCGAATGGCAGCGACGTACCCTCCAGGTCCGCTGCCGATGATGATAACATCGTAAGATTCCATGATGCAAAGGTAAAGCGAACACCTCGCAATGATGGCAGTGGACCCGTCTTTAGCGCCTGCCATTGCCAATGAAAAAATATGTTTCTTTGCAACGCGGTTGCAGCCGGGTATTCCCTGCGTTGAGTCGCCTATGAACATGCCTCAAATCGCCTCAAAATCAATGCTGCGTTGATCTGGAATCGCATTGCATCCGTACTACTTCGGCAGCGTTTATTGCTGCTCATCATCATCGGGTGCTTAACCGTTTTGATGGCTTTGCAGATTCCGAATTTGAGGTTGCAGTATACCTTTGGGGGACTTTTGCCTTCAACGGATACCACGGCGATTGAGTATCAGCATTTTATTGAGAATTTTGGTACAGAGGGAAACGTCTTGCTGATCGGAGCGGACGCGCGTGACCTGAGATCTCCTGAAGGATTGCAGGCATGGTATGAATTGGCGGAGTCCATTCGGTTCATGGATACCCGTCGAGATACGGTGGATGACGGTATCGACAAGCTTGTTTCACTTTCGCTCATAGACAGCGTATTTTCCATTACCCACTCCTTCTCCTTAGAAAAGGACACCGCGTTGCGTCGATTTGCGCTAAAGCCATTGGTCGATCCGGGTGCCATGGAAGTCGGCGGTGCGGTGGATTCAATCTTTGTTCAGAACCTGTTTGATCAGGTAGAATCACTGCCTTTCTATGAAGGCCTGCTGTATACAAAACGCGGGGACGCGACGCTTTTGACCGTTTTTTTGGATGCGGATTTATTCAATTCGAAGAAACGAGGGACGGTTGTTGAGGACGTGGTTGCGCTGACTGATCTATGGAGCGAAAAGTACGGCATTGACTTGGCGATCAGTGGACTTCCCTTCATCCGAACTGAAATGACCAACAAGGTCAAAGGAGAAATAGGGTGGTTCATCGGTGCGGCCATGTTGGTGACGGCCTTGCTGCTCTTATTGTTTTTCCGAAATCCAACCATTACCGGAGTGAGTTTGCTGGTGGTTGGTATGGGCGTGATCTGGTCCTTGGGCACGATTTCATTGCTGGATTATCCGGTCAATTTGTTGATGAGTTTGATTCCTCCGTTGATGATTGTCATCGGCGTTCCCAACTGCATTTATTTGGTCAATAAATACCATGCAGAATACAAACGTCATGGGAATAAAGCCATGGCATTGCAGCGCATGGTGGTCAAAGTTGGCAATGCTACGTTGCTCACAAACGTCACTACCGCTTTGGGTTTTGCGACGTTTATTTTCACGCACAGTGATATGCTCCGGCAGTTCGGTGTGGTGGCCGCTATCAATATTTTAGTCGTTTTTGTTATTTCCATCATCGTGATTCCTGCGTTGATGACCTTTTTACCTGCTCCTCGGGTGAAGCACACGCGGCATTTGGATCGCCGGTGGATGTTTGTCTTTGTCAATCACTTGGTAAGAATTGTCCAAGAAAAACGACCCCATGTGTATGCCGGTGCGTTGGTTATTTTCTTGTTCAGCATCGCAGGGGTTTCGCAAATGGTCACCACAGGAAACATCGTGGATGATTTACCGGAACATGATCGGGTCATACGGGACTTGAAATGGATGGAGCAGCGCTTCAACGGGGCCATGCCATTTGAAATGCTAGTGGATACGCGGAGGGCCAACGGGGCGACCAATCCAAATGTGTTGAAACGCATTGAATCGCTTCAGGAGATCTTGAAGGAGTACCCTGAATTCAGCAGATCAATTAGCGCGGTCGATGCCAGTAAATTTGCCACCCAGGCTTTTTACGGTGGTTCGCCTGATCGGTATCGCTTGCCTTCGCGACAAGAACGCTCGTTCATTGGACCTTGGATTCGGGGGACAGCAGAGGCAGCAGAAGGGGCTTCCACATCGGGCGACGTCATGGCCAATTTCTTTGATTCCACGCAATCCATCACCCGTATTTCGACGCAGATGGCGGACGTGGGGACATTGGAAATGCGGGATTTGATGCTGGAATTACGGCCACGCCTGGACAGTCTTTTTCCACCAGAGAAATTTGATCTCATCTTGACGGGCACGAGCGTGGTGTTTTTGGAAGGGACCAGTTACATGGTTCGGAATCTGGGGATTTCCATCGCTTTGGCGATTTGTGTGATTGCATTGATGATGGCGCTGTTGTTTAAATCTGCCCGCATGGTGGGCATAGCGCTCATTCCTAACTTATTCCCTCTGCTTTTCACCGCAGGATTCATGGGGTGGACCGGTATCCCGATTAAGCCATCTACGATTTTGGTCTTTAGCATCGCCTTTGGAATTTCGGTGGATGACACCATACACTTTTTAGCGAAATACCGTCAAGAGCTGAACTTCAAATCTTGGAACATCAAAGAGTCCGTGATTCTGGCTCTGAAAGAAACAGGGGTGAGTATGATGTACACTTCCATTGTGCTGTTTTTTGGGTTCTTGATGTTTGCGATGTCGGGATTTGACGGAACGCGGTCACTGGGTATCTTGGTGTCAATCACTCTTGGGGTGGCCATGTTTACCAACCTGCTTTTGCTCCCTAGTTTGTTGCTTGCTTTTGAGAAATCATTGACCACCAAGTCATTTTCAGAGCCATTCTTTTCAATTTTGGATGAGGAAGAGGACATTGAATTGGAAGAACTTTCTATTCAGGAGGGGACGTCACCGGGCAAGGGTGAAGAACAACACGAGGCGTTAATTCAGCAGCGAAAAAACGAGGAGCATTCATCTTGAGACTCTTGACTAATATTCAAAATCTGTAGTATGAAAGGTATCATTCTAGCAGGAGGGTCCGGAACCCGCTTGTGGCCATTGACCCGAGCCATCAGTAAACAGTTAATGCCGATATACGACAAGCCGATGATTTTTTATCCGCTTTCGACATTGATGTTAAGTGGCATCCGGGAGATTCTCATCATCTCTACGCCCAATGATTTGCCGGGTTTTCAGCGGTTGTTGGGTGATGGAAGCGACATCGGTTGTACGATTGAATATGCTGAACAGGCCGTTCCGGACGGATTGGCCCAAGCCTTTGTGATTGGAGAGTCCTTTATTGGCTCGGACAAGGTGGCTTTGGTGCTCGGCGACAACATCTTCTATGGGAAGGGCTTTGGTCGGCAATTGCGGGCCAACACGGACCCGGATGGAGCCATTGTTTATGCCTACTACGTGACCGACCCGGAGCGTTACGGCGTTGTTTCATTCGACGGAGATGATCGGGTCACAAGCATCGAAGAAAAACCAGAGAATCCTGAGTCGAATTACGCAGTTCCAGGCCTGTATTTTTACGACAATAGCGTGGTCGAAATTGCGAAAAAGCTGAAGCCAAGCGCTCGTGGAGAATATGAAATCACCGATGTGAATCGGGCGTATTTGGAGGCTGGAAAACTGTTCGTTTCAAAACTGGATCGCGGCATGGCGTGGTTGGATACCGGCACGCATGCATCGCTAATGCAGGCCTCTCAGTATGTTCAGGTCATTGAAGATCGGCAGGGGTTGAAAATCGGATGCATTGAAGAAATTGCCTGGAGAATGGGATACATCACCGATGAACAACTCAAAAAAGTAGCGGAACCGTTGCGAAAGTCGGGATACGGAGATTACCTCCTGGATCAATTGTCGCGCGGGCTTTAAAAACTGCAATCAATGAGTCAAGCGAATTTAGAGCGCCTCAAGCAAGAAGCGAACCGTGCCACTGATGTCTTTCTCTCTGAATGGCCGGCTGAAGCGGACGACGGTCTCTACGCGCCCATACATTATCTGATGTCTTTGGGAGGAAAGCGTCTGCGTGCGGTGTTGGCATTGGCGGCAGCAGAAGCGGAAGGGCAACTGCTAGAGAAGGCTATTCCTGCTGCGTTGGCGGTGGAGTTGTTTCACAACTTCACCTTGATGCACGATGACATCATGGACGAGGCGCCTTTGCGTCGTGGCCGGGAAACGGTTCATCAGCGGTGGGGATCGAATGCGGCAATCCTCTCAGGAGACGCGATGTTTACATTGGCTTCGATGGCGTTAACGGGCCTGAACGCGTCGGCGTTGCCCAAGGCGTTGCAATTATTCAATCAAACGGCTTTAGAGGTGTGCATTGGCCAGCAGGCGGATATGGCTTTTGAATTGCGTGAAGATGTCACGTTGGACGAATATTGGAACATGATTCGCTTGAAGACATCTGTTCTTGTTGCCGCATCTTTGGCGTTAGGCGCCCGAGCTGCCGGTGCCTCAGAGGACCGGATTCAATTGTGGTATCAATTGGGAGAGCAGTTGGGATTGGCTTTTCAAATGCAAGACGATTTACTGGACGCCTTCGGTACGGCTGCAACGGGAAAGCAAATGGGTGGAGACATCCTCTCGGACAAAAAAACATATTTGCGCATTCACACGTGGGAGGAGGCATCTGCGGCGCAACGGGAGGAATTACAACGGTGGAACGGCAGGGGCCATGACCACGAAAGTAAGATCCTCGCTGTCAAAGCGATCATGGTCGAATTGGGCTCCGATGTCGCAGCGCGTCACCGTATGGAAGGGTGCGTTGAAGCGGCGATCTCTTGCATGGATGCCTTGGATCTTCAAGAGACTCACCGGGACTGGTTTGAATTTGTTGCTGGATTGGTGACGACGCGACAGTACTAACATGGAATGGGAGGTGATGCTGCCGGATCGAGAAACTCCTGATGAATGGAATCACTCGAAATTCTTGGAGGCTGTTCAAGAGCAATTGATCAAAGACTTCGAATGGGACCCCGAGCGTGTGACTGCGGCATCAATTTCACTGCTGCAGTTGCTTGAGGACCATATTTCATGGAGTTTAGATCGCAGCGCAACCCCCGTGTTTACTGCTTTTTACAGACTTGATTTAGGCGAGGGGCTTGTCCGAAGTATTCTGCATGATTGTGATCGAGAGGAGGCATCGAAGCAATTGGCCGAGAAGTCACTTCAACGCGCTGCCCTCAAAGTTTGGACGCGCTGGAGTTATTCATAGGTCTCACGCTTTTGCATCGCTGTAAATAGGCTTGGTGCTTGCGGTCATGTATCTTTGTGAGTCGAAACACGTACTGTCCTCATGGACCCTCTAGATTTTATCAGTCAGGCAGAGCCAAACGCACTGGACGCGCTATACCAGCAATACTGCTCTGACCCCGAGTCCGTCGACGCGAGTTGGCAGCTTTTTTTCAAAGGTTTTGATTTGGCTTTGGCCTCCTATGATAAGGAAGCGCCGACCCCTCAAACGCTCAAGGAATTTCAAGTCATCAACTTGATTCAAGCGTACCGCTCGCGAGGACACCTATTTACCCGGACCAATCCCGTTCGCGCACGTCGGGTATACACGCCGGATTTGAGCTTGTCCAATTTTGGACTGACTGAATTGGACTTGCCCGTGGTATTTCAAGCAGGACATAAGGTGGGATTGGGGCAAGCGACTTTGCAACAGATTGTTGAACACCTCGAGGAGACTTACTGCCATAGCATCGGAATTGAGTACATGATGATCCAAGATGTGGATCGCAAGGCGTGGGTGCGAAAAAATATTGAGTTAGCGAATCGTCCGCGGATCGAATTGGCCGACCGGATTCAGATCTTAAAGAAGCTATCGCAAGCAACCTTGTTTGAAGAGTTCTTGCAGAAAAAATTTGTGGGCCAAAAGCGGTTCTCATTGGAGGGAGGGGAGACCTTGATTGCTGCGTTGGACGCCGTGATTGAAGAAGGGACATTGCAGGGTGTTCAGGAGGTTTTCATTGGCATGGCACACCGGGGTCGATTGTCCACGTTGGCACATGTCTTGGGCAAACCATACGAAGAGATTTTCTGTGAATTTGAAGGCAAGGCTTACGATGATGAAATGGAATTTGACGGAGATGTCAAGTACCATTTGGGTTATTCGAAAACAGTAACTGCGGACTCGGGCGAGTCAGTCTCTATTTCATTGGCTCCGAACCCTTCGCACTTGGAGGCCGTTGGACCCGTGGTACAAGGGATGGCTCGAGCTCGCATTGATGATTTGGGAGGGGATGAGACCAAAGTGTTGCCCATCTTGATCCATGGAGATGCTGCATTCGCTGGTCAAGGGGTTGTTTACGAATTGGCGCAAATGGCCCAACTGGACGGTTACCGTACAGGGGGTACAGTGCATATCGTGGTCAACAATCAAGTTGGCTTCACAACGAATTATTTGGACGCACGGTCTTCAACATATTGCACAGATGTGAGCAAGGTGACCCAAGCATTGAGCTTCCATGTCAATGCGGATGATGCAGAAGCGGTTGTGCAAGTCATGCGCATTGCATTGAAGTATCGACAAGAATGGAAGCGGGATGTTTTCATCGACCTGTTGGGTTACCGAAAATATGGCCACAATGAAGGGGATGAACCGATGTTCACACAGCCGCAGCTTTACAAAGCGATCAGCCAGCATTCAAATCCGCTCAAGATTTACATGGAACGCCTCATCGCTGATGGGAGCATGGAGTTGACTCAGGCGGAGACCATCCGAGATGAGCAGCTGAAGCAGATGGAAAAGGCGCATGGAAAAGCGCAGAAAAGGAAAAAAGCAGAGGTGCTTGATTTTCTGAGTGATTTGTGGAG